>NZ_JBEZLV010000020.1:0-135441 GCF_040652335.1 Streptomyces sp. NPDC048270
GCGGGGGCGCGGGCGGCGCGCGCGGCGCCCCCGCGTTCCCGGCGGAGCCGGGTTTCCTGGGGCTCCGCCCCAGACCCCGCTCCTCAAACGCCGGAGGGGCTGGGTTGGTCCTGGCGCAGCCGGAGGGGGCGGGCGAGGCCAGGTTTGCTCACGGCGCAGCCAGAGGAGACAGCGAAGCCCGGTTGGTCGCCGCGCAGCCAGAGGAGACAGCGAAGCCCGGTTGGTCGCCGCGCAGCCAGACGAGACAGCGAAGCCCGGTTTGGTCGCCGCGCAGCCAGACGAGACAGCGAAGCCCGGTTTGGTCGCCGCGCAGCCAGACGAGACGGCGAAGCCGAGTTCAGCCGCCCGGCTCAGCCGGAGGGGGTGGAGGGACTGGCTTCGGCGCAGCCGGGTGGGCAGGCGGCGGCCGAGCCACGTTTGGGTCAGCGCGGGGGCGGCGCAGCCGACCGGCACCGAGGATGGGGACATGCCGAGAAACGTCTGGCGGGTCACCGCCGCCACCGCATTGGCCGCCGCACTGCTCGCCTCCGCCGGCTGCTCCGACGACGGCGAAGGAAAGAAGGGGCAGGCCGACGGCGCCAAGGAGGCCAAGCCCCTCAAGTGGGGCGAGTGCCCGGCCCCCAGCCCCCTGGAGGGCGGCGGCCAGGCCCCGCCCAAGGACTGGCAGTGCGCCACCCTCGACGTGCCCCTCGACTACGCGAAGCCCGAGGGCGAGACCCTCCCGATCGCCCTGATCCGCGCCAAGGCCCGCGACCAGAAGAACCGCCTCGGCTCCCTCGTCTTCAACTTCGGCGGCCCCGGCGGCTCCGGCATCACCACCCTGCCCGGCGCCGCGAAGGAGTACGAGGCCCTGCGCGCCCGGTACGACCTGGTCAGCTTCGACCCCCGCGGGGTCGGCCGCAGCGCCCCCGTCCGCTGCGAGGACGACAAGCAGCTGGACACGTACTACGCCCAGGACTCCACGCCCGACACCCCGCAGGAGGAGCAGGGCTTCGTCGACAACATCCGGACCTACCGGGAGGCCTGCGAGCAGAACTCCGACAAGCTCCTCCCCCACGTCGGCACCTCCAACGCCGCCCGCGACCTGGACCGCATCCGCCAGGCCCTCGGCGACGAGAAGCTGAACTACTTCGGCATCTCCTACGGCACCGAGCTCGGCGGGGTCTACGCCCACCTCTTCCCGAAGAACGTGGGACGGGCCGTGTTCGACGCCGTCGTGGACCCGACCAAGACCTCCGAGGAGGGCGCGCTCGGCCAGGCGAAGGGCTTCCAGCTCGCCCTCGGCAACTTCGCCCAGGACTGCGTGGACCGCGGCGACGAGTGCAAGCTCCAGGGCAGCACCGCCAAGGAGATCGAGGCCAACATCATCAAGCTCCAGAAAGACCTGGCCGCCAAGCCCATCGCGGGCATCGGCGACCGGCAGCTCACCGAGGGCCAGGCGACCAACGGCATCGCCCAGGCCCTGTACTCCAAGGAGCTGTGGCCGCTGCTGGAGCAGGGCCTCGACGAGGCCGACGGCGGCCAGGGCCAGCTGCTGCTCGCCCTGTCCGACGCCCTCAACGGCCGCGACCAGGAAGGCCGCTACAGCAACATCGGCGCCGCGAACACCGCCATCAACTGCGCCGACGCGAAGGACCGGTACACCCTGGCGCAGACCAAGGCCAAGCTGCCGGCCTTCCGTGCGGCCTCGCCGGTCTTCGGCGACTTCCTCGGCTGGGCGATGATGGGCTGCACCGACTGGCCGGTCGCGGGCGCCTGGGAGACCCCGGACGTCTCCGCCCCCGGATCCGCCCCGATCCTGGTGATCGGCAACACCGGCGACCCGGCCACCCCGTACGAGGGCGCCCGCCGCATGGTCGAGCGGCTCGGCCCCGGCGTCGGTGTGGAGCTCACCTACAAGGGCGAGGGGCACGGCGCGTACAACAGCGGCGACACCTGCGTGCAGGACGCCGTGAACGCCTATCTGATCGAGGGGAAGAAGCCCGCCGCCGGAACCGTCTGCACCGCGAAGGCGGACCCGACCGGGAGCCCGACGGCGCCCCCGACCGGGTCCCCCGTCTGACCCGCGCGCCGGGCACGGCACGACGAAGGGGCCGTACTCCCCGCGGAGTACGGCCCCTTCGGCTACTGCTAGTAGATCGGCTTGTCCGGCTCGATCTGGTGGACCCAGCCGATGACGCCGCCGCCGACGTGGACCGCGTCCGCGAAGCCCGCGGCCTTCAGGACCGCCAGGACTTCCGCACTGCGGACACCCGTCTTGCAGTGCAAGACGATGCGCTTGTCCTGCGGGAGGTCCTGGAGGGCGGTGCCCATCAGGAACTCGCCCTTGGGGATCAGCTTCGCGCCGGGGATCGAGACGATCTCGTACTCGTTGATCTCGCGGACGTCGATGATCTCGATGTTCTCGCCGTCGTCGATCCACTCTTTGAGCTGCTTGGGAGTGATCGTCGAGCCGGCGGCCGCCTCCTGGGCCTCCTCCGACACGACGCCGCAGAAGGCCTCGTAGTCGATCAGCTCGGTGACGGTCGGGTTCTCGCCGCAGACCGCGCAGTCGGGGTCCTTGCGGACCTTGACCTGGCGGTACTGCATCTCCAGGGCGTCGTAGATCATCAGACGGCCGACCAGCGGCTCGCCGATGCCCGCGAGGAGCTTGATCGCCTCGTTGACCTGGATGGACCCGATGGACGCGCAGAGCACGCCCAGCACGCCGCCCTCGGCGCAGCTCGGGACCATGCCCGGCGGCGGGGGCTCCGGGTAGAGGCAGCGGTAGCACGGGCCGTGCTCGGACCAGAAGACCGAGGCCTGGCCGTCGAAGCGGTAGATCGAGCCCCATACGTACGGCTTGTTCAGCAGCACGCAGGCGTCGTTGACCAGGTAGCGCGTGGCGAAGTTGTCCGTGCCGTCGACGATGAGGTCGTACTGGCTGAAGATCTCCATCACGTTCTCGGCTTCGAGCCGCTCTTCGTGCAGGACCACGTTCACGTACGGGTTGATGCCCAGCACGCTGTCGCGGGCCGACGCGGCCTTGGAACGGCCGATGTCCGCCTGGCTGTGGATGATCTGGCGCTGCAGGTTCGACTCGTCGACCTCGTCGAACTCCACGATGCCCAGCGTGCCGACGCCGGCCGCGGCCAGGTACATGAGGGCGGGCGAGCCGAGGCCGCCCGCGCCCACGGCCAGCACCTTGGCGTTCTTCAGGCGCTTCTGGCCGTCCATCCCCACATCCGGGATGATCAGGTGGCGGGAGTACCGACGAACCTCGTCAACGGTGAGCTCAGCAGCTGGCTCGACCAGGGGTGGCAGCGACACGGGGACTCCGTAGATGGTGACGTTCTCAACGGTGGTTCTTCCCGTAACACTGCCACGCCCGTCTTCATTCCAAGACACCCGTCCCGATCCGCGAGACGATTTCGTCCCAGTACCCGGGCATGGACGCCCAGGGGTCGCGGTCGGCCGCGCCGCGCCGGTCGGTGAACCAGATGGTGCCCGCGCCCTGCCAGCGCGCGATCCGCATGGCCTCCTCCAGGTGGGTGCGCGGTACCCCGTGGACGAGGTGGCAGAAGCGCTCCGGCGGATGGTCGGCGGTCCACTCGGCCACCTGCGACCAGCGGTAGTCGGCCCACGCCCCGGAGAAGGTGACCAGCTGGTCGGCGGCCTCCAGGTAGCCCTCGTACGGGTGCGTGCCGTGCCCGAGCACGATCCGCACGTCGTCCCCGAGGCCGCGCAGGGTGTCCGCGACCCGGCGCACCGGGGCGAGTTCGGCCTTGCCGGCGGGGGCCCCGGCGAGGTAGAAGCCGCCCACCCCGTACCAGTCGCGGAAGCGGTGGGCGTCGGAGACCAGCTCCCCGAAGGAGCGCTCCCCCTCGCGCATCGCGAGATGGCCGAGGAGGCGGGGACCGGTGCCGGCCGCGCCGCGGAGCCTCGCGGCCGCCTCGGTGCAGTGCGGGTCGGGCCGCCCGCCCGGGCCGTCCGTGACGTTGAGCACCGCCCAGTGCAGCGGGGTTCCGGGGCGGGTCAGCTCGGCCCATTCCACGGGGGCGAGCAGCGGGTGCGCGTAACCGGGGATGCCCAGACCGAGGCGGCCGGCCCCGGTGGTGGCCTCGGCCGCCCCCGGCGGCGTGGTCAGATGCGGCACGCCGCCTCCATCCAGATGTCCGCGAGGGACTCCTCCAGGTTGATCCGCGGCCGCCAGCCGAGCCGGTCGCGGGCGGTGCGGACATCGGCCTGCTGCCAGGCCCCGCAGCCGTCGGGGTACGGGTACGGCTGGGGGGCGGCGGCCGCGGCGAGCTGCTCGGCGGTCGCCTCGGAGCGGGGGGCCCCGATGGCGGCGAGGCCGGCCGGCCGGCCGGGGTGGGCGTGCTGCTGGGGCCCGCCGTGCGGGAGGTCCAGCTCGTGCAGGGCGCCGCCGTACCCGGCGACCCGGGCCAGGACGGCGGCCGCGTCGCGCAGCCGCACCGCACGGCCGGTGCCGATGTTCACCACGCCCTGGGCCGCCGAGAGCGAGGCGGCGTGCACGGCCCGGGCCACGTCCCGTACGTCGACGAAGTCGCGCTGCACGCCGAGCCCGCTGAGCTTGAGCTCCCCGTCCCCGGACTGCATGGCGCGCCGCATCGCCTCGGCGAGCCGGCCGAGGGGGGAGCCGGCGGGGGTGCCGGGGCCGACGGGCGAGAACACCCGGAGCACGACGGCGTCCAGGCCGGAGCCGAGGACCAGCTCGGTGGCGGCCAGTTTGCTGACCCCGTACGGCCCGCCGGGTCTCGGCACGGCGTCCTCGGCCGTGGAGGAGCCGGGCTGGCTGGGCCCGTACTCGGCGGCGCAGCCGAGCTGGACGAGGCGGGCCCCGCAGCCGCTGCGGCGCAGCGATTCGCAGATGGTGGCGACGGCCACCGTGTTGTGCCGGGTGAGCTCGCGGGCTCCGCCGCGGGTGGCGCCGGCGCAGTTGATCACGACGCCGGGGTGGACGGCGTCGAGGAAGCGGGTCAGCGCGCCGGGGCTGCCGGTGGCGAGGTCGAACCGGACGTCGGCGTCGTCGCCGCGGCCGAGCGCGGTGAGCTGGACGGCGGGGTCGGCGAGCAGGCGGTCGGCGACGTAGCGGCCGAGGTATCCGTTGGCTCCGATCAGCAGCACCCTCATCGCGTGGCCCCTTGGTTGGTTGGCTGGCCGGTCATCTTCTGTTTCTCCTTGCGGGTGGGTGGACGGGGCCGCGCATGGGCGGATGCGCGGGACAGTGCGAGGACCGCGTGTACGAGGAGTCCCGCGGCCGCGGCGGAGGCCGCGGCCGGGACGGGTACGAGGGCGAGCGCCAGGGCCGCGGCGACGGGCCCGCGGTGGGCTCCGTGCCGGAGCAGCAGCCTGGTCAGGAACAGCAGCAGGGCGAGCGGTACCGCCGCGGTGAGCGGGGCTCCGGCGAGCGCGGCGGCTCCGGCGGCGGCCGCGGCGAACACCGCGACGGCGGCGAGGAGCAGCGGCCGGACCCGGTCCGCGAACTCCTCCAGGGCGCGGCTCCCGGCGAGCCGGGCCCTGGCCCGGGCCGCGAAGGCCGCGGCGAGCAGGTGTCCGGGGGCGGCGGCCAGGGCGAGGCCGAGCGCGAGGGCGGTGCCGTACCGGTGCGCGGCCCAGCCGGCGACGGCCGCGGCGAGCAGGTGCGCCGCCCAGGGCCACCGCCCGCCGGCGGCCCGGCCGGGCCACACCAGCGCGGCGACGGTCACGGCCACGGCGACGGGCCCGGCCCACGCCGGCACGGCGGCGGCCGCCCCGAACGCGAGGGCCCCGGGGAGCAGTGCGCAGCCGAGCCCCAGGAGCGCGGAGGGCCCGGCCGGCACCCGGGTGCGTGCGGCGGCGGGCGCCTCCCCGTGCGGGGTGCGGGCGTACAGCTCCTCGGCGAGCGCGAAGACGTCCCGGTGCCGGAAGCGCCGGGCGGTGCGGTCGGTGATCCCGTGGGCCTCCAGCCCGGCGGCGATCTCCAGCGCATCCACGGCCCGCTCGCACAACTCCCGATGCCGGTGCAACAGCGCCTTGACGGGATCCCCTTTACCCCGCCGCGCCGAAGTCCCCCCACCGGCACTCGAGGCACGGGGCCCGGCAAGTTCAGCCCCGCCGGCGTTTGAGGCGCGGGGTCCGGGGCGGAGCCCCGGCAACGGCGCCGCATCCGCATCCGACCCTTCAGGCCCAGCCGATGCAGCCCCGCCGCAGGCGGCCACGCGGACGGCCGGCAGCCGGCCGGCGGGCGGGTCCATGGTGGTCATGCCGTCGCCTCCGGTGCGGGTTCGGCCCAGGTGGGGCTGGTCCAGTGGCCCGGCACCCGCGCCTCGGCGGGCCGGGCGAAGGGGACCTCCCCGTCCGGCCGCGCCGACCCGGCGGCGAGCAGCCTCAGGTAGATCTCCCGGAACGCGGCCACGTTCTGCTCGACGGTGAACAGCTCCAGGGCCCTGGCCCGCGCGGCCGCGCCGAGCCGGTGCGCCCGCTCGGGATCCCGCAGCAGCGCCAGGCACGCATCGGCCAGCGCCCGCGGATTGCGCGGCGGGACGACGAGCCCGGTGCCCCCGATGACCTCGCAGACCGCGCCGACGTCGGTGGAGACCGTGGCGCGGCCGCTCAGCATCGCCTCGGCCAGGGTGACCGGGAAGCCCTCGATCACGGAGGACAGCACGACCACCCGCCCGGCGCCGTACGCCTCGGCCGGGGTCGGCGCGTCGGGGCCGCCGATCTCCTCGAAGGTGACGGGATTCTCCCCCACGGTGACGGCGTCGGCCGCCTCGTCGGGGAAGAGCTGGGCGGCCAGGGACCGGCAGTCGGCGAGGTAGCCGGGGGCCGCGGCCGTGGCGAAGATGCGCAGGCGCGCCTCGGGAGCGGCCTTGCGGACCTCCGCGAAGGCGTGCAGCAGGGCGATGAGGTCCTTGGCGGGCTCTATCCGCCCGACCCAGACGAGGGTGTCGGGGTCGCCGCGGTCCGCGGACTCCCCGACGGTGGCGAATCGGTCCGCCTCCATCCCCGGGTAGACGGTCCGCAGCTTGTCCCGGGCGGCCCCGCACCGCTCCTGCCAGCGTCTGGCGTGCGCGTTGCCGGGGGTCAGGAGGTCGGCCCGGGCGTAGATCTCGCCGGCCAGCCGGATGTGGAAGGCCGCGAGCAGGGCCCGTAGGGCCGGGCGGGCCTCGGGGCTCCGCTCGAGGTAGTGGGCCCGCAGCTGGACCCCGTACTCGGTGACCAGCAGCGGGACCCCGAAGAAGCGTTTGGCCAGCAGTCCGGGCAGCGCCGCGACCCCGCCCGCCGCCGCGTGGCAGACGTCGACCGCGCCGAGGCTCCCGAGCCGGGCGTTCTCCTCGTACCAGTCGAGGGACAACGGCCGCAGCATCCGCTCCAGTTCGTCCACGAACTCCAGCAGGTCCGGGACCTGCGCCGCCTGCACGGCCCGCCCGGCGCCGGGCGCCCGGCAGGCGGACTCGAGGACCCGTACCGCGGACTCGGAGCGCAGCGCCGCGTACAGGCCGCCCTGTTCGCGGGCGAGTCCGGCGAGCCCGTAGAGCCCGGCGGCGAAGGCGGGCGCCTCGCCGGCGCAGATCCCGTGGACCAGTTCCCGGAAGCAGTCGGCGAACCGCCGGCGCTCGCGCCGGGAGTACGTCCGCCCGTCGTCGGCCGGGGCCCACAGGGGGGCGGTCCGGACCCGGGTGACGTGTTCGGGCAGCAGGACCCTCGCGCGCTCCTGCTCGGCGCTGCGGCTCAGTGCGTAGAGCTCGAACTCGTGCTGCGGGAGCCCGCGCACGAGCCGGTCGCACCACAGCCTCGCCTCTCCCGTGGCATACGGATAACCACCTTCCGTGAGCAGTCCGATCCGCACGAGTGGCACCCCCGATCTCCCGTTCAGGCGGTCGCCGTAGGCCCGGCGACCCGCCGCGGAAGAACTCAAGCGGATATGCCGAAGGCGCGACGGACGGTTGTCCGTCGCGCCACCGGAAGGGGTGAAGAGTCGTAACTTTCCCGTACGGTTCGCGTTCGAGCGCGCTACGCGGCGGATTCCGCCGCGAAGGGCGGTCAACTACCGGGGAAAACCCACGGGTTGGGCTTGCACTGGATGCCGTCGATATCGAGCGACTTCGTCTGCTGCTGCATGATCGGGGCGAGTGCGCCGGGCGTGCGGCAGTTCACGTGGCCGTGTCCGAGGCGGTGTCCGACCTCGTGGTTGATCAGCATCTGGCGGTAGGCGAGCATCTGGTCCGGCCCGAACGTGGCGGCGCCCTGGGCCCAGCGGAACGCGTTGATCATCACGCGCTCGGTGGCGGCGGAGTCGCAGGAGACGTTGTCGACGGTGGTGTCCAGGTTGGACTTGGCGCACCACTTCCCGGTGGTCCCGGGGCTGGCCAGGGTGATGACGAAGTCGCTCTCGCCGCCCGGCACCCGCTCGAAGGCCTTGGTGCCGCCGTGGCCCCAGCTGCGGTCGTCGTTGAGGGTGCGGTGGACGGCCTCGGCGAACAGCTGCGGGTCCAGGCCCAGGCCCTGTTCGATGTCGACCCGGTAGCGCACGAGCTTGCCCTTGCCGGGGGCCTTGGCCACGCCCGGCACGGTGTCGAAGACGCCGGAGCCGGTCAGCTTCTCGTCGATCGGCAGCTGCTGGGCCATCTTCTGCTCGTACGTGAGCTCCGGCGCGGGCGCGGGTGCCTGCGCGGGCGCCTGCGCGACCGCGTCCGGCGTCGGGCGGCCGTCGGAACGGGACGCCGCCCCGTCGGCCCGGCTGTCGTCGGTGGCGGTGAGCGTGCCGGGCTGGACGCTGTCGCCGTCCGCGGCGACCTGGCCCGCGACGACGACGGCGAGGACGGTGGTGACGGCCGCGGCGGCCATGCCGGTGTAGGTGCGGACCTTCGCACCGCGGCTGGAGCCGGGCTGCTCCGGCACCGGCGCCGGCACCGGCACCGGCAGGGCGTCGGCGGGCCCGCGCTGCGCGGGCACGCGGCGGTGCGACCCGGTGGAGGTGAGGGGGTCGCGGGCCGGATCGGCGGCGGGGCCGCGGCCGGGAGCGGTGCCCCGCGAGGGGGCGGAGACGCGCGAGGGAGCAGGCACGCGCGAGGGGGCGGGCACCCGGACGGGGGCGGGCCCCTCGGCCGGCGGAGCCAGGGTGACCTGCGGGAAGCCGACCGCGGGGGTGCCGAAGGCCGGGGTGTCGGTGTCCAGCAGGGCCGTCGCGGCCCGGGGCCGCGGGACCCCGTGCCAGTCCCCGTAGACGGAGTCGGCCCGGGCCCCCCAGGCGCCACCGCGCTCGTGCTGCTGGGGGTGGCCGCCGGGGACGGGCCGCTCCTCGGGCACGTATCCCTGGTGGGTGACGGTGGTCTCGGGCCAGGGCCGGCCGCGTTCCTCGTACACCGGCGGCCGCCCGTGCGACTGCTCGTAGGGCTGCTCGTACGGCCGGCCGGCCGGCGCCGGGGCGGGTGCGGGCACCGGGGCGGGTGCGGGCGCCTTGCGACTATGTCGTCCCACGGTCCTCAGCCTCTGCCGTCTTCGGTGTCCTTGAGCAGCTCCCGGAAGGCGGCTGCCACCACCTCGGGGTACTCCATCATCGCCACGTGCCCGGCCTCCGGCAGACACAGCAGCCGCGAGCCCCGGTAGGCAGCGGCCGCCTTGTGCGCCATACGGTACGAGACCAGCTGGTCCCTGCCACCGTAGACCAGCAGGGCCGGTGCGAGTACCCGCTGGGCCTGCCGCCACAGTCCGTGCTGGCCGCCGAGGGTGTAGGCGTCGACGATGCCGCGGGACGAGCGGGTCAGGGACTCCCAGAAGTACGGCAGGGCCATCCGCCGCTCCATCTCCTCGACGGCGTTGCGGAAGCCCTCCGGCGTCACCCGAGCGGGGTCCCCGTAGCAGAGCTCCGTCACCCCCCGGGTGCGCTGTTCGGCGGTCAGGCCCTGGGCGATCCGGCCCAGCAGCGCGGCCATGCCCGGGACGGCGAGCAGCGCGGTCGGCACGGCCGACCTCTGCACGCGCAGTTCGGGCAGGGCGGGCGAGACCAGCGTGAGGGAGCGCACCAGGTCGGGCCGGACGGCCGCGATGCGGGTGGAGACGGCGCCGCCGAGGGAGTTGCCGAAGAGGTGGACCGGCCCGCGGCCGGCGGCGTCGAGGTACCGGATGACCGCGCGGGCGAAGGCCGTCACGGAGTAGTCGCGGTCGCCGGGCGGCGGGGACCAGCCGAAGCCGGGCAGGTCGACGGCCTCGCCGTCGACCGTGTCCGCCAGCTGCTCCATGAGGGCGGACCAGTTCTGGGAGGAGCCGCCGAGTCCGTGGACGAAGAGGGCGGGCGGCAGGTCGGTGCGGACGGGCGGCCGCATCCGGACCGCCAGCTCCAGCCCGGGCAGTGCGACGGTGCGCAGCTGCTCCCCGTCGGCCAGCCGGACCGCTCCCGCCGGGGCGGAGGGCTCGGCGGTGGACCGTACACCCGGCAGCTCGGTCGAAGACATGCGGCAATGTTACGAGACGATCACGCCGGACTCCTTGTGTTCGCGGTCACAGAGGCATGGCGATCCGTATAGCGGGCTGTCCGCAAGCCTCCTAGGCTCGTAGTGAGCAGAAGGAAGCGAGGGGAGCGGTATGACTGTCGACCCTGCGGAGCCGGACACCTTCCGGGAGCCGTTTCCGGAAGTCGTCGACCCCGAAGCGCCCGAGGCGGACCTCGCGGAGCAGCTGACCGAGGTGGAGCCGTCGCAGGACGACGACCGGGTCACCGGGGTGGATCGCGGTGAGGCCAATGACGGCGATGCCGTGGAGCAGGCCAGGGTGGTGCCGCTGGACGACGACGACTACCGCTGACCAGCGTCTCCGACCGGTCCGTACCGCGAGAAAACTCGGCTTGAACCCACCAGATTCGGTTACCGAAAAGTACGATGGCGGCGCGGCGCAGAGCGCACTGTGTTCTTAGAGAAAGTGGGAGGCGGCGTGACAGCCATCGAGCAGACCGAGGCAGCGCGTCCGCGGGGCACGCGACTGCCGCGCCGGGCCCGGCGCAACCAGCTGCTGGGCGCGGCTCAGGAGGTCTTCGTCGCGCAGGGTTACCACGCCGCGGCCATGGACGACATCGCGGAGCGGGCCGGCGTGAGCAAGCCGGTGCTGTACCAGCACTTCCCCGGCAAGCTCGACCTCTATCTGGCGCTGCTGGACCAGCACTGCGAGGCCCTGCTGCTCGCGGTGCGCACGGCGCTCGCGTCGACGACCGACAACAAGCTGCGCGTGGCGGCGACGATGGACGCCTACTTCGCGTACGTGGAGGACGAGGGCGGCGCCTTCCGGCTGGTCTTCGAGTCCGACCTGACGAACGAGCCGGCGGTGCGCGAGCGCGTCGACCGGGTCTCGCTCCAGTGCGCCGAGGCCATCTCCGACGTGATCGCCGAGGACACCGGCCTGTCCAAGGACGAGTCGATGCTGCTGGCCGTGGGCCTGGGCGGGGTCTCGCAGGTGGTGGCCCGCTACTGGCTGTCCAGCGAGAGCCCGGTCGCCCGGGACACCGCGGTGGGCCTGCTGACCTCGCTCGCCTGGCGCGGTATCGCGGGATTCCCGCTGCACGGCAGCGAGCAGGCGGGCGACCAGGGCGCCGAGGCCTGAGCCGCGGGGCGGCCGCGCACACCGTCGCCTCCGGCGCTGTTCGCTGCGAGCGTGTCCGCTGCGCGCGGTTCCCGTCCCCTCTCCGGGCTAATGTGGACCGCGTACGGCGCGGCTGATCGCGCGAACCGGACCGTCGGAGGGACAAAGCCGTGGAGGTCAAGATCGGCGTGCAGCACGCACCCCGGGAGATCGTGCTGGAGAGCGACCTGAGCGCCGAGGAGCTGGAGAGCATCGTCGCCGCCGCGCTGTCCGGCACCGCGCCGCTGCTCAGCCTGACCGACACCAAGGGCCGCAAGGTCCTGGTGCCGTCCGACCGCCTGTCGTACGTCGACCTGGGCGAGCCGAGCACGCGCAAGGTCGGCTTCGGAGCGCTCTGACGCGATGGCACCTGACGTGCCGAGAACTGTCTGAAACGGCCCGGTGGTTGATCCCACCGGGCCGTTTCCGTGTCTTCCGCTTCGGGTAGGACCGCAGTGACGTCGATTGCCCTGATGTGTGGGAGGGACTTCATGCTGCTGATGGAAGTGCTCGGCTCCGCCCTGCTGGGCCTCGCCCTGTCCGCGACAGCCGCGCGAGTGCTCGCCCGCCGACTGCCCGCGCTGAGAGTGGTGCTGGTCAGCGGGGTGCTCGGGGCGCTCTTCGGGGCCTATCTGACGCACTTCGCGCTCGGCCCGGGGCACAACACCCTGACCGCGACCTTCGTCGGGGCCGTGCTGGTGTCGGCGGTGGTGCTGTCCTTGCTGCTCCGTCCGGCCTCCGGGCCCCGCAGGCCCTCGCACCGGACTCCGTTTTCGGTGCCGACCCGGGGCTGACCCCTGACATGCGTCGGCCCCGGCACGGACGAGTCCGTGCCGGGGCCGACGTACGCGCGGCGGCGGAGCCTAGGCCGCGAGGCCGAGGGCGGCCATCCGCTTGGTGTGCGCCTTGGTGATCCGGGTGAACATCTCGCCGACGGCGGCGAGGTCGAAGCCGGCGGCCATCCCGTCGACGCCGCCGACGAGCATGGTCGAGAGCGCGTCGCGCTCGGCGACCACGCGCTGGGCCTGCGAGAGGGCCTCGCCCATCAGCCGGCGGGCCCACAGGGCGAGGCGGCCGCCGCAGCGCGGGTCGGCCTCGATGGCGGCGCGGACCTTCTCGACGGCGAAGTTGCCGTGGCCGGTGTCGTCGAGCACGCCGAGCACGAGGGCCCGGGTGTCGGAGTCGAGGTGGGTGGCGACCTCGCGGTAGAAGTCGCTGGCGATCGAGTCGCCGACGTAGGCCTTGACCAGGCCCTCCAGCCAGTCCGAGGGCGCGGTCTGGCGGTGGAAGTCGTCCACGCCCTTGGCGAAGGGCTCCATGGCGGCGGTGGGCTCGGCGTCGATCGCCGCGAGCCGGTCGCGCAGCCGCTCGAAGTGGTGGAACTCGGCGGACGCCATGGCGGCGAGCTCGGCCTTGTCGTCGAGGGTGGGCGCGAGCTTCGCGTCCTCCGCGAGGCGTTCGAAGGCCGCGAGCTCTCCGTACGCGAGCGCGCCGAGCAGGTCCACGACGGCGGCCCGGTACTGCGGCGAGGCGGAGGCGGCCGCCCAGTCCTGGGCGGCGATGCCCACGGCTTCGGCGGGGGTGCCGTCGTCGGCGGGCGTGGCGTTTTCTACGGTCGACATGCTCCGCACAATAGCCCGCCGAAAGGCGCCCCAAGTCACCATCCCTGGTCACTGCCGGTCTGCCTAAACGTGCCGCGGTGATGAATTCGCCCGACACAGCTGCGCGATTCCGGGGTACAGTGGTAATGCGCCTGCCGGATAGTCGGCGGGCCATCTGAATGAGGATGCCCGGTCGGTGGCCCGATCGGCTCCAAACCGACCGCCCTCAGTGGCGTGGTGTGTGCGCAGACGCGTACCTCCCCGCACGAGGGGCCCCCTCAGCGGCAAGAGCGCTTGAGCGACGGCAGTGGTCCCGCGCAGCTTCGTACGTAGCAGTACGGCATAGCCAGGCACGGTACGACCCCCTTCGCCGCCTCGGGCCGCGTCTCACAGAAGAGGCAGCACCCTGACTACGTTCCGAGACCTCGGGATTCTCCCCGAGACCGCCGAAGCCCTTGAGGCCGTCGGCATCGTGTCCCCCTTCCCGATCCAGGAGATGACCCTCCCCGTCGCCCTTTCCGGCACGGACGTCATCGGCCAGGCCAAGACCGGCACCGGCAAGACGCTCGGCTTCGGCCTGCCGCTGCTGGAGCGGGTCACCGTCCCCGCGGACGTCGAGGCGGGCCGGGCCCGGCCCGACCAGCTCACGGACGCCCCGCAGGCCCTCGTGGTGGTTCCGACCCGCGAGCTGTGCACCCAGGTCACCAACGACCTCCTGACCGCGGGCAAGGTCCGCAACGTCCGCGTCCTCGCCATATACGGCGGCCGCGCGTACGAGCCCCAGGTCGAGGCGCTCAAGAAGGGCGTCGACATCATCGTCGGCACCCCGGGCCGCCTGCTCGACCTGGCCGGTCAGAAGAAGCTCGACCTGTCGCACATCCGCGCGCTGGTCCTCGACGAGGCCGACGAGATGCTCGACCTGGGCTTCCTGCCCGACGTCGAGAAGATCATGAACTACCTGCCGCCGAAGCGTCAGACCATGCTGTTCTCGGCGACCATGCCGGGCGCGGTCATCGGCCTGGCCCGCCGGTACATGTCCCAGCCGACGCACATCCGCGCCGTGTCCGAGGACGGCGAGGGCGCGACCGTCGCCAACATCGCGCAGCACGTCTTCCGCGCGCACAACATGGACAAGCCGGAGCTGGTCTCCCGCATCCTGCAGGCGGAGGGCCGCGGCCTGGCCATGATCTTCTGCCGTACCAAGCGCACGGCGGCCGACATCGCCGAGCAGCTGGAGAAGCGCGGCTTCGCCTCGGGCGCCGTCCACGGCGACCTGGGCCAGGGTGCGCGCGAGCAGGCGCTGCGCGCGTTCCGCAACGGCAAGGTCGACGTGCTGGTGTGCACGGACGTCGCCGCGCGCGGTATCGATGTCGAGGGTGTGACCCACGTCATCAACTACCAGACGCCGGAGGACGAGAAGACCTTCCTGCACCGCGTGGGCCGCACCGGCCGCGCGGGCAACAAGGGCATCGCCGTCACCCTGGTCGACTGGGACGACATCCCGCGCTGGCAGCTGATCAACAAGGCGCTGGAGCTGGACTTCCACGACCCGGTCGAGACGTACTCCACGTCCCCGCACCTGTTCGAGCAGCTGAACATCCCGGCCGGCACCAAGGGCGTCCTGCCGCGCGCCGAGCGCACGCGGGCCGGCCTGAAGGCCGAGGACCTCGAGGACCTGGGCGAGACCGGCGGCCGCGGTGGCCGTGGCGGCCGCGGTCCGGCCGCCGCCGCCGTGGTCACGGAGGAGCGCCCCGCGCGCACCCGTACGCCGCGTCAGCGCCGCCGTACCCGCGGTGGTGCGGAGCTGGGCTCCGAGGACGCCGCCGCTTCCGCGGCCGTCGCTCCCGCCGCCGAGGCCCCGCAGGCCCCGGCCGCCGACGAGCCGCGCAGGCCGCGCCGCCGCCGCACCCGTGTGGCCGCGGTGCCGGCCCAGGCCGTCGAGGCCGTCGCGGTCGCGGAGGCTGCTCCGGTCGTCACGGCGCAGGCCGTCGAGGCTCCGGTCGTCGAGGCCGCCGCGGTCGCGGTGGCCGAGGAGGCCCCGGCCAAGCCGAAGCGGACCCGCACCCGCAAGGCCGTCGCCGCGGTCTCCGAGGCGGCCGTGGTCGAGGCCCCGGCCGAGGAGGCCCCGGTCAAGCCGAAGCGGACCCGCGCCCGCAAGGTGGTCGAGGCCGCTCCGGAGCCGGACTTCCAGATGGCCCCGCCGGTCGAGCCCGTCAAGGCCCGTCCCGCCCGCGCCCGCGTCCGCAAGGTCGTGGACGCGGCTCCGGAGCCGGACTTCCAGATGGCCCCGCCCGTCGAGCCCGTCAAGGCCCGCCGGACCCGGGCCCGCAAGGTCGCCGAGGCCGCTCCGCAGGCTCCGGCCGCCGCGGTGGCCGAGGAGGCCCCGGCCAAGCCGAAGCGCACCCGCGCCCGCAAGGCCGTGGCCGCGCCGGAGGCGTAGGCAGCACCGCTTCGATGGCCCGGCTCCCCGTCCAGGGGGGCCGGGCCATCGGCGTACCGGTATCGGCCGTCCCGCGGGAGCGCGGAGCCGACCGGCCAGTAACGTGAGCCGTATGAGCAAGCCGCCGCGCCTGACCCTGCCCCCGCGCGCCCGCGCGTACCTCCTCGACACCGCCCGTGGCGCCTTCGCCGTCCACGAGGCCGGTGCGCCCCTGCGCGGGACCGCCCTGCTGGTCCCCGGGTTCACGGGCAGCAAGGAGGACTTCATCGCCCTCCTGGAGCCGCTGGCCGACGCCGGGTACCGCGTCGTCGCCGTGGACGGCCGCGGCCAGTACCAGAGCCCGGGGCCGCGCGAGGAGTCGGCGTACGTCCTGGAGGAGCTGGGGAAGGACGTCCTCGCCCAGGCCGCCGCGCTGGACGGGGGCCCGGTCCACCTGGTCGGGCACTCCCTGGGCGGTCTGGTCTCGCGGGCCGCCGTACTGCGCGACGCCGCGCCCTTCGCCTCGCTCACGCTGATGAGCAGCGGGCCCGCCGCGATCTCCGAGGAGCAGCAGGCGCGGACGAAGCTGCTGGTGGCGGCGCTGGAGGCGTTGCGCGAGGACATGCCGGCGGTGTGGGCGGCGATGCGCGCCCAGGACCCCGAGGACACGGTCCCGGACGCGCCCGAGCTGACGGAGTTCCTGCGCGAGCGGTGGCTGGCCACCGTCCCCGAGCAGCTGATCGGCACGGGCCGGGTGCTGATCTCCGAACCGGACCGGGTCGCGGAGCTGGCGGCCGTGCCGCTCCCCAAGCTGGTGCTGTCCGGAACGGTGGACTATGCCTGGCCGGTGCCGTTGATGGACGCGATGGCGGAGCGCCTGGGCGCTTCGCGCGTGATCGTCGAGGGCGCCGAGCACTCTCCGAACGCGGAGAACCCGCAGGTCACGGCGGGTGCACTGGCCGCCTTCTGGGTGGCCGCCACCCCGGAGTAGTTAGCCAGTGAAAAAATTTCCTTAGCGTAGGGAATGTTTGCCGTCTACACTTCGTTATACCTACGCAAAGAGAAACACTGACGAAGGGAGAAGCCCCATGCGCTTCGAGATTCTGCGCCTGGACGACGTCGACGGATCCGCCGTGGACAGCACCGTCGTGGACGCGGCCTCCGTCAACCGGATCGTGCAGCAGGCCGCGGCCGTAGGCCAGCGCATCCTGATCCGACCGGCTGAGACGGCGTCCCTCTGACGCCCACAACCACCGTACGGACGTCGACGCCCCCACACCGGAACCGGTGCGGGGGCGTTCGCATGTCCGGCGCCGGACGCGTCAGGCGCCGCGTACGACCTGGAGCACGCCGTTGATGATCTGCTGGACGGCGATCGCGGAGAGCATCATGCCGGCGAGCCGCGTCACCAGGACCACACCCCCGTCCCTGATGACCCGGATGATCACCAGCGAGTAGCGCATGGTCAGCCACAGCACCACGTGCATGGCGATGATCGCGCACCACACCGACAGCTGGCCGCCCCAGCCGTCGGCCTTCTGCACCGCCAGGATCACGGACACGATCGCACCGGGCCCGGCCAGCAGCGGCATGCCCAGCGGGACGAGGGCGACGTTGACGTCCTTCGTCTGCTTCGGCTCGTCGGTCTTGCCGGTGAGCAGGTCGAGCGCGATGAGCAGGAGCAGCAGACCGCCGGCGATCATCAGCGCCGGGACGGACACGTGCAGGTAGTCCAGGATCTGCTGGCCGCAGATCCCGAAGACCGCGATGACGCCGAAGGCCACGCAGACGGCCTGCCAGGCCATCTTGCGCTGCACCTTGGCGGGGCGGCCGGAGGTCAGGGCGAGGAAGATCGGCGTGATGCCCGGGGGGTCCATAATCACAAAAAGCGTGAGAAAAAGGGATCCGAAGACGGCGAAGTCGAACACAGAGATGCCTTGCAGGAGAGAGGGGTGTCGCGAAGGGAACGCGCAGAAAAAGGGGGTGGGACGGGTGGAGCGGAGCCCTGGCTCGTCAGCCCTCGCGTCCGCCGGCGCCGGGCACCGGGAAGGCCCCCGTCGCACGGCGCGTGATCTCGCCGTAGATCTCGGGGTCGGTGGTGTACTCCCCGAGCCGGCAGGTCTTGCGGCTGCCGTGGTAGTCGCTGGAGCCGGTGGTCAGCAGTCCGAGGTCCGCCGCCAGGCCGCGCAGCCGCGCACGGGTGCCGGTGTCGTGGTCCATGTGGTCCACCTCGATGCCGTCCAGGCCCGCGGCCGCCAGCGCCGCTATCGCGGCCTCGGGCACGCACTCCCCGCGCTTGACGGCGGCGGGATGGGCGAAGACGGTGACGCCGCCGGCGGCCTTGACCAGGCGGATGGCGTCGAAGGGGTCGAGCTCGTGCTTCTCGGCGTACGCGCGGCCGCCGTCGGCGAGCCAGTCGGGCGTGAAGGCGTCCGACACGGTCGGCACGACGCCCAGCTCGACCAGCGCGGTCGCGATGTGCGGCCGCCCCACGGAGCCGTCGCCGGCGATCCGGGCCACCTGCTCCCAGGTGACGTCCACGCCGAGCGCCCGGAGCTTGCCGACCATGGCCTGGGCGCGGGGGGTGCGGTCGTCCCGTACGAGCTCCCGCTCACGGGAGAGCTCGGGCTCGTCGGGGTCGAAGAGGTACGCGAGCATGTGCAGCCCGACGCCGTCGAGGCGGCACGACAGCTCGGCCCCGGTCACCAGCGTCAGCCCCGCGGGCAGCGCGGCGACGGCCTCGGCGTATCCGCCCACGGTGTCGTGGTCGGTCAGCGCGACCACGTCCAGCCCCGCCGCGGCGGCGGCCCGCACCAGCTCGGCGGGGGTGTCCGTACCGTCGGAAGCCGTGGAGTGGGTGTGCAGGTCGATGCGCACAGCCGGGCTCCAGGGTGGTGGTACGGAAGGGGACGCTCCAGGATAACCGGGCCGCAGGACCTCCCGGGCAAAGGGGACCCCGCGCTCTAGCCCGGCCCGAGGATGCGCGGGCTCAGCGCCCCGCACGGCAGGAGCTCGAGCTCGGCTCCCGCGTCGCGCAGGTCCGTGAGGACCAGTTCGTCGTACATCAGGAGGCCCGACTGCTCCGGCCAGACGATCGCCCACAGCCACAGCCCGCGCGCCTCACCGGCGAAGACGGCCCGGTCGTCGGGGGCTCCGCCCAGGTGCCACAGCGGGGTCGGGCGGCCGGCCGCGACCACCTTGGCGTGCGGCGGCGCCGAGACGTCGATGTGCGAGCCGGGGTCCGGGCCGTCGATGCCCGCGAAGCGCGCACCGAGCCCCACGCCCAGCTCCTCGGCGACCAGCAGCAGCTCGCCCATGCCGCCCAGCGGGCCGGGGCCGGAGCAGGCCACGGCCGTCGCCCGGCCCCCGCTGCGGTCGTCACCCGCGGAGGCCACCCCGGTGAACAGCCACCCCACCGGCAGCGGCCACGGCATCCACACCGGCACCCGCGTCCGGTGCACGACCACGCTCAGGCCCTCGACACTGGGCGGGATCACGGGTTGCAGAGGGTGGACAGCGCCGTGCACCCCGCACTGCCAGGAGTCGGAGAAGAGACCGGGCGCTCTGACCCGGCCACCGCACTTCGGGCAACTTGGTTCGCCCCTCATAAGAAGCCACGCTCCTCCCCGCCCGGCGCGCCGTCAAGACACGATCACCCGTCCGGGCTCAGTCCAGTGCGACTGCGGTACGCAGAGGATCCCGCAGATCGGTGCCGCGCGCGAGCCAGCGTTCCTGCAGAGCGGCTGCCCCGTGCACGCGCTTCCACGCGGCCTCGTTCGCCGTCATCGGCAGGAGGGGCAGGAACCGCACCGGGTCCAGGGGCTCGTCCAGCTCCAGGTCCTCCACCAGACCGCCCGGCTCCGCCACCAGGACGGAGCTGAACGGCGCACCCTCCCACAGGGGTTCGCCCACCTCCAGCGAGGCCCCGGGAGCCACGACCAGCCCCTCCACCTGCGGGGAGGCGGCCAGCACCGCGAGCGGCCTGAGCAGTTTGTCGGTGGGAGCCAGCCCGGCCCGCACCGTCAGCACCAGCTCGGCGCGCGGCCCGCGTACGGGGTCGGCGACCACGGCGGTCGGATCGGTCATCGGGTGCGCGGACATCCCGAGGGTCGCGTACCGCACGAGGTCGCCCTCGGCGAAGCGGAGTACCTCGATGCGGTCGGTGCCCAGGAAGGTGACTGCGGCGCGTGCGTCGGGTACGCCGAACGCGGTGCGCAGCCGAGCCTCCACGAGGGCCAGAATTTCTGCCATGGAGCGAGCATAGAACTCGTATCAGCCGGGTAAAGGACGCGTCTTGACCATCCGTCGGCTGATACTGTTGACAGCTGGTCGGGGCCGCGCTCGAGAAGCGCTGGTGGCACGCTCCGGCGACAGGACGTCCCTCACGGGGGACCGGCCGGAGGAGGTGGGGCTGCGATGGATCGAAGTCGATCGTGCAGTACCAATCGCTCTTCCGCTTCTGTGACGGGCGCCTCCCGCCCCCTTTGATCTCCGGATCAGTAGAAGAGCGACGGCAGAACTTTGTCCTCCCGTCCTGTTCCCTCCCCCTGCGCGGGCCTGCCCGCCCCTCCGCAGCGGCGAGGGTCTCCCACCCGCACGGTCCGCAGCCGTGCGCGCGAAGGAGCCTGCCATGTCGATGCTGCCCTACCTGCGTGCGGCCGTGCGTCCGTCGCTGCGCAAGTCCAACCCGGCCCAGCCCGGATACGACGCCACCCGCGACCCCTCGGCGAGCACCGCGGTGGTCGACTGCGCCGTGTACCGCGACGGCCGGCGCGTGCCGGGGCCCGTCTGCCTGACGCCCCGTGAGGCGATCCGCAGGGTCCGCGAGGACGGCGGCTTCGTCTGGATCGGCCTGCACGAGCCGACCGGGCAGGAGTTCGCGGGGATCGCGGCCACCTTCGGCCTGCACCCGCTGGCGGTCGAGGACGCCGTACACGCGCACCAGCGGCCGAAGCTGGAGCGCTACGACGACACCCTCTTCACCGTGTTCAAGACGATCCACTACGTCGAGCACGCCGAACTGACCGCCACCAGCGAGGTGGTGGAGACCGGCGAGGTGATGTGCTTCACCGGCCCGGACTTCGTCATCACCGTCCGGCACGGCGGGCAGGGCTCCCTCAAGGGGCTGCGCCACCGCCTCCAGGACGATCCCGATCTGCTCTCCAAGGGCCCCTCCTCCGTCCTGCACTCCATCGCGGACCACGTCGTCGACGGGTACATCGCGGTGGCGGCGGCCGTGCAGGACGACATCGACGAGGTGGAGAGCGAGGTCTTCGCCGCCCCCGCGAAGGGCGCCGTGCGCGGGGGCGACGCCGGCCGCATCTACCAGCTCAAGCGCGAGGTGATGGAGTTCAAGCGGGCGGTCTCGCCGCTGCTGCGCCCGATGGAACTGCTCAGCGAGCGGCCGATGCGGCTGGTGGACCCGGACATCCAGAAGTACTTCCGCGACGTCGCCGACCACCTGGCGCGGGTGCACGAGCAGGTGGTGGGCTTCGACGAGCTGCTGAACTCCATCCTCCAGGCCAACCTCGCGCAGGCGACGGTCGCCCAGAACGAGGACATGCGCAAGATCACCTCGTGGGCGGCCATCATCGCCGTTCCGACGATGATCTGCGGGGTGTACGGGATGAACTTCGACCACATGCCCGAGCTCCAGTGGAAGTACGGCTATCCGATGGTGATGGCCTCGATCGTCGGCATCTGCTTCACCATCCACCGCACGCTGCGCCGCCACGGCTGGCTCTGAGGCCCGCGGGGGCCTCCCCTACTCTGGTGCGCATGACTCTCAGCGCGCTCGACCTGGCCCTCGTCGAGGAGGCCACCAAGAAGTCCGGCCTGATCTGGGTCCGCGGGGACGGGGCCGACCGCGCCCTGTGGCACGCCTGGGTGGAGGGCGCGGCCCACGTGCTGGGCGACGGACCCGGCGAACAGCCGTTCCCCGGGCTCGCCGACGGTGCGACGGCCGAGGTGACCGTGCGCAGCAAGGACAAGGGCGGCCGGCTGGTGGCCTGGACCGCGACGGTGCGGGAGCTCCCGCCGCGCGGCGAGGAGTGGGCGGCCGCGGTCGCCGAGCTCAAGGGCAAGCGGCTGAACGCGCCCGACTCCGAGGAGATGACGGAGCGGTGGGCGCGGGAGTGCCGCCTGCTGCGGCTGGAGCCGGAGTCGGTCCGCACGGAGCTGCCGGCCGGCTCGCTGGCCGCGGCCCCGCTGGGCTCGCCCGCGATCACCCGCCGGCCGATCCCGGCACCTCTGCCGAAGCTGCTGCTGAAGCGGAAGAAGTCCGCCTCCCAGTAGAGGCGGCGGCGCCCCGGGCTACGGCTTGGCGGGGTTGGAGCCCTGGCCGGAGCCCTTGGTCTCGCCTTCCTTCGTCGTCGGCAGCTGGGACCCGTAGTCCACGGTCTGGTCCTGGGCGGGCGGGTCGAGCGGGAAGGCCTTCCCCCACTCGGCGAGTTCCACCCGGCCGGCGCCGCCCGCGCGCTCCATGAGCAGCGGGTACGGGGTCCCCTCCAGGGAGACCGAGAGCTTGCCGCCCTTGCCCTCGTCCGCCGTGACCTGGACCGCGCGGGTGGGGCCGACCTTGGTGTACGAGCCCTTGGCGAGCTTGCCCTCGAGGCCCAGCAGCCCGTCCAGCAGGACGTCCATGTCGGTGAAGCCGCGGAACTGCTTGTAGGAGGGGTCGCCCTCGGGCACCTTCACGTACTTGTCGCCGAGCTTCCCGGCCGAGTCGGACTCGCCCCAGAAGGCCGCGCTCGCCTTCAGGTACAGCTGCTCCCCCACCCGCAGCAGCTGGAAGGTGTCGTCCTGCGACTTCACCTCGCCGGAGCCGCCGTCGGCCTTCAGCCGCATGTTCAGCGTGAAGGACTTGCCGCCGCTCACCAGGGTGCCCGACAGGTGGACCGATTCGGCCTCGGTGGCCGCCGCCTTCGCCTTCGCCTCGATCTTGTCGGCGGAGAGCTTGCCGATCCCGTTCGTGCCCTCGTCGGGATCCTCCCCGCAGCCCGTACCGGTGACGGCGAGGCCCGCGCACAACGCACCGATGAGGGCGGCCCGGCGCAGCCGCGCGGCAGGGAAGTAGGCGGTCACGTACGCGTGCCTCTCGTCGGTCGTCGGCCGGGGGCGCTCCCCCAGCCTCCGGCCGGGGGCACCCCCACCCAGCGGTGGCTGGGGGAGCAGCAGGCAGCGTACCCGTCCGGGGACCGCCCGCCGCCAACCCCCCGGGGGGACCCCGTGCGGACCGCCCCACCAGGACGGTTGCGCGGGGCACGGGCTAGCCTGAGGGGCGGCAGGACTGTTGGTTCACGCTCTAGGAGGCGCTCGGATGGCTGCAGGCGCCCCGCGGATCTTCGTCTCGCATCTGTCGGGTGTGCCCGTCTTCGACCCCAACGGCGACCAGGTCGGCCGGGTCCGCGACCTCGTCGCGATGCTGCGCGTCGGCGGTCGGCCGCCGCGGCTGCTCGGCCTGGTGGTCGAGGTGGTCAGCCGGCGCCGGATCTTCCTGCCGATGACCCGTGTGACGGGCGTGGAGTCCGGGCAGGTCATCACCACCGGCGTGGTCAACATGCGGCGCTTCGAGCAGCGGCCCACCGAGCGGCTGGTCCTCGGCGAGCTGCTGGACCGGCGGGTGCGGCTGAACGCGACCGGCGAGGAGGTCACCGTCCTGGACGTGGCCATCCAGCAGCTGCCGGCCCGGCGGGACTGGGAGATCGACAAGATCTTCGTCCGCAAGGGCAAGGGCGGTGCGCTGCGCCGCCGCGGCGAGACCCTGACGGTGGAGTGGTCGGCGGTGACCGGCTTCTCGCTGGAGGAGGAGGGGCAGGGCGCCGAGAACCTGGTCGCCACCTTCGAGCAGATGCGCCCGGCCGACGTGGCGAACGTCCTGCACCACCTGTCGCCGAAGCGGCGCGCCGAGGTGGCGAGCGCCCTCGATGACGACCGGCTCGCGGACGTCATGGAGGAGCTGCCCGAGGACGAGCAGGTGGAGATCCTCGGCAAGCTGAAGGAGGAGCGGGCCGCCGACGTCCTGGAGGCGATGGACCCGGACGACGCGGCCGACCTGCTCTCCGAGCTGCCGGAGGACGACAAGGAGCGGCTGCTGACGCTGATGCGGCCGGACGACGCGGCCGACGTGCGGCGCCTGATGTCGTACGAGGAGCGGACGGCGGGCGGTCTGATGACCACCGAGCCGATCGTGCTGCGGCCCGACGCGACGGTCGCGGACGCGCTGGCCCGCGTACGGCAGGCGGACCTGTCGCCGGCGCTGGCGGCCCAGGTGTACGTGTGCCGGCCGCCGGACGAGACGCCGACGGGCAAGTACCTGGGCACGGTGCACTTCCAGCGGCTGCTGCGGGACCCCCCGTTCACCCTGGTCAGCTCGATCGTGGACACCGGCCTGCCGCCGCTGCGGCCGGACGCCTCGCTGCCGGTGGTGACCAGCTACCTGGCCGCGTACAACATGGTGGCCGTGCCGGTCGTCGACGAGAGCGGTTCGCTGCTGGGCGCGGTGACGGTGGACGACGTGCTGGACCACCTGCTGCCGGACGACTGGCGCGAGACGGACTTCCACTCGGAGGAGGCCATCAGTGGCCAGTGAGCGGGGGCGCGGCGACCAGTCGCGCGAGCGGCGGCGCGAGCAGATCCGGGAGCGCCGCGAATCGGCGAAGCAGTCGGCGCGCGAGCACGGGCTGGCGGAGGCCGCCGAGCGGGTGGAACGTTCTTCCTTCGAGCGCGGCGAGCGGGCGAAGGCGGGCCAGTTCGGGCCGTCGACGGGTTCGAGCGCGCTCACGCGTTCGCGGGTCCGGCTGGACCTGCCGCGCCCGGCGCGCCGGCGCCTGCTGCCCGAGTACGACCCGGAGGCCTTCGGGCGGCTTTCGGAGCGGGTGGCGCGGTTCCTCGGGACGGGCCGGTTCATCGTCTGGATGACGGTCGTCATCATCGTCTGGGTGCTGTGGAACATCTTCGCGCCGGACGACCTGCGGTTCGACCAGTACCCCTTCATCTTCCTGACGCTGATGCTGTCGCTCCAGGCCTCCTACGCCGCCCCGCTGATCCTGCTGGCGCAGAACCGGCAGGACGACCGCGACCGGGTCAACCTGGAGCAGGACCGCAAGCAGAACGAGCGGTCCATCGCCGACACGGAGTACCTGACGCGGGAGATCGCGGCGCTGCGGATGGGCCTGGGCGAGGTGGCGACGCGCGACTGGATCAGGTCGGAGTTCCAGGACCTGATCAAGGAGATGGACGAGCGGCGGCTGTTCCCGCCGGAACGTGACGAAGGCGACCGCTGACGGGCTTACCTGAGCCGTGCTACCGAGCCGTACCATCGGGGCATGGCTACCGACACAAGCTCCGCCGCCGTGCCTGAGCAGGACGCGATCCTGGACGCTCTGGCGACGGTGAACGACCCCGAGATCCACCGGCCGATCACCGAGCTCGGCATGGTGAAATCGGTGGAGATCGGCGACGGCGGCGCGGTCGCCGTCACGGTCTACCTGACCGTGTCGGGCTGTCCCATGCGCGAGACCATCACCAAGAACGTCACCGAGGCCGTCGAGCGGGTCGCGGGCGTCACCTCGGTCGCCGTCACCCTCGACGTGATGAGCGACGAGCAGCGCAAGGAGCTGGCGACCACGCTGCGCGGCGGCACCGCCGAGCGCGAGGTGCCCTTCGCCAAGCCGGGCTCGCTGACCCGTGTGTACGCGGTCGCGTCCGGCAAGGGCGGCGTCGGCAAGTCCTCGGTCACCGTCAACCTGGCCGCGGCGATGGCCGCGGACGGCCTGAAGGTCGGCGTGGTCGACGCGGACATCTACGGCCACAGCGTGCCGCGGATGCTCGGCGTGGAGGGCCGCCCCACCCAGGTCGAGAACATGATCATGCCGCCGTCGGCGAACGGCGTGAAGGTGATCTCCATCGGCATGTTCACCCCGGGCAACGCGCCGGTGGTGTGGCGCGGCCCGATGCTGCACCGGGCGCTCCAGCAGTTCCTGGCGGACGTGTTCTGGGGCGACCTGGACGTGCTGCTGCTCGACCTGCCGCCGGGCACCGGCGACATCGCGATCTCGGTGGCCCAGCTGGTGCCGAACGCGGAGATCCTGGTCGTCACCACCCCGCAGCAGGCCGCCGCCGAGGTGGCGGAGCGGGCCGGCTCGATCGCCGTGCAGACCCACCAGAAGATCGTCGGCGTCGTCGAGAACATGTCGGGCCTGCCGTGCCCGCACTGCGACGAGATGGTGGACGTCTTCGGCTCGGGCGGCGGCCAGAAGGTCGCCGACGGCCTCACCAAGACGGTCGGCGCGACCGTCCCGGTGCTCGGCTCCATCCCGATCGACGTCCGCCTGCGCGAGGGCGGCGACGAGGGCAAGCCGGTCGTGCTGTCCGACCCCGACTCCCCGGCCGGCGCGGCCCTGCGCGCGATCGCGGGCAAGCTGGGCGGCCGCGCCCGCGGCCTGTCGGGCATGTCCCTGGGCATCACCCCCAGGAACAAGTTCTGAGCTGACCGGGGAGCCGCCCGGCCGCGGGGCCGGGGCTCCCCGCACTGCGCGACGGCGGGCGGCGGCGCAGGCCGCCCCCGGCCGCACGACGCGCAAGGGCACCGCCGGCCGGCGGTGCCCTTGCGCGTATCCGCCTACTCGTACGTGCCGAGGTCCGCGATCGCCGAGAAGCCGAGCCCGTACGCGCTCATCCCGCGCCCGTAGGCGCCCAGGTGGACCCCGCTGCCGGTGGACCCGGCCAGCACCCACCCGAACTCGGACTCGCGGTAGTGGAACTGCGTCGGCTCCCCGTCCACCGGCAGCGACAGCGTCGACCAGTCCTCGCCTCCGAGGTCGTCCGCGAGCTCCCAGGCCGCCTCGGTCTGCTGGTCGAGCCAGTCGCTGCGCAGGGAGTGGTCCATCTGCCCCGGCCAGCTGTAGGCCAGCAGCCCGGAGCCGGCCAGCCAGGCCGCGGAGGACACCGAGGTGGCCTCCAGGGTGCCGGTGCCGTCACCGCTGCGGCGCACCGGGTTGCTGGCGACGGTGACGACCACCGCGAAGCGCTCCTTCTCGCCGGTGGCGATCTCGCCGCGCGCGGACGGCTCGTCGCCGTGTCCGGTGGATCCGTGCTCGACGGTGCCGTCGGCGGCCGTGCCCACCTGCATGAGCCAGCGCGGGCCGGTGAAGGCCTCGTCCAGCCCGTACCAGGGGAAGTCCGCCGCCAGGAAGCCCTCGGCGGTCCGGCGGGCCGCCGGCACGGGTGCGGCGGCCTCCGGCGGCTGTGCGGTGGTCTGCGGTTCCTGAGCGGGTTCGGCCGCGGTCTGCGTCCCTACCCTGCTGCTGCTCGTCGTCTCCATCTGACCGGCCTCTCGTTCCGTGGGGCCCGGAACGGCCAGCCCCCCTCGGGCGTCCTGGGTCCGGACAACAGATGGAGGATAGCCATCCGACCCCGGATCGCCGGGCAGGCTGAGCTCAGGTGGCGTCGGCGTCGAAGCGTGTGCGCTGGTCGGCGGCCGGTGCGGCGGGCTTCTTCAGCAGGTCGGGACCGGCGGCGGCGGGCGTGGCGGACGGACCGGTGACGGCCGCCGGGGCATCCGACTCCTTGCTGTTCACGGCGTCGGTGACGTCGTTCAGCTCCTTGCGGAGGTCGAAGCTGGTGCGGATCTCCTTGAGGTCCTCGTTCTCGCTCAGCTGCTTGCGGATGAAGGTCTTCGGGTTCAGGTCCTCGAACTCGAAGTCCTTGAACTCCGGGCCGAGTTCGGACCGGATGTCCTGCTTGGCGCTGTCGGAGAACGCGCGGATCTTCCGGATGACACCGGTGACGTCCTGGATGACCTTGGGCAGCTTGTCCGGGCCGAAGACGAGGATGGCGAGCACCACGATCGTGACGAGTTCGAGTGCGCCTATGTCGTTGAACACCTTGCCGCTCCTCGGCTCTCTCTCACTGCGGGCCCCGACACACGGTACCCGGCGTTCTCGCCGGGCCCATACCTGCATACCGGCTCAATACCGGTTTCTCCCGTACGTCATCTGCCGCTCATGAGCCGTTCGCGGAACCGAGGACCAGGTCCAGCGTGCGCTCCCGGCCCTCGCGCAGCACGGTGAGGGTCAGCGGATCGCCGGGCCGGTGCGCCCTGATCTTGATGATCAGCTCGTCGCCGCCGCGCACGCGCTGGCCGTTCACCTTCGTGATCACGTCGCCGGCCTTGATCCCGGCGCGGGCGGCCGGCCCGTCGGCGACCACGGCCGGCTTGCCGTCCTCGCCCTTGTCCCCGACCCGGGCCCCGTCGCCCGCGTACTCCATGTCGAGGGTGACGCCGATGACGGGGTGGGTGGCGCGGCCGGTGCGGATGAGCTCCTCGGCGACGCGCTTGCCCTGGTTGATCGGGATGGCGAAGCCGAGTCCGATGGAGCCGCCCTGGCGGGCGGGATCGTCCTTGTCGGCGCCGCGGATCGCGCTGTTGATGCCGACCACGTGGGCCTTGGCGTCCAGGAGGGGGCCGCCGGAGTTCCCGGGGTTGATCGGGGCGTCGGTCTGGAGGGCGTCGACGTAGCTGATGTCGCTGCCGTCGCCCTTGTCCCCGCCGGCGGTGACGGGCCGGCCGGTGGCGCTGATGATGCCCGCGGTGACGGTGTTGGACAGGTCGAAGGGCGCGCCGATGGCCACGACCGGGTCGCCCACCCGCACGTTCTCGGAGTTCCCCAGGCTCAGCGGCTGCAGGCCCCGTACGCCGCTGACCTTGACCACGGCCAGGTCGTAGCCGGAGTCGCGGCCGACCAGCTCGGCGGTGACGCTCTCGCCGGTGCTGAAGGTGACCGCCATCTCCTTGGCGTCGGCGACCACGTGGTTGTTGGTCAGGATGTGGCCCTGCTGGTCGAGGACGAAGCCGGTGCCGGTGCCGCTGCCGGAGGCGCCCCGCACGTGCAGGGTGACCACGCCGGGCAGGGCGGTGGCGGCGATGCCCGCGACGCTGTCCGGGGCGCGGCCCTGGTCGGCGGCGCCGGCCTGGGGC
The DNA here is from genome assembly GCF_040652335.1 of Streptomyces sp. NPDC048270. NCBI lineage: Bacteria > Bacillati > Actinomycetota > Actinomycetes > Kitasatosporales > Streptomycetaceae > Streptomyces > Streptomyces sp. NPDC048270. The sequence continues at coordinate 28,595 of NZ_JBEZLV010000020.1, forward strand.
AGCTCCAGGCGGGTGCTGCTCTGGCGCTCCGCGAGGACGCCGAGGTATCCGCCGATGCCGCCGGCGAGCAGGGCCGTTCCGGCGGCGAGGACCGCCACCTGCCACAGCCGGAAGCCGCGGCCCTGCCGGCCCCGGTCCACGACCTGCAGCGGCTGTTCGCCCCAGGGGTCGTAGCGCACCTCGCGGACCGGCGTCGGGGCCTGCGCCTCACCGCCGACCTCGGGCCGCGGCGCCGGAACCCCCTCGCGGCCGGCGTCCGCCGCCGTGCCGTCGGGCCGGCTCCACCACTGTGGAGCCGGGTCGGTCTGCCGGCTGTCGGCCATGGGCGCTCCCCGCGTACTCGTGCGCATGTGCCGCAGATTCAACCAGGTCCCGGGTCAGCGCAGCAGGGAGACGGGGCGGGCCGAGCCCGGCGGGGAGGGGTGGAGCGGCGGGAGCGGGGTCGCGGCGGTCGACAGGAGGGTCGGCACGGCGGCCGGGGTGGGCATCCTGTCGCGGACGAAGGCGTCGGCCACCGTGGCGTCGTTCACCGACACGGCGGGGCCGGACCGGGAGGCGGGTGCGGGGGACTCGCCCCGCAGGGTGGGGTCCACCGTCTCCAGCGGCATCGCGCCGCCCAGGGCGAGCGCGGCGAGGGAGACCGCTCCGGCGGCGGCGAACGCGAACCGGCGGCGCGGACGGCCCACCTCGTGGATCCGGAAGCCCTCCTGCTGCGGCCGGGAGGCCGGGGGCAGGGCGTAGGCGAAAGTGGCGAGCGGATCGCCGGCGGGCGGACCCCCGGGGCCCGGCGGTCCGTCGAAGCCGCCGCCCGGCAGCCCCTGCAGGCGCGCCAGCAGCCCGGCGGACAGCGGCGGCGGGGCGCTCTCGACGAACATGGTCTTCAGGCGGCGCTGGGCATCGGCCTCGGCTTTGCACTTGGCGCAGGTGGCCAGGTGGGCCAGGACCCGCTCGCGCGCGTCGTGGTTCAGCTCGCCGTCCACCAGGGCGGCGAGCCGGTCGCCCAGGTGCTGTTCGGCGGGGGACGGACTGACTCCGCTCACTCGGCTCCGCCCTCTCCCCCGGTGCCCGGGGCGCCGACGGCCACCCCGGCCAGCGCACGCTGCTCGGCGCGGGCCTCGGGGGACCGGTGCTTGAGCGCCTTGCGCAGGTGCGAGCGGCCCCGGTGGATGCGGCTGCGCACGGTGCCGAGCTTCACGCCGAGCGTGGCGGCGATCTCCTCGTACGACAGGCCCTCGATGTCGCACAGCACCACGGCCGCGCGGAACTCGGGCGCCAGGGTGTCCAGCGCCTGCTGGACGTCGGCGTCGAAGTGGGTGTCGTGCAGGACCTGCTGGGGGGACGGCTCCCGGCTGGGCAGCCGCTCGGCGGCGTCGTCGGCGAGCGCGTCGAAGCGGATGCGCTGCTTGCGGCGGACCATGTCCAGGAACAGGTTGGTGGTGATGCGGTGCAGCCAGCCCTCGAAGGTGCCCGGCGTGTACGTGGACAGCGAGCGGAAGACGCGGACGAAGACCTCTTGGGTCAGGTCCTCGGCATCGTGCTGGTTGCCCGTCAGACGGTAGGCAAGACGGTAGACCCGCGCACTGTGCGTGCTGACGATCTCCTCCCATGAAGGAGGGGTCCACGCCTGGGAGCCCGCATCGGCGGCGAAGGTCGCGGTGGTTGCGGTGGCTGCGGTGTGGAAACGGTCAGCGGTGTCGGTCACGGATTTCGGCTCGCCCACCGACCAGAAGAGGCGTCTCAGCACGCCTCCACGATCCACAGGCGCAGCCGCACCTCCCCTGTCGGCTCTGGTGGTGTCCAGCGGAGTCCCTACCATAGCCACCCCCTCCGTCAGCTCCGGATAAGCGTTTTTGCATTAACTTTGCACGGCTCGTGGGCTCCGGAGCGGCCCGGACTGGCGATCTGCCCGGCCCCGTCCCTTCTGATCCCGCCCACACCCACTCAACGCCCGGTCCCATCTGCGGGTTCCCGACGTCAGCGGATACAGTCACCGTTGCGCCAACTATGGGGACAGGAGAGGGTCATTACCGGCAACCGGCAGACGAGCTGGGCGTTCGCCGACGCGTTTGTCGCCGAGGACGACGCTCTGCGATGGGCCCGCGACCGGTCCAGGGAAGCGGGCCTGCGCTCGGTCTCCCCCGGTACCGGGGCCGCGCTGCGCCTGCTCGCCGCCACCGCGGACGCCAAGGCGGTCGCCGAGATCGGGACCGGAACCGGCGTCTCCGGCATCCACCTGCTCCACGGGATGCGCCCGGACGGCGTGCTGACCACGGTGGATCCCGAAGCCGACCGGCAGGCCTTCGCCCGCCAGGCCTTCCGCGCCGCCGGCTTCGCGGGCAACCGCGCGCGCTTCATCCCCGGCCGGGCACTGGACGTGCTCCCCCGCCTCGCCGACGGCGGGTACGACCTCGTCTTCTGCGACGGCGACCCGGCCGAGTCCCTCGACTACCTCGCTGAATCGTTGCGCCTGCTGCGTCCCGGCGGACTGGTGTGCTTCGAGGGGGTCTTCTCCGACGGCCGTACGGTCGACTCCTCGGCCCAGCCGGTGGAAGTGCTCCGGGTCCGCGAACTGCTGCGCAGCGTCCGGGAGAGCCCCGCCCTGGAGGCCGCGCTGCTCCCGGTGGGCGACGGACTGCTGTGCGCCGTACGGCGCTAGCGCGCGCCCTTCCCGACCGGACCGGATCAGCGCAGCAGGGCGAAGGCGAGGGCCGCCGTCCCGCCCAGGGCGGTCCCGGCGAGCAGCTGGGCGGCCGTGTGCGCCCGCAGCGCGAGCCGCGACCAGCCGATGGCGGCGGCGATCAGTGCCGCCGGGAGGACCGGCGGGCCGAAGACGAGCAGCAGGATCATCACCGTGCCGCCGGCCACCGACATGTGCAGGGATATCTGCCAGCCCACGGTGACCAGAAGGGACGAGACGAGCCCGGCGAGCATCGCCACCACCAGCGCGAAGACGTCGGCCGGGGCGCCCAGGAGGTGCAGCAGGCCGAGCCCCGCGACGACGGAGAGCAGGCTCAGGGCCATCGGGACGACGCGCTGGCTCCGCACCCGGATGTGCTGGTCGGTCAGCGCCCCCCGGCGCACGCCGAGCGCGATGATCCCGATGGGGACCACCCCGCAGAACAGGGCGGCGAGCAGACCCCAGCCGAGGCCCGGCCACGACCCGGTGCCGTGCCAGCCGACCAGCAGGAGCAGGGCGACCACCAGGTTCGCCGGCGCGAGGACGTCGGAGAGGATCCGGGCCGCCTTCAGGCGGGGGGTGCAGTCCGCGAAGGCGGGCGGGGCGGGCGGGGAGAACGTCACGTCACGGCTCCGACGATCAAGGTCACGGTCCTGGACACAACGCTGCCCCGACCGCTGGTCGCGGTCGGGGCAGCGCGGAGAACGCAGAATGCAGAGGGTGCCGAAAGGTCAGCCGACGACCTTCTTCAGGGCGTCACCCAGGGCGTCCGCCTCGTCCGGGGTCAGCTCGACGACGAGCCGACCGCCGCCCTCGAGCGGTACGCGCATGACGATGCCCCGCCCCTCCTTGGTGACCTCGAGCGGGCCGTCGCCCGTCCGCGGCTTCATGGCCGCCATGCTCGTTCCCCTTCCTGAAACCAGCTCATCGTCCGCCGACGGCCCCATTCAGGCGCCTAGTACCCGGCATCGAACACATTGCTTCCCAGCCATTATCCCGCATGTCAGGACCCGATGACCAACATCGGCCGGGAACGCTTGGGCAACGCGCTCGGCCAAAACCACTCATTTCGGGGACCCGCCTGCGATACTTCGCCCCCGCTCCCGGTGAACGGCGTCGGCTTTCTTTGACGCACATCACATGTGCGCGTGCCGTCCGGTCCGCCATGCTGGCCCTTGCACCGGCCGGTACCGGCCGGTAGCCATCCCGCGACGAAGGGGGACCCCCCGCCATGGCCGACAGCGTGCTCTACGAAGTGACCGACGGACTCGCGACCATCACGATCAACCGCCCGGACGCGATGAACGCCATGAACACGGAGGCCAAGGTCGCGCTGCGCGACGCGGCCCTCGCGGCGGCCGCGGACACCGGGGTGCGGGCCGTGCTGCTGACCGCGGCCGGCACCCGTGCCTTCTGCGTGGGCCAGGACCTCAAGGAGCACATCGGGAACCTGGCGGCGGACCGCGAGGGCGGCTCCTCCCTCACGATGAGCACGGTCGCCGAGCACTACAACCCGATCGTCCGCGCGCTGACGCAGATGCCGAAGCCGGTGGTGGCCGGGGTGAACGGCGTGGCGGCCGGGGCGGGCTTCGGTTTCGCGCTCGCGGCGGACTTCCGGGTCGTCGCCGACACCGCGTCCTTCAACACCTCGTTCGCCGGGGTGGCGCTGACCGCCGACTCCGGGGTCTCGTGGACCCTGCCCCGCCTGATCGGCGCCTCCCGCGCATCCGACCTGCTGCTCTTCCCGCGCTCGGTCAAGGCCCAGGAGGCCTACGAGCTCGGCATCGCCAACCGCCTGGTCCCCGCGGACTCCCTGCACGCCGAGGCCGAGGCCGTGGCCCGCGCCCTGGCGTCCGGCCCCACCGTCGCCTACGCGGCCCTGAAGGAGTCCCTGGCGTACGGGGCCTCCCACACCCTGGACGAGGCCCTCGAGCGCGAGGACGCCCTGCAGACCCGCGCCGGAGCCTCCGAGGACCACTCCATCGCCGTCCAGGCCTTCCTCGCGAAGCAGCCGCCGCAGTACCTCGGCCGCTGACCCCTCCGCGACGCCTACGCCTCGCGGGAGACGCAGCCCGCGAGGTGGTCGTTGACCAGGCCGCACGCCTGCATCAGGGCGTAGGCCGTGGTGGGTCCGACGAAGCGGATGCCCGCCTTCTTCAGGGCTTTGGCCAGGGCCGTGGACTCCGGGGTCACCGCCGGCACGTCGGCGGTGCTCCGCGGGGCCCGGCCCGGCCGCTTCGGGGCGTGGGACCAGATCAGCCCGTCCAGCTCCCCGGGCTGCCACCCGGCCAGCACCTTCGCGTTGGCGAGGGTGGCCTCGATCTTCGCCCGGTTGCGGATGATCCCCTCGTCCGCCAGCAGCCGCTCCGCGTCGGCCGGACCGAACTCCGCCACCGCCGCGATCTCGAACTGGGCGAAGGCCTTACGGAAGCCCTCGCGCCGCCGCAGGATGGTGATCCAGGACAGCCCCGACTGGAAGGCCTCCAGGCACAGCCGCTCGTACAGGGCGTCGTCCCCGTGGACCGGCTTGCCCCATTCGGTGTCGTGGTAGGCCACGTAGTCCTCGGTGGACAGGCCCCAGGGGCAGCGCAGGCCGCCGTCCGCGCCGGCCAGCAGTCCCGTACCGCTCACCGCTCGTCCTTGGTGAGGTCGACCCGATCCTCCGGGGCCGGGGCGCCCGCGGCGGCCGTCGAAGCGGCCGGGAAGGACGCCGCCGTCAGCTGCGCGATGCGCGCGTCCCGCTCGGCCAGCTCCGCCGCCAGCCGCTCCAGTACGTCGTCCACCTCGGCCATCCGGTAGCCGCGCGGCGCCACCGGCAGCCGCAGGGCGTCGATGTCCGCCCGTACGACGGGCCGGGCCTCCGGCAGCCCGTCCGCCACCCGGTCCGGCTCCGCTTCCGGCAGGACGGCCTCCGAGCCGCCGCCGATCACCGCAAGGGTGACCGCTGCCACGACCACGACCAGCGCGATCATCAAGAAGAAGAACACGATCAACTCCCCTGAGAGACTCCGGCCACCAGGTTAAGGTCGCAGGCGAGGCGCATGGGCCGCCGAAGGAGGAAAGAGCAGGATGCTGCGACTGGGCAGGCGCGAGTTCGACACCCACGAGCCGGTGATCATGGCCATCGTGAACCGGACTCCGGACTCCTTCTACGACCAGGGCGCGACGTTCCGCGACGAGCCGGCGCTCGACCGGGTCGAGCAGGCGGTAGCCGAGGGCGCCGCGATCATCGACATCGGCGGGGTCAAGGCCGGACCGGGCGAGCACGTGGACGCGGCCGAGGAGGCGCGGCGCACGGTGGGCTTCGTGGCCGAGGTCCGGCGCCGCCACCCGGACGTGGTCATCAGCGTGGACACCTGGCGGCACGAGGTCGGCGAGGCCGTGTGCGAGGCCGGGGCCGATCTGCTGAACGACGCCTGGGGCGGGGTGGACCCCAAGCTGGCCGAGGTCGCGGCGCGCCACGGCGCCGGGCTGGTCTGCACGCACGCGGGCGGGGTCGAGCCGCGCACCCGGCCGCACCGGACCTCGTACGAGGACGTCATGGACGACATCCTGCGCGTCACGGTCGGCCTGGCCGAACGGGCGCGGGCCCTCGGCGTCCGCCGGGACGCGATCATGATCGACCCGGGCCACGACTTCGGGAAGAACACCCGGCATTCCCTGGAGGCCACGCGCCGGCTGGACGAGATGACGGCGACGGGCTGGCCGGTCCTGGTCTCCCTGTCCAACAAGGACTTCGTCGGCGAGACCCTGGACAAGCCGGTCAAGGAACGCCTGCTGGGCACCCTGGCCACCACGGCCGTCTCGGCCTGGCTGGGTGCGCAGGTCTACCGGGTCCACGAGGTCGCGGAAACCCGGCAGATCCTGGACATGGTCCGCTCCATCCAGGGGCACCGGCCCCCGGCGGTGGCCCGCCGCGGCCTGGCCTGAGCCGCGGGCCGGCCTCGGCCGGCCCGCGGAGGGTCCTACTTCCCGACTTCCTTCGTCACCAGCGCGATCGCCTCGTCCACGTCGTCCGTGACGTGGAACAGGTAGAGGTCCTTCTCCGAGGCCTTGCCCTGGGCGATCACCGTGTTCTTCAGCCAGTCGATCAGGCCGCTCCAGTACTCCGTGCCGAACAGCACGATCGGGAAGCGGGTGATCTTCTGGGTCTGGACCAGGGTCAGCGCCTCGAACATCTCGTCCAGCGTGCCGAGACCGCCCGGCAGCACCACGAAGCCCTGGCTGTACTTCACGAACATCGTCTTGCGGACGAAGAAGTACCGGAAGTTCAGCCCGAGGTCGACGTGCTGGTTGAGCCCCTGCTCGAAGGGGAGCTCGATGCCGAGGCCCACCGAGACGCCGCCCGCCTCGCGGGCGCCCTTGTTGGCCGCCTCCATGGCGCCCGGACCGCCACCGGTGATCACCGCGAACCCGGCGTCGACCAGCGCCCGCCCGATCCGCTCGCCCGCCTCGTACTCCGGCGTGTCCACCGGGGTGCGGGCCGAGCCGAACACGCTGATCGCGGGCGGCAGCTCGGCCAGCGTGCCGAAGCCCTCGATGAACTCCGACTGGATGCGCAGGACCCGCCAGGGATCGGTGTGCACCCACTCGGAAGGCCCGGCAGAGTCCAGCAGCCGCTGGTCCGTCGTACTGCCCGCCTTGATCTGGCTCCGCCTCCTCAGCACCGGCCCGAGCTGCTGCTCCTCGGGCCGACGACGAGCGGACCCTTCAGGGTTGCCCATGATGTGCTCCCTCCTGCTGATCGTTGGATCAGGTTAGGCGCACAAAGGTGACGGCAAGCGGAATTCAGGAGGTCAGCCAGGCGCGGAGTCGTTCCTCGCAGTGGAGGATCGCCTTCGTCTCGACGCGTTCGTCGACCTTGTGGGCCAGCAGCGCGTCGCCCGGGCCGTAGTTGACCGCCGGAACGCCGAGGGCGCTGAAGCGCGATACGTCCGTCCAGCCGAACTTCGGCATGGCGCGGCCGCCGACCGCCTCCATGAAGGCCGCCGCCGCCGGGTGCGAGAGCCCGGGCAGGGCGCCGCCCGAGGAGTCGTCGACCACGAACTCGGCGATGTCGCAGTCCGCGAAGACCTCCCGCACGTGGGCGATCGCCTCGGCCTCGCCGCGGTCGGGGGCATAGCGGAAGTTGACCGTCACCGTGCAGGCGTCGGGGATGACGTTGTTGGCGACGCCGCCCTCGATGCGGACCGCGCTGAGGCCCTCGTGGTACTCCAGGCCGTCGATCACGGGCCTGCGCGGCTCGTACGCGGCCAGCCGGGCCAGGATCGGCGCCGCCGAGTGGATCGCGTTGGAGCCCATCCAGCTGCGCGCGGAGTGGGCGCGCTCGCCGGAGGTGCGCAGCAGCACCCGCAGGGTGCCCTGGCAGCCGCCCTCGACCTCGGCGTTCGAGGGCTCGAGCAGCACCGCGAAGTCGCCGGTCAGCCAGTCGGGGTGGGCCTCGGCGACCTTGCCCAGGCCGTTGAGGTCGGCGGCGACCTCCTCCTGGTCGTAGAAGACGAAGGTGAGGTCCCGGTTCGGCTCGGGGACGGTCGCCGCGATGCGCAGCTGCACGGCGACACCGGACTTCATGTCGGTCGTGCCGCAGCCCCACAGGACGTCGTTCTCGTCGAGGCGGGAGGGGACGTTGTCGGCGATCGGCACGGTGTCGAGGTGGCCGGCGAGCACGACGCGCTCGCCGCGGCCCAGGTTCGTGCGGGCGACGACGTTGTTGCCGAAGCGGTCCACGGTGAGGTGCGCCAGCTCCCGCAGCGCGCTTTCCACGAGGTCGGCGAGTACCTTCTCGTCGCCGCTCACGGAGGGGATGTCGACGAGCCGGGCGGTCAGCTCGGCGGCGTCCAGGGTGAGGTCCAGCTCGGATTCGGGCATGAAACGACCCTAACGCCCCCACCCGGGGGGCCACCTCGTCGTCCGGCCGGTGGACACGTCATATGCCTCAAGTACGGTGGGCCGCGTGTCCGAATCCCGTGATCCACGCCCTCGTCGCCGCAGGCCGCTCCGTGTGGCCGTAGGTCTGCTCGTCCTGTTCGCGGTGATCGGCTATTTCGCCGTCCAGCGGTACTCCAACGGCGGCGCCGGCGCCCCGTACTGCACGGCCACCGCGACCGCGGGCGGCGGGCAGAAGTACGAGATGACGCCCGAGCAGGCGGCGAACGCGGCGACGATAGCCGCCGTCGGCATCTCCAAGGGGCTGCCGGACCGGGCGGTGACCATCGCGCTGGCGACCGCCATGCAGGAGTCGGCCCTGCGCAACCTGGACCACGGGGACCGGGACTCGCTGGGCCTGTTCCAGCAGCGGCCCTCGATGGGCTGGGGCACCCCGGAGCAGATCACCGACCCCGTGTACTCGGCCGCCATCTTCTACGACCACCTCGTCGACGTCCCGGGGTACTCGCGGCTGCCGCTGACGGTGGCGGCGCAGAAGGTGCAGCGCAGCGGCTACCCGCAGGCGTACGCGAAGCACGAGACGGACGCGACGGTCCTGACGGCGGCCTTCGGGGAGAACGGGGTGCTGTCCTGCTCCGGCCCGGCCCCGCTGAGGGGCGATCCGGAGAAGGTGAAGGCCGAGCTGGTACGGGCCTTCGGCAAGGAGGCGCTGGCCGGCGGCGGGGACGCCGCGGGCGGCGCCGGGGCCGCTCGGACGGATGCGGGCGGGGTCGCCGAGCCCGAGATCACGCTGCGGCTCAAGCAGGGCGGCGGCGCGGCCGAGGACCGCCGCGGCCGGGCGATGGCCCACTGGGCGGTGGCCCGGTCCCACGAGCTCGGCATCGCCCGGGTCTCGTACCGGGGCAGCGGCTGGATCGGCGGCAAGGCCCGGGGCGTGTGGCAGGACAAGGGCGGCCCCGGCAAGTCGGGGGACGGCGATCCGCACAACACCCTCGGCGACGAGGTCCGGATCTTCATCGCCCGCTGAGCCGATTCCGCCGATTTCGCCGGGTCCGCCGGGTCCGCCGATTCCGCCGGGCTGGCCCGGGGGCGGGATCCCGCTCCGACGGGACCCGGCCGTGCGTACGGGCCGTCACTCGTGCGGGGGTGGCCGGGACGGCCGGCGCGGGGCCGCGGAGCGACAGAAGGCCTGGTGGGCGCGCATCCAATGCGCTTGTCGCGGAAGCCGATTAAACGATGCGTTACCGATCTTTTACCCTTCCGCCCCGCAACTCCACCCGCCCCACGAGCGGTTGTACACGGCGTACTCAGCCGCTACCGCTTAGGAGCATCATGTCCCTCCCCCTGACCCGTCGGATCGCCCGCGCCGCGCTGCTCCTCGCAGCCGGGGCAGCACCCGTGGTCGGTGCGGCCGGCGCGGCCAGCGCCGCGGACGCCCCCGACGCCGCGGCCGCGACGACGGCGGCGGCCACGGACACGGCGAGCACCGCCGTCGAGGCCGTTCCGGCCGCCGCCCCCGCCGCCGGTGTGACCGACGCCGCGGGCAGCCTGCTCGGCGGCCTGCCCGCCGCGCAGCAGCTGCCGGCGGCCGGCGAGCTGCCGGGCGGTCTCCCCGGCGGCCTGCCGGGCGGTCTCACGGGCGGCCTGCCCCAGCTGCCCCTGGGCTGACCCGCGGCAGGAACACCGAAGGGGCCGGGAGCACGAACTCCCGGCCCCTTCGGGCTGTCCGTCGGCGGATCAGCCCAGGCGCTTGACCGCGGCCTCGACGCGCTCGTCGGTGGCGGTGAAGGCCACGCGCACGAACCGCGCGCCCGCCTCCCCGTAGAAATCGCCCGGCGCCACCAGGATGCCCAGATCGGCCAGGTGGGCCACGGTGTCCCAGCAGGGCTCGTCCCGGGTCACCCACAGGTAGAGGCTCGCCTCGCTGTGCTCGACCCGGAAGCCGTGCCCCTCCAGCGCCGCGCGCAGCGCCGTGCGGCGGGCCGCGTAGCGGGCGCGCTGCTCCTCGACGTGGCGGTCGTCGCCGAGCGCCGCGACCGTGGCCGCCTGCACCGGGGCGGGGGTCATCATGCCGCCGTGCTTGCGGATCTCCAGCAGCTCGCCGAGCACGTCCGCGTCACCGGCGACGAAGGCGGCCCGGTAGCCGGCCAGGTTGGAGCGCTTGGAGAGCGAGTGGACGGCGACGAGCCCCTCGTACGAACCGCCGCACACCTCGTCGTGGAGCACGGAGACGGGCTCGGCCTCCCAGCCCAGCTCCAGGTAGCACTCGTCGCTGAAGACCAGGATCCCGTGCTCGCGCGCCCAGGCCACGATCCGGATCAGGTCTTCCTTCGGGATGACCTTCCCGGTGGGGTTGGACGGGGAGTTGAGCCACAGCAGCCTCACGCCGGCCGGGTCGAGCTCGGTCGGGTCGTCGTAGACCACGGCCTCCGCCCCGCACAGCCGCGCGCCGACCTCGTACGTCGGGTAGGCGAGCCGGGGGTAGGCGACCTTGTCGCCCGCGCCGAGGCCCAGCTGGGTCGGCAGCCAGGCCACCAGCTCCTTGGAGCCGACGACCGGCAGGACGTTGCGGTGCTCGGCGGCGCTCGCCCCGAGGCGGCCGCGCAGCCAGCCGGTGATCGCGTCGCGCAGGGCGGGGGTGCCCCACACCGTGGGGTAGCCCGGGGAGTCCGCGGCGCCGATCAGCGCGCTCTGGATCAGCTCGGGCACCGCATCCACGGGCGTGCCGACCGACAGGTCGACGATGCCGTCCGCGTGGGCCGCCGCCGTCTTCTTGTACGGCTCCAGCTTGTCCCAGGGGAAGGCGGGAAGACGGTCGGATACTGCGGCCACGGTGCTCTCTGCTCTCTCTCGGTGCTGGACGCGAAGGTCGGGAAACACCTCGGTCCCGTGCGGCGGGCAGGCCGTACGGGACCGAGTGGCGCTTGTGCCGTGAACCCTCAGTGAGAAGGGTTGATGTCGGCGGGAAGCGCCGCGATGAAGGGGTGGTCGCGCTCGATCAGGCCCAGCTTCGAGGCACCACCGGGCGAACCGAGCTCGTCGAAGAACTCGACGTTCGCCTTGTAGTAGTCCTTCCACTCCTCCGGAGTGTCGTCCTCGTAGAAGATGGCCTCGACCGGGCAGACCGGCTCACACGCACCACAGTCGACGCACTCGTCCGGGTGGATGTACAAGGACCGCTGGCCCTCGTAGATGCAGTCGACGGGGCACTCTTCGATGCATGCCTTGTCCTTGACGTCGACACAAGGCTCCGCGATGACGTAGGTCACGCTCTCGTTCCTCCTCGGTAGGGCTTTCCATATCGCGCGGGAGCGCGGCGTCGTCGATGCCCGCACCTAGTATCTCCGTTCCCGGGCACGATCCGAACAGGAGGGGCGGACAGAGCTGTGGAAATCACTGCCGGTGGGCTGCTGGAGGTCCGTATCACCCCGGCTGACGTGGGTAAACGAGTCTCTGTACGACGGGTGGAGTACGGGTCGAGCGGGGCCCCCGCGTATGCGGACGCCGTAGGGGTTCTCACATCCTGGAACGAGGGTGTGCTGACGATCACACAAAAGAATGGAAAGTCCGTCCGCATCGCGGAATCCTCGCTGGTGGCGGGCAAGGTCGTGCCGCCGGCGCCGGCCCGCCGGAGGGGTCCCGCGGCCTCTTTCGAGGAGCTTTCGAGGGTCGCCGCACGGTCCTGGCAGCCGCTGGAGAGCGAGCCCCTCGGCGAGTGGACGCTGCGGGCGGCCGCCGGCTTCACCCGCCGGGCCAACTCGGTGCTGCCGCTCGGCGATCCCGGGATACCGCTGGACGATGCACTCGCGCGAGTGACCTCCTGGTACGCGCAACGAGGACTTCCCGCGTACGTGCAGGCCGCGACCGGGGCCGCCGGCACCCAGGAGCTGCTGATCGCGGAGCTGGAGCGGCGCGGCTGGGCGGCCGAGGTGTCGGCGCAGGTGCGGATCGGCGCGCTGGCGCCGGTCGGGGACGCGGACGCGCCCGCCGCCGGGGCCGTACGGCTGACCCGTACCCCGGACGAGGCATGGCTCGGGCGCTACGGCAGGGTCGGCGACCCGGAGGTGGCGAGGCGGCTGCTGGTCGAGGGCCCGTCGGTGTGGTTCGCGGCGCTGCCGGACGGCCGCGCGATCGGGCGGTGCGTGGTGGACGGGCGGTGGGCCGGTTTCGCGGCGGTGACGGTCGATCCCGCGCACCGGCGGCAGGGCCTGGCGACCGCGGTGATGGCGGCGCTGGCGCGGCGGGCGCTGGAGGAGGGCGCCTCGGCGGCCTGGCTCCAGGTGGAGACGGACAATCCGGGGGCACTGGCCCTGTACGACGGGATGGGCTTCGCCACGCACCACACGTACCACCACTACCGGGCGGCGCGGTGACTCCGGCGGACCGGCGCGAGCAGTTCGCCGCGGAGGCCCGCTCGGAGCGGCCGGACCTGGCGCTGCTGTGCCTGCTGCTGGCGGCGGAGGCGGACCCGGAGCTGGACGAGCGGGCCGTGGACTGGGCGCAGATCGAGCTGGACCGGCTGGCCGGGATGCTGCCGTACGGGCTGCGGGGCGGGCGGGCCTGGGCCTCGGCGGTGACGGAACTGCTGGGCGGGCGGCTCGGCTTCCACGGCACCCCGGCGGACTACGAACGGCTGTCGTCCTCGCTGCTGCACGAGGTGCTGCGGCGCCGGCGGGGGCTGCCGATCCTGCTGTCCGTGGTCTGGCTGGAGGTCGCCCGGCGGGCGGGCGCGCCGGTGTACGGGCTGGGGCTGCCGGGGCACTTCGTGGTGGGCTTCGGGGACCCGGAGGAGGGCGTGGTGGTCGACCCGTTCGCGGGCGGCGCGTCCTTGGGGGCGGGGCCGGCGGAACTGGCCGAGGGGCCCCGGTCCCCGGCGCGCACGCTGGACATCGTGCTGCGGATCCTGAACAACATCCGGGCCTGGGCCGCCACCCGGCCGGAGCAGTCGGGGGTGGCGCTGTGGGCGCTGGACCTGTCGCTGCTGCTGCCGTCGCATCCCGCGTCGCTGCGGTACGAGCGGGCGCGGCTGTTGGTGGAACGGGGGGCCTTCCGGGACGGGGCGGTCGAGCTGGAGGCCTATGCCGAGGTCGTGGCCGCGGTGGACGCCGATGCGGCGGCCCGGGTCCGCGCGGAGGCGGCCGCCGCCCGTGCCCTCCTGAACTAGCCCGCCTGCGCCCCTCACCAGCCGGGGCGGCCCCACCCCCGGGGCTCCGCCCCAGACCCTCCCCCAGACTCCGTCCGGGGGGACCCCCACGCCTCAAACGCCGGCGAGGCTGGATTGTGCCCCCGCAACCCGCTCACAGGCGCGACCCGAGCGCGGAACCGCCCCTCACCCGCCGGGCGCGGCCCAGGGACCGGGGGCCCCTCCCCTCGCCCGCCGACGGGCCTGGGTTGTGCCTCGTGCGGCTGGATTTGGCCGCACGGGATGTCAACGCCGGCCACATCCAGCCCCGCCGGCGTTTGAGGCGCGGGGGTCCGGGGGCTGGCCCCCGGCAACGGCGGCGCGGGTGGGCGCGGACAGTCCCGCCAAATCCAGCCCCGCCGGCGATAGAGGCGCCGGGGGTCCAGGGGCTGGCCCCCGGCAGCGGTGGCGCGGGTGAGCGCGGACAGCCCGGCCCGACCCAGCCCCGCCGGCGATTGAGGCGCGGGGGCCGGGGGCGGCCCCCGGCAGCGGCCGGCCGGCCGGGTACGGGCCCCGCCCGGGGGTCAGCCGGCGTTGGTGTCGACCACGACGGTTCGTTCGGCCGTGGTCTTGCCGCGCAGGGCCTTGCCGAGGGCTCCGGCGACGTCCTGCGGGGTCACGGCCGTCTTGGCGCCGGTGCCGCGGGCGATCGTGATGCCGTCGAAGGTGTTCCCGTAGGTCTCCTTGAGCGCCTCCAGGTCGAACTTCTCGACGAGGTGGCCGTCCACGGGCTGCATGCTGAGGATCTTCGGCAGGGACTTGGCGCCGAAGGCGATGGACTTGGAACCGATCTTGACCGTGGCGTTGGCGGACATCGCCGGTTCGGCGAACTCCTTCATCGCGCGGTTCAGTTCGGCCTCGTCGATCACGGGTGCCTTGGTGGTCACGGGCAGTTCGGCCACGGCCGCGTTGCCGGTGGCGACCATGTCGCGGAAGGCCTTGGTGACCTGGTCGACGGAGGCGTCCACGTCGAGGGTGGAGCCGGGGCTGCCGGGGACGGCCACCGCCTTGCCGGTGTCGAACTTGATGGTGCCCTCGGTGGCCGTGCCGGCGGTGCCCGCGAGCTCCTGGAGCGCGACCTGGAGCTTCTCCTCGTCGACCGGCATCACGGCGTCGGCCTTGCGCTCGTTGCCGAGGAGGGAGCCGATGACGGTGATCGGGTTGTAGTCGCTGCCGGCGGCGTTGCGGACGGTGGTCTGGCTGTCCAGGGTCAGGCCGGCCTTCTCGGGCTTCAGCTCGACCTGCTTGCCGCCGACGCTCAGCTGGAGCGGGGCGGCGGCGCGGGTGCCGAAGGCCGTCTGGAGCTTGTTCACGGCCTCGTCACGGCTGCCGCTGATGTCGACGCCGAGGACGGTGGTGCCCTTGGGGACGTCGGAGTGGTTGAGCAGCAGCCCGGCTCCGTAGGCCACGCCGAGCAGGGCCACGATGCCGCCGCCGAGCAGGACCACCTTGGAGCGGCCCTTCTTGGCGGGCTTCGCGGCCTTGGCGGGTGCCGTCTGCTGCGGGGCCGGACGCGGAGCCGCGGGCGCGGGGGCCGGGACGGGGGTCGGGACGGGGGTCGGCGCCGGCGCCGGGTCCATCTCGGGTCCGGGCCAGCGCGGGGCACCGTCGGCCGCGGGGCCGCCGACGGGGCCGCTGCCGAAGCCGGGGCCGGCAGTGGGGCCGGCGGGGAACTCGTCGCCCCGGCTGCCGTAGGCGGGGAACGCCTCGGTGACCGGGCCGGTGTCGTCCTGGCCCCCGTACGCCGGGAAACCCTGGGTCGAGTCGACGCCGGGGCCGCCCGGGAGCGGGCCGTAGTCCCCGACCGGCGGGGGCGGGGTGCGCGGCGGTGCGAAGCCCGCGTCGGGTGCGGGCGCGGCCTGGGTGCGCACGGGCGGCGGGTAGCCGGCGCCCGGCCCGGCCGGGGGCGGCGGGGTAAGGCCCGCCGCGGGACCGGGCCCGGGTGCCGGGGCGGGACGCGGCGCCGGAGCCGGGTGCGGTCCGGGCGCCGGGTGCGGTCCGGGCGCCGGGGCCGGTCCGGGAGCGGGGCGCGGTCCCGGAGCCGGGTGCGGTGCCTGGTGCGGAGCAGGGGCCTGGGCCGGGGTCGGTGCGCGGCCCGCGATGGGGCCGGCCGGCGCGATGGGCGCCGGTCCGGGCGCCGGAGCGGGGCCGGGCGCGGGCGCCGGGTTGGCCGACTTGCGCGGCGCGAACCAGTTGCTGGCGGGCTCCTCGGCCGGTGCGCCCGGGCCCTGCTGGGGGGCGCGTGCGGGCTCCCGCTCGGCCTCGATCCGGGTCGGCACGGGCTGCGGCCGCTGCGGGAGCGGCGGCTCGGCCGCCCGTCCGGGTCCGGGCGCCGGGGGCTCGGATGCCCGGGCCCCCGCCGGCGCGGCGTCGGCCGCTTCCGCGGCGGGGCCCATGGCCTTGCGGACGACCACCGGCGGGATCGGCCGCGAACCCGGGATGTTGATCCGGATCCGGGTCGTCAGGGTGGTCTCGGTCTTGGGCCCGTCCGAGTCGGGCGTGGACGGCTTCGAGGTCACAGGGTTCTCCTCCGGGGCAGTCGCCGCGCCAGGCCCAGGCACAGCCGTGGACGGGTACTGGCCGGTTCCATACGGCGGTGTACCCGAGGGGTAGGCGGCTCCACCGCGCCCTGTGGGCCCGGAGGACGAACTGTCGGTTTCACGACTCAAGGCAGGTTCTCCCGGTTGGCTCCGCCGCCCGTCATACCGTGCGCGGGCAGCTCGGCGGCCCGTCCACCATACTGGCCGCCGCCCTCGCGCAACTGACCCGCAGGAATCAGGGGTTCCTCATAGCGCCCGCCAAACCCCCTTGAAGCCGCCCGCGAGCCCCCGCGCCCGGCCCGGAGCAGCGACCCCTAAAGAGTCCGACACCACGTCACTTGGCAGGCCGCGCGGCCGAAACCGGTCCGTCCAGCGGAAGGCGCATCGTGGCACACATCACAGCGGAGACCGTTCCACCCAAAAGGTAGACGTACATGCCGATTCCGGACGAACTGAGCAGGAAGTCCCCCTCGGGGCGCGGGACACCGAGCATCACGTACGCCAGGAACCAGCCGACCGCGGCCCCGCCGACCCCGAGTCCGGTGCCGAGCGCGATCCGGCCACCGAGGAAGAGCCCGAAGGCGGCCAGCAGCGCGAGCAACAGGCCGCCGGGGAACCACAGGTCCACCACCAGCCAGCCGGCGAGGCCGGTCAGGGCGCCGAGCACCAGCAGGCCCAGGCAGCCGGCGATCCGCGCCGGGGTCAGCGTCCCGGTCATGCCGCCACCCCGGCGAACAGGTCGCGCTCGCGCTCGCCCGCCGGTGCGCCCGGCCGGCCCGCGACGAGTTCGTAGTACTCGCGGGCGAACAGCGGCTGCGCCAGGTCGTTGGAGAGGGCGAAGAAGGGGCCGTCCACGGCGATCTGGGTGGCGTGGGCCCGCATGGCCGCCGCCTTCGCCGCCACGAGCTCCTCGGGGGCCTCGATCTCGGCGGTGATCCGCTCGTCGGGCACGACCCCGGGCACGTCCTCGGGCGAGGCCATCCCGGGGAAGGGGGCCTCGATCCCGACGGCCGCCCGCAGTTTGTCGAAGCCCTCCTCGACCACCGAGCGGGGCACGCGGTTCCAGTAGATCTTCCCGATGCCGTGCGGCTCGCCCAGGTCCCGCCGATAGGCGGTCTCGGCGGCCAGTTCGGCCGCGCGCATGGCGACGCGGTGGGCCTGGATGTGGTCGGGGTGCCCGTAGCCGCCGCGCGGGTCGTAGGTCACCAGCACCTGCGGCCGCACCTCCCGGATCACCTCCACGAGGAACGCGGCGGCCTCGTCCACGTCGGCGGACCAGAAGGCCTCCGGGCGGCGGTTCTGCGGGGCACCCATCATCCCGGAGTCCCGGAAGCGGCCGGGGCCGCCGAGGAACCGGTGGTCGGTGACGCCCAGTTCCGCCATGGCGGCGGCGAGCTCGCCGACCCGGTGGGTGCCGAGGCTGTCGTCCCGGTCGGCCGCCAGGTGGGCGAGGCCGGGCGGGATGACCTCCCCCTCCTCGCCGAGGGTGCAGGTCACCAGGGTGACGTGGGCCCCCTCGGCCGCGTACTTGGCCATGGTGACGCCGTTGTTGATCGACTCGTCGTCCGGGTGCGCGTGCACGAGGAGCAGACGACGGGCGGGAAGACCGTTCATGGGCCTAGCCTACGAGGCACGGCTCAGAACTTGAGGCCACTGATCATGCTGGCCACGTTCGAAGTGAGCTGGCTGAGGGTCGGGGCGATGGTGGAGCTCGCCAGGTAGAAGCCGAGCAGTACACAGACCACCGCGTGTCCCGCCTTCAGGCCCGACCGTCGGACCAGCAGGAATACGACGATCGCCAGCAGCACCACGGCCGAGATCGAGAGTGCCACGGCGTTTCACCTCCACGTCGAGCGGACATCGGTACGCGTATCAGTGCTCGGCGGAGTCATACCCACCGTGCGCTACGGATCATAACTATCCGTACCAGCGCATCGATCGAATTCCGGCAGCACGAGGGGCGCATGGCGCGCACGGGCCGGGGCACACGGGAGGCCGGCCGGAGGGGCCGTACGCCCCTCCGGCCGGCTGTCGGCACCCGCACGGCCGCACGCGGTCCAGGCTGCATGCCCCAGATCTCGGGGCAGAAACGGTCAAGTTGCCTGCGTGTAAACGGTGTTGGCTGATCAGCGCCCTTCCTGACCGGCCGGTCGGGGGTGGCTGGAAATGATCGCACCGCGCGGACACCGTCGAGAGGGGCGAGGTCGGCCGGAAGGGACTCGGCCGCGCGCCCCGAACAGCCGCCCTGCGCCGGGCGATGCGCCCCCTGCGAGGACCCGGACCACCGACCCGGGGCGAGCGGAGAAGAGGCGGAGCGCGGCGCCCTACCCGCCCGCGCCGTCCGGCGGCGGCGCGGGAACCACGTGCTTCTCCGCCGCGAAGTGACAGGCCGACGGATGCGCCGCGGGGCCCGACGGGAAGACCTCGGGAACGGCGAGCAGCGGCACCTCCACGGCGCACTTCTCCCGCGCCTTCCAGCAGCGGGTGCGGAAGCGGCAGCCCGACGGCGGGTTGGCCGGGGACGGCACGTCGCCGGTGAGGATGACGCGCTCGCGGCGGGCGCGGGCCTCCGGGTCCGGGACCGGGACCGCCGACAGCAGGGCCTGGGTGTACGGGTGGGTGGGGTGGTCGTAGATCTCGGTGTCGGTGCCGATCTCCACGATGCGGCCCAGGTACATCACGCCGACCCGGTCGGAGATGTGCCGGACGATCGACAGGTCGTGCGCGATGAACACGTACGACAGGTCGAACTCGTCCTGCAGGCGCGCCAGCAGGTTGATCACCTGCGCCTGCACCGACACGTCGAGCGCGGAGACCGGCTCGTCCGCGACGATGATCTCGGGCCGCAGGGCGAGGCCGCGGGCGATGCCGATGCGCTGGCGCTGGCCGCCGGAGAACTGGTGCGGGTAGCGGTTGATGTACTCGGGGTTGAGGCCCACGACGTCCAGGAGCTCCTGGACCTTGCGGCGCCGGTCGCCCTTCGGAGCCACCTCGGGGTGGATCTCGTACGGCTCCCCGATGATGTCGCCGACCGTCATGCGCGGGTTCAGCGAGGTGTACGGGTCCTGGAACACCATCTGGATGTTGCGGCGCACGGCCTTGAGGGCCTTGCCCGACAGCTTGGTGATGTCCTCGCCCTTGTAGGAGATGGCGCCGGCCGTCGGCCGCTCCAGGTTGACCAGCATCTTGGCCACGGTGGACTTCCCGCAGCCGGACTCGCCCACGATGCCGAGCGTCTCGCCCGCGCGCAGCCCGAACGAGACCCCGTCCACGGCCTTGACCGCGCCGACCTGCTTGCGGAAGACGATGCCCTGGGTCAGCGGGTAGTGCTTGACCAGGTCCTTCACTTCCAGAAGGGACTCAGGCATGGAGGCACTCCTTCCAGAAGAAGCAGGCGCTGGTCCGGTCCTCGGCGACCTGCGCCAGCGGAGGGACCTCGGCCCGGCAGACGGCCTGCGCCATCGGGCAGCGCGGGTTGAAGGCGCAACCCGGCGGGATGGCCAGCAGGTTCGGGGGCAGGCCCTTGATCGCGTACAGCTCCTGGCCCTTCTGGTCCAGGCGCGGGATCGAGTCCAGCAGGCCCCTCGTATAGGGGTGGGCCGGCGCCCGGTAGATCTCGTGGACCGGAGCGGCCTCGACGATCCGGCCCGCGTACATGACGGCGATCTTGTCGGCGACGTCGGCGACCACGCCCAGGTCGTGGGTGATCAGGATGAGGCCCATGTTGAGCTCGCGCTGGAGCTCGGCCAGCAGGTCCATCACCTGGGCCTGGACGGTGACGTCCAGGGCGGTGGTCGGCTCGTCGGCGATGATCAGCGAGGGTTCCAGGGCCAGCGCCATCGCGATCATGATCCGCTGGCGCATACCGCCGGAGAACTGGTGCGGGTAGTCCCCCACGCGCTGCTTGGCCGCCGGGATCTTCACCCGGTCCATCAGCTCGACGGCCTTGCCCTTGGCGTCCTTGCGGGACATCCCGCGGTGCACCTCGTACATCTCACCGAGCTGCGCGCCGACGCTGAGGACGGGGTTCAGGGAGGACAGGGCGTCCTGGAAGATCATCGCCATCTCGGCGCCGCGGATCCTCCGGCGGTCCTCCTCCTTCATCTTCAGCAGGTCCCGGCCCTTGAAGAGGATCTCCCCGCCCGCGATCCGGCCCGGCGGCACGTCCAGGATCCCCATGACGGCCTGCGCGGTCACCGACTTGCCGGAGCCCGACTCGCCGAGCACGGCGAGCGTCTCGCCCTCGTCCACCGAGTAGTCGACGCCGTTGACCGCCTTCGCGACTCCGTCGCGCGTCTTGAATTCCACGTGCAGGTCGCGGACTTCGAGCAGCATGTGCGGGGCTCCTCAGCGCAGCTTGGGGTCGAGGGCGTCGCGCACCGCGTCGCCGAGCATGATGAAGGCGAGCACGGTCAGGCTGAGCGCGCCCGCCGGCCAGAGCAGCATGTGCGGGGCGTTGCGGATCTGCGAGGCCGCGTTGGAGATGTCGATGCCCCAGGAGACGGTGGGTGGGCGCAGGCCGACGCCGAGGAAGGACAGGGTGGCTTCCAGGGCGATGTAGGTGCCGAGCGCGATGGTGGCGACGACGATGACGGGCGCGACGGCGTTGGGCGCCACGTGCCGCAGCAGCATCCGGCCGTTGCCGGCGCCGAGCGCGCGGGCGGCTTGGACGTAGTCGTTCTGTTTGGCGGTGATCACCGAGCCTCGGGCGATGCGGGCGAGCTGCGGCCAGCCGAGCAGCACGATGAAGCCGACCACGGGCCAGACGGTGGTGCTGGTGACGACGGACAGGAAGACCAGGCCGCCGAGGATCACCGGGATGCCGAAGAAGATGTCCGCGACCCGGGAGAGCAGCGCGTCCCACCAGCCGCCGAAGAACCCGGCGAGCCCGCCGAGCGCGGAGCCGAGCAGGGCGGCGCCGAGGGTGGCGCAGACGCCGACGGTGATGGAGGCGCGGGCGCCGTAGACGGTCCGGGTGTACACGTCGCAGCCCTGGGTGTCGTAGCCGAAGGGGTGGCCCGGGGAGGAGCCCTCCTGGGACTTGGACAGGTCGCACTGGAGCGGGTCGCCGCTCGCGATGAGCTGCGGCCAGATCGCGATGAGGACGAGGAAGAGGATCAGCAGGGCGGAGACGATGAAGACGGGGTTGCGGCGCAGCTGGTGCCAGGCGTCGGACCACAGCGAGCGGGCCTTCTCCGAGGGGCCGGCTCCGCCGGGAGCGGGGGCGAGGGTCTTCTCGAGGCTCTCTCCTTCCTCCAGGGCGAGGTCCATGGCTCCGCCCTGGCCGGTGGGGGACATCGCTTCGCGCGGGAGGGGGCCCACGGGGTCGTAGGCGTCGGGGCGCTCGGGCTCAGGCATAACGGATCCTCGGGTCCAGGACCGCGTAGAGCAGGTCGACGAGCAGGTTCGCCAGCAGGAAGACGATGACGAGGATGGTCACGAAGCCGACGACGGTGGGCGCGTTGTTGCGCAGGATGCCCTGGTAGAGCTGGTAGCCGACGCCGTGGATGTTGAAGATCCGCTCGGTGACGATGGCGCCGCCCATGAGCGCGCCGATGTCGGTGCCGATGAAGGTGACCACCGGAATCAGGGAGTTGCGCAGCAGGTGTCGGGTGATGACGCGGCGGCGCGGCAGCCCCTTGGCGACGGCGGTGCGGACGTAGTCGGCCTTGACGTTCTCGGCGATGGAGGTGCGCGAGAGCCGGGTCACGTAGGCGAGCGAGACGAGCGCCAGCACGATGCCGGGCAGGATCAGCTCGTCGAAGGGGGCGTCCGGGGAGACGGTGGGCCGCACCCAGCCCCATTTGACGCCGAAGAGGTACTGGAGCAGGTAGCCCGTCACGAAGGTGGGCACCGAGATGACGACCAGGGTCATCACGAGTACGGAGGTGTCGACGGCCTTGCCCCGGCGCAGTCCGCTGACCACGCCGAGGGTGATGCCGATGACGATCTCGATGAGGATCGCGACGATGGTCAGGCGCAGGGTGACGGGGAAGGCCGTCGCCATGAGCTCGGTGACCTTCTGGCCGTTGAAGGCCGTGCCGAAGTCGCCCTGGAAGATCTGGCCCATGTAGTGGAGGTACTGCTCCCACAGGGGGCGGTCGAGGTAGAGGTCCTTGCGGATGCGCGCGGCGGTGGCGGGGTCGGGCGCCTTGTCGCCGAAGAGGGCCGCGACCGGGTCACCGAGCGCGTACACCATGAAGAAGATCAGGAACGTGCTGCCGATGAACACGGGGATCATCTGGAGCAGCCGCCGGATCACGTAACGTCCCATGGACTGCTCCAGGATCGATCCGTCGGTCGGTCAGCTGACCTTGATTTGGTCGTAGACCGGCACGCTGAACTGGTTGAGCGCCACGTCGGTGATCCGCTCGGAGTGCCCGGCGCTGCCGTTCTGGTACCAGAGCGGGATGGACGGCATCTGCTCGGCGAGGATCTTCTCGGCGTCCTGGAAGGTGGTGGTCGCCTTGGCGGTGTCGCTCTCCTGGTTGGCCAGGTCCACGAGCTTGTCGAACTCGGGGTTGCTGAACTTTCCGTAGTTGGAGGAGGCGCCGGTGTAGTACAGGGGCTCCAGGAAGTTCTGGATCAGCGGGTAGTCGGCCTGCCAACCGGAGCGGAAGGGGCCGGTCAGCTTGAAGCTGCTCTGCTGGTTGCGGAAGTCGGCGAAGGTGCCGATGGGGTTGACCGTGCAGACGGGTCCCTCGCCCAGCGCGTTGTTGATGCTGTTGCAGACGGCGTCCATCCAGTCGCGGTGCGAGCCGGTGTCCACGTTGGAGGTCAGCGTGACCTTGCCGCCGGGCAGACCGCCGCCCTCCTGGATGAGCTTCTTGGCCTCGGCGGGGTCGAAGGTGCAGGCGTCACCGCAGGCGGTGGCCTTGAAGCCGCCCTTGTCGCCGAGGGCCGGGGAGGTCCAGTCCTTGGCGGGGGTGCGGGTGTCCCGGAAGATCTGCTTGGTGATCTCGTCGCGGTTGATCGCCATGGAGATGCCGCGGCGGACCTTCTCCATGCCCTCCTTGCTCCACTGGGGGTCGTACAGCGGGAAGGTGAGGGTCTGGATGATCAGGGCGGGCTGGTTGATGTAGCGGTCGCCGAGGTCGTTCGCGACGTTCTTCAGCTGCTGCGCCGGGACGTCGTCGACCAGGTCGAGGTTGCCGGAGATCAGGTCGGTGTAGGCGGTGTTGTTGTCCGTGTAGACCTTGAGGTCGACGCCGCCGTTCTGCGCCTTGTCCTCGCCGGGGTAGCCCTCCCACTTGCGCAGCTTCATGCCGGTGCCCTTGGTGTACGAGTCCACCGTGTAGGGGCCGTTGCCGACCGGCTTGGCGAGCCAGCCGGCGTGGTCGGTGAAGAAGGCCTTGGGCAGCGGGGAGAAGGCCTGGTAGCCGAGGGTCTCGGGCCAGGTGGAGAACTTCTCCTTCAGGGCCACGGTGAAGGTCTTGGGGTCCTTGACGACGAGGCCCTTCATCGTCTTGGCCTTGGGCTCGCCGGAGGCCGGGTGCAGGTCCTCGTAGCCGACGATGTCCGAGAAGAACGGCGAGTTGTTCTGCTTGTTGCGCACGTCCGCCGCGTAGTTCCAGGCGTCCACGAAGGACTGGGCGGTGACGGGCTCGTCGTTGCTGAACTTCCAGCCGTCCTTCAGCGTGATCGTGAAGTTCTGGCTGTCGGTGGTCTCGATCTTCTCGGCGAGGAAGTCCAAGGCCTCACCGGTCTTCGGGTCGTAGCGCTTCAGACCCCGGAACAGCATGTCCAGCACCTTGCCGCCCTGCACCTCGTTGGTGTTGGCGGGCTCCAGCGGGTTCTGCGGGTCACCCCACGAGGAGCTGACGATTCCCGCGCCCTCGCCACCGCCTCCGCCGCCGTCGCTTCCGCCGCCGCAGGCCGTCGCCGCGAGGGCGACGGCCACCGCACATGCGGCCCACTTGGCGTGGGTGGCTCCGCGCATGGAGTGCCTCCTAGGGATCCCAAGACTCGCTTAGGGCCCTATGTCACCCTATGAGGGGTCCCCCACACTCCCGGTTGGCCCGATTGCACCCGCGCGTCCGCCGCCTGTCACCCCTGCGAGTGCAAAGGCAGCTCCCAGGTGTCGACCGCGTAGTGCAGGCCCATCCCGTGCGCCTCGTAGAGCGCGAGTGCGCCGGTTTCGTTGTGGACGTCCACACCGAGGCCCACGGTGTCCCGGCCGCGCGCCGCGTAGGCCGCGAAGCCGTGCCGGAGCAGGTGGCCGCCGATGCCGCGGCCGCGCAGGGTCTCGCGTACGCCGATGTGGCTCAGCCAGCCCATGCTCGTACGGTCGTCCCGGGTCAGCAGGACGGCCACGTCGCCCTCGCCGGGCAGGGAGGCGATCCACACCAGGGACCAGTCGAGCCCGCGTGCGTCCAGGTGGTCCAGCCAGGGCTCGTACGCGCGCTCCACATGGCCGAAGTGGGCCGCGAAGGTCTCCTCGACCAGGGCGTGGGCGCGGCGGCGGTCGGCCTCGTCGGCGGCGCAGTCGCGCAGGGCCAGCCCGGCGGGCGGGGCGGGGGGAAGGTCGGCGGCCGGGTGCACGGCGCGGGTCATGACCTGGTGGCGGCGTACGGTGCGGTAGCCGCGGTGGGTGAGCAGGGAGAGGTCGAGGGTGGGCTTGATGTTGAGCTGCATCCTCAGCCGGCCCTCTGCGGCCCCGGCGGCCAGGGTGCGGGCCCGGGCCTCCATGAGCTCGAGCAGCCGCAGGGCGGCCTCGGGGTGGGCGGGCAGGACGTAGTGGTCCCCGTCGACGCGGCCCGGCCCGGAGTCCGCCCAGACGAGGGCGTAGGCGACGAGCCGGCCGTCCTGGAAGGCGAGCCAGGAGTCGCGGGCCAGGTCGACGCCGGGGTGGTTCAGGTCGGCCTCGACGGTGCCGAGGTCGGTCTCCGGGCGGCCGATCTCGATCATGTCGACGGCGTTGAGCAGGGCGCAGATGTCGGACGCGTCCCCGGGGCCGGCGGGCCGGACGGTCAGCATGGCGGTCATCGCCCCACTGTCGGCCCGCCCGGGCGGCGGCCGCAACCGCCTTTCCCGGCGCGGGGCTTTGGAGGGCGGGCCGGTGCCTGTGCCGCTGCCGGTTCTGGTGCCTGTGCCGCTGCGGGTTCCGGTGCCTGTGCCGCTGCCGCTGCCGCTGCCGGTGCCGGTGCCGGATCCTGCCGCGCGGGATGCGCCCCGCACCGCCCCACAGCCGGCCCGCACCCGCCCGGCAGCCGAAACGGCCGGCCCCCGGCGCCGTTGAGTGGCGCCGGGGGCCGGCCGTCGGGTCGTACGCGGTGCGGGTCAGACGGCCAGAACGGCCTTCTCCTCCGCGAAGTGGCACGCCGACTCGTGCGCGGCGAAGCCGGTGTGGCCCTTGAAGCGCTCCGGGATCGCCAGCAGCGGCTCCTCGGTGGCGCACTTGTCCTGCGCCTTCCAGCAGCGGGTGCGGAAGCGGCAGCCCGACGGCGGGTTGGCCGGGGACGGCACGTCGCCGGTGAGGATGATGCGCTCGCGGTTCTCGCGGACCTCGGGGTCCGGCACGGGGACCGCCGACAGCAGCGCCTGGGTGTAGGGGTGCGTCGGGTGGTCGTAGATCTGCGTGTCCGTGCCGATCTCGGCCATCTTGCCGAGGTACATGACGCCCACGCGGTCCGAGATGTGCCGGACGATCGAGAGGTCGTGCGCGATGAAGAGGTAGGACAGGTTGAACTCGTCCTGGAGCTTCTCCATCAGGTTGATGACCTGCGCCTGCACCGACACGTCGAGCGCGGAGACCGGCTCGTCGCAGATGATGATCTCCGGGTTGAGCGCGAGGCCGCGGGCGATGCCGATGCGCTGGCGCTGGCCGCCGGAGAACTGGTGCGGGTAGCGGTTGATGTACTCGGGGTTGAGGCCCACGACGTCCAGGAGCTCCTGGACCTTGCGGCGCCGGTCGCCCTTCGGAGCCACCTCGGGGTGGATCTCGTACGGCTCCCCGATGATGTCGCCGACCGTCATGCGCGGGTTCAGCGAGGTGTACGGGTCCTGGAACACCATCTGGATGTTGCGGCGCACGGCCTTGAGGGCCTTGCCCGACAGCTTGGTGATGTCCTGGCCCTTGTAGAAGACCTCGCCGGAGGTGGCGGTGTCCAGGCTCATCAGGAGCTTGGCGACGGTGGACTTGCCGCAGCCGGACTCGCCCACGATGCCGAGGGTCTCGCCCTGGTACAGGTCGAAGGAGATCCCGTCGACCGCCTTGACCGCGCCGACCTGCTTCTTGAACAGGATGCCCTGGGTCAGCGGGAAGTGCTTGACCAGGTTGCGGACCTGGAGGATCGGCTCGCGCTCGGTGGCGTTCTTGGTGAGCTCAGCCATGGATCTGCTCCTTCCAGAAGTGGCACGCGCTGGTGCGGCCGGACAGCGCGGTGCCGTCCTGCGCGGTCACCTGGTGCAGGACCGGCACGTCGGTGCGGCAGATGTCCTGCGCCTTGGGGCAGCGCGGGTTGAAGGCGCAGCCCGAGGGGATGTTGAGCAGGTTGGGCGGCAGGCCCTTGATCGCGTAGAGCTCCTGGCCCTTCTGGTCCAGGCGCGGGATCGAGTCCAGCAGGCCGCGGGTGTACGGGTGCGCCGGGTTCTTGTAGATCTCGTGCACCGGGGCGTTCTCGACGATCCGGCCGCCGTACATCACGGCGATCTTGTCCGCGACGTCGGCGACGACGCCGAGGTCGTGGGTGATCAGGATCAGGCCCATGTTCATCTCGCGCTGGAGCTCCGCGAGCAGGTCCATCACCTGGGCCTGGACCGTCACGTCGAGAGCCGTGGTGGGCTCGTCGGCGATGATCAGGTCGGGCTCCAGGGCCATCGCCATGGCGATCATGATGCGCTGGCGCATACCGCCGGAGAACTGGTGCGGGTAGTCGCCCACGCGCGCCTTGGCGGCGGGGATCTTCACCCGGTCCATGAGCTCGACGGCCTTGGCCGTGGCGTCCTTCTTGGACATCCCGCGGTGGACGCGGAACATCTCGCCGAGCTGGGCGCCGACGGTGTGCACCGGGTTCAGCGAGGACAGCGCGTCCTGGAAGATCATCGCGATCTTCTGGCCGCGGACCTTGCGGAACTCCTCGGCCGGGAGCTTCAGCAGGTCGGTGCCCTGGAACAGGATCTCGCCGGAAGGGATCTTGCCCGGCGGCATGTCGAGGATGCCCATGACGGCCTGCGCCGTCACGGACTTGCCCGAACCGGACTCGCCGAGGACGGCGAGGGTCTCGCCGGCGTTCACGGAGTACGAGACGCCGTTGACCGCCTTGGCGACACCGTCGCGGGTGTGGAACTCGACGTGCAGGTCGCGCACTTCGAGGAGCGGGGTGCCCTCCGGCGCCGAACGGGGCGCGGGGACGTTCGAGGTCTTGTCGATGATGGTCAACGTACGCCCTTCCTCAGCGCAGCTTCGGGTCGAGGGCGTCGCGCACCGCGTCGCCGACCATGATGAACGCGAGCACGGTGATGCTCAGCGCGGCGGCCGGGAAGAGGAGCACGTGGGGTGCTTGGAGGAAGCGGTCCTTCGCGTCGCTCACCATGAGACCCCAGGAGATCTCGGGGGGCTGGACGCCGATGCCCAGGTAGGACAGGGCCGCCTCCGCACCGATGTACACACCGAGGCTGATCGCGCCGACCACGATGACCGGGGCGATGGCGTTCGGCAGGATGTGCCGCATCGTGATGCGCATGGTGCCGGCGCCGAGGGCGCGGGCGGCCATCACGTAGTCGTTGTTCTTGTTCTGCAGCACCGAGGACCGCATGATGCGGAAGATCTGCGGCCAGCCGAGCGTCGCCATGACGAGCGAGACGGTCCAGGCGTTGCCCTCGAGGCCCGACATGATGAGCATGCCGCCGAGGAGCAGCGGGATCGCGAAGAAGATCTCGGTGACGCGGGACAGGATGCTGTCCCAGAATCCGCCGAGCCAGCCCGCCATCAGACCGAGGGCTCCGCCGACGAGCAGCACGACCGTGGTCGTGAGGATGCCGACGATCACCGAGTTGCGCGTGGCCCAGATGGTACGCGTGTAGATGTCGCAGCCCTGGATGTCGAAGCCGAACCAGTGCTCGGCGCTCGGGCGCTTGAGGGAGTCCTGCAGCGTGCAGGCCGTGGCCTCGAACGGGCTGCCCGAGGTGAACCACTGCGGTACGACGGCCAGCACCAGCAGACAGAAGACCAGGAACGCGCCGATCAGGAACACCGGGTTGCGGCGCAGGTCGTGAACGGCGTCGGACCACAGGCTCGCGACGCGTTCCGGCTTCTTGTCCGCGTTCTTGCCCCGGTCGACGGTGGCGCCGGCCGCGGGGGCCCCGGCGGTCTGGGTGTCGGTCATCGAGTCCTCCACCGAAGTTGTGTCACGCATAGCGGATCCTCGGGTCGAGCACGGCGTAGAGCAGGTCCACGATCAGGTTGGCGATGAGGTACACGAGGACGAGGAGCGTGACCACGCCGACGAGCACGGTGCCCTGGTCGAGGCGGATGGCCTGGGCGATCAGGCCGCCGATGCCGTTGATGTTGAAGATGTTCTCGGTGATGACCGCGCCACCCATCAGGGCGCCGAGGTCGGCGCCGAGGAACGTGACGATCGGGATGAGGGCGTTGCGCAGCGCGTGGTTGACCACGACGCGGCGGCGGGGCAGACCCTTGGCCGTCGCGGTGCGGACGTAGTCCGCGCGCATGGTCTCCATCATGCTGGTGCGCGTCAGCCGGGCCACGTACGCCAGAGAGGTCGAGGCCAGGATGTAGCCGGGGAGGATGTACGCCTTGAACCCGTCGGCCTCGTTGAAGGAGACCGGGAAGAAGTCGATGCCGATGGCCTTCGCTTCCACTCCGAGGATGAGCTGGAGCATGAAGCCGGTCACGAACACCGGGATCGAGATGAGGAACAGCGTCGACAGCAGCACCAGCTGGTCGAGGAACTTGCCCCGGCGCAGCGCTGCCATGATGCCCGCGAGGACGCCGAACACGGCCTCGATGACGAACGCGACGATCGCCAGGTTGATCGTGTACGGGAAGGCCTCGGTGATGAGGTCGAGAACCTGACGCCCGTTCAGCGTTTCGCCGAAGTTCCCCTGGAACACATTGGTGATGTAGTTCCAGTACTGGAGCAGGAACGGGTCGTCGAGGTGGTACTTCTGGCGCAGCATCGCCGCGACGAGCGGGTCGGCCTTCTTCTCCCCGGCGAGTGCCTGGACGGGGTCGCCCAGCCCGAGAGTGAGCGCGTAGATCAGGAATGTGGCACCGAACAGTACAGGGATCGCCTGTATGAGTCGGCGGATGAGGTAGCGGCCCATCAGACCTCCAGCAGAAGAGCAGGGGGAAGGGGCAGACAGACGGAAACCTGATTCCGCCTGTCCGCCCCCGTTGTCCCCTTGGTGTGAAGAAGGGTGTTAGTTGAGCTCGACCTTGGCCAGGTCCATGCGGCCCTGGGCGTCGATCTCAACGTTCTTCACGGACTTGGAGTAGGCCGAGGAAGACATGTACGTGAAGACCGGGATGTACGGCAGGTCCTTGATGATCACGTCATCGGCCTGCTGGTACAGCTTGATGGCCTCCGCCTCGTTGGCGGTCTTGTCGGCCTGGTCCATCAGCGCCTCGAACTCGGCGCTCTCGTACGCACCGTAGTTGGAGCCGTGCTCGATCGCGATCTTCGAGAAGATCGGGCGGAGGTAGTTCTCGGCCGCCGGGTAGTCCATGGACCACGCCATACGGAACGCGCCCTTGTACTTCTGGTCGCCGAGGTCGGTCAGCATGTCGCCGAACTTGGCGAACGGCTTGGCGGTGACCTCGATGCCGAGGTTCGCCTTCAGCTGGTTGGCGACGGCCTCGATCCACTCCTTGTGGCCGCCGTCGGCGTTGTAGCCGAGCTCGATCTTGTTTCCGGGGATGCCGCCGGCCTGGGTGTAGAGCTCCTTGGCCTTGGTCGGGTTGTACGTACCGACCTCGCCCAGGGCGCCCTTGCGGTAACCCGGGACGATGGGGCTGATGAAGTCGTCGGCCGGCTTGCGGGTGCCGTTGAAGATGGTCTTCGTGATGGCGTCCCGGTCGATGGCCATCGAGATCGCCTTGCGGATCTCGACCTTGCCGAACGCCTCGGGGTTGGTCTTCAGCGGGAGGCCGACATAGCCGACGCCCGACTCCGGCTTGTACAGGTAGCGGTCGCCGAACTCCTGGGAGACGGTGGCCATCGCCGAGATCGGGAGCTTGTCGACGATCTGGATGGTGTCGGCGCGAAGGTCGTTGTACGCCGTGTCCAGGTTGTCGTAGATCTTGAAGGTGACGCCCTCGAGCTTCGCCTTCTCGCCACCGAACTTGTCGTAGCGCTTGATCTTGATCTGCTTGTTGTGCTCCCAGGCGCCGTCCATCTGGAAGGCGCCGTTGCCGATCGGGGCCTCGCCGAACTTCTTCGGGTCGGCTTCGAAGGCCTTCGGCAGCGGGTAGAAGGCGTTGTAGCCCAGCATGGTCTTGAACTGGGAGAACGGAGCCTTCAGCGTGACGGTGAAGGTCTTCTCGTCGACGACCTTCAGGCCCTTGAGCTCGGTGGCGGTGGGCTTCTTGTCCTTGCCCGGCGCCAGCTCCTCGGAGCCCTCGATCTTGTCGAAGAACGGCAGGCCCTCGGCCGCGTTGTCCTGGTTGGCACCCCAGTTCCAGGCGCGGACGAACGACTGGGCGTCGACCTTCTCGCCGTTGTGGAAGGTGTAGCCGTCCTTGAGCTTGATCGTCCAGACCTTCGAGTCCGTGGTCTCGATGGACTCGGCGACCGCGAGCTTCGGCTCGTTGGTCTTGTTGTCGTACTCGACCAGACCGGTGAAGAGCGCGTTGAGGACCTCAGCGCCTTCGGACTCGGCGGTGTTCTGGCCCACCAGACCGTGCTGCGGCTCGCCGAGCACCACGGTGATGTTTCCACCGGCCTTGCTGCCGGCCTCGTCCTTGCTGGTGCTGCAAGCCGTGGCAGCCATCGCCACGATGACGGCACCCGCGACCCACTTGGCGCTCGTTGCTCCGCGCATGGGTAATTGCCTCCTCAGGAGTCACTGTCGATACGTGAAGGGCCCGGCACCCGCTGACACCCCTGACAGCGAATTCCGGCCCCATCGTGTGTGCTCGTGAGTCGGCGCTCCCCACAGCGCGTGACCCATTGACCCGAGCTCAATGGAGCCATCCTCAGGGACGCCTAGACCGTAAACCACACTTAAGTGGTCTCGTTTTCACAACATCACCCCATGTCCAAAACCCGAAATCCGGACAAACGGATAGGAGACAGACACGTGCGAAACGGACGGTTAGCTCACCTTCCGGAGTGTCACGGTCGGTATGCGGACACCTGAACCCATAAATCCGCTTGACAAACGGGAACGGCGCGCTCCGTCAGCGGGCCAGCAGGGCGCGCACGTCCCCGGCACGCCCGGCACCGAGAGCCTCGTACAGACCGAGGGCATCCGTCCAGGACCGGAAGGCCCCTTTCTCATCGCCCGCACCGCGCCGGGCACGCCCCAGCAGGACGAGGGCGTCGGCCCGGCAGGCCCGGTGGCCGGCTTCGGCCAGCAGCCCGACCGCCTGCCCGGCCGACTCGGCGGCGGCCTCGAACTCGCCCCCGTCCAGGGCCACCTCGGCCAGCAGGGCCAGTGCCCTGGCCTCGAAGAGACCGTATCCGCTGCGGCCGGCCGGCTCCCGCGCCGCCTCCGCGAACCGTGCCGCGTCCGCCGGCCGCCCCAGCCTCAGGCTGCTGTCGGCCAGGCCCAGCAGGGCCCGGAGCTCGGGGGTCCGGGCATTGCACCGGCGGGCCAGGCCGCGCGCCGTCTCGAAGTGGTCCAGGGCGACGCCGTGGTTGCCGACGCTTTGCGAGAGCAGGGCCCGCCCCACGTACAGATACGACTCGGCGCGCGCTTCGCCGGTCGCGATCTCGAAGCCCCGGTCGAGGTGGTCGAGGGCGCCCGACCGGTCGCCTGACCCGATCATCGTCAGCGCGAGCCAGAAGTACGTATAGGCGAGATCGACCTCGTTCCCGAGCCGGCGCTGCGTCTCGGCCGCCCGCTCGAGCACCGCGCGGGCCCGCTCCGACTGCCCGCTCTCGTACAGGACCGCCCCGAGGTTGCGCGCGGCGAGCGCCTTCGCCGTCGGGAAGCCCAGTTCGTCGTAGAGGACCAGCGCCCCGGCCAGCCGCTCCTCGGCCTCGGCCAGCCGGCCCATCTCGTGCAGGATCGCACCCACGTTCCCCGTCGCGATGGCCTCGCCGGTACGGAAGCCCGTACTGCGGCCGAGCTCCACACAGCGCTCGCCGTGGCGCAGGGCTTCGTTCAGATCGCCCACGTACCAGGCGGCGAGGCACAGGCTGTTGTGCGCGGCGCTCTGCCCCTGGGCCGAGCCGGTCGCCCGGTAGAGCTCCAGGGCCCGGTGGTCGTGGGACACGGACATCTCGTAGTCGCTCTGGTTCAGGTAGGCGCTCGACAGGCTCCGGTGCGCCGCCGCCTGGCCGGCCAGGTTCCCGTCCGCCTCCGCCGCGGCCAGGCCCGCCGAGCCGACGGCGAGCCAGTCGACCGCGTAGGCCCGCCGCATCATGTACGGGCGCAGGGCGTCGGCGAGCGTCCACGCGAGCTGACGCGGACCGTGCTCCGCGGCGCGCTGCACCAGGGCCACCGCGTTCGGCCGTTCCGCGTCCATCCACTCCAGGGCCTCGCCGGCGTCCGCGAAGCCGAGCGATCCGGGGGCGGCCTCCACCGGCAGGCGCAGCGCCTCGGGCTGCAGCAGCCGGACGGCGTTGTCGGTGCTCCCCAGGTACCAGGAGTGCAGCCGGTCCAGGGCGGCCGCCTCCCCTCCCCCTTCCCCGACCTGCTCGGCGGCATAGGCGCGCAGCAGGTCGTGGAAGGTGAACCGGCCGGGCGCGTGCTCCTCCAGCAGGTGGCTCCGTACCAGCTCCGCCAGCAGCCGTTCGGCGGCCGGGAGGTCGCCGCCGGCCAGGGCCGCCGCGCCCCGCAGCGGGAGGTCGCCGCCGGGGACCAGCCCGAAGAGGCGGAACATCCGGGCGGCGGCCGGCGAGAGGGTCGCGAAGGACATGTCGAGCACGGCGCGGACGGCGGTCCCCTCGTCACCCGGCACCTGGAGCGCCCCCAGCCGGTCCCGCGTCAGCCGGGCCGCCTGGTCGGCGAGGGACCGGTCCGGGTGGACGGCCAGGTCGGCGGCCGTGATCGCGACGGCGAGCGGCAGGTGGGCGCAGGCCGCGGTGAGGACGGCGGCGGCCTCGGGCTCGGCGCCGACCCGCCGCGCGCCGATGATGTTGCGGAGCACCTCCTCGGCCTCGGCGGGTTCCAGCACCCCCAGCGGCAGCGGGGTCGCGCCCTCCCGCGCGACGAGCCCGGCCAGCGAGTCCCGGCTGGTCACCAGGACGAGGCACTGCGAGCTGCCCGGGAAGAGCGGGCGGACCTGGTCGGCGTCGTGCGCGTTGTCCAGGACGACGAGCATCCGCTTCCCCGCGCACAGGGAGCGGTAGAGGGCCGCGGCGCGGTCCGCCTCCACCGGGATGTGCTGCGCCGGCACGCCGAGGGCCTGCAGGAAGCCGCTGAGCGCGTCGACGGGCCGCAGCGGCCGGCCCGCGTCGTGGCCGCGGAGGTTCACGTAGAGCTGCCCGTCCGGGAAGGACTCGCGCCGGCGGTGTCCCCAGTGCACCGCGAGGGCCGTCTTGCCCGCGCCGCCCTGCCCGGTGATCAGCCCGGTCCGCACCGCTCCGGAGGGGGCGCTGCCGGTGGCGGGCAGCATCGCGTCCAGCCGCCGCAGCAGGTCCGCCCGTCCGGCGAACGCCGGCGTGGAGCCGGGAAGTTGGGCGGGCGGCGGCTGACCCGGCGCCGCCCCGGGCGGGCGCCGTGCGGCCTGCGCGGCCACCTCGGCGCGCGGCGCGCGGGCCTCCATGAGAGCGGGATCGCCGGCCAGGATCCGCAGGTGCAGGGCGGTCAGTTCGGGGCCGGGTTCCAGCCCCAGGTCGTGCACCAGCTGGGCGCGCGCCTGCTGGTAGGCGGTGAGCGCGTCGCCCCGGCGTCCCGAGCGGTACAGGGCGAGCATCAGCTGGCCGTGCAGCCGCTCGCGCAGCGGGTGGCCCACGATCGCGGACCGCACCTCGACGATGACGTCCGCGTGGCGGCCCAGCCGCAGGTCCGCCTGCACCCGGTTCTCGAAGGCGACCATCCGGGACTCGTTCAGCCGGGGCGCCTCCACCTGGGTCAGCCGGTCCGCGCGGCTGCCCGCCAGGGCCTCCCCCCGCCACAGCGCGAGCGCCGCCCGCAGCCGGGCCGAGGCCGCGGCGTCGTCCCCGCGCTCCGCGGCCTCCGCCGCATCGCGGCTCAGCGCCTCGAACTCCCGCAGGTCCAGCACGCCTTGGTCGAGCCGGAGCACGTACCCCCCGGGCTCGGTGGCGAGGACCTCCCGGTCGGTACGGGAGCCGCGCAGGGCGTGCCGCAGCCTCTTGACGTAGTTCTGCAGCGTGGTGCGGGCCGTCGAGGGCGGCGCCCCGCCCCAGATCCCGTCGATCAGCTCCTCGGCCGGGACCGGACGGCCGGCGTCCAGCAGGAGCAGCGCGAGCAGGTCGCGCTCCTTGGGCGCCGTGATCGATACGGCCTCCCCCGCGCACCGGACGTCCAACGGCCCCAGGATCCGATAGTGGAACAACCCCCGACCCTCCCCCCACGCCCGGCGGGCGTAGGGGGAGCCTACGGGAACGCCCCGCTCGAGCTCCGCTAGTGATCCGCTAGGGCCGCCTTCGCATGCTGGCGCCACCTTGTCCGCGCTACACCGGAGTTGACTTCATGACCATGTCCGCGTCCGATCAGAACAGGCTTCGGGTCGCCGTTGTGGAGCGCCGTCCGCTGCTGCGGGCGGGCATCCGTTCCGCGCTCGACAGCGCGGGGGGCATCGACGTCGTCGGGGAGGCCGGGGAGGCCGGCCACGCGGTGCCCATGGTGCTGGGCGCCGCCCCCGACGTGGTCCTGTTGGACCTGGACCTGCCCGGGTCCGCCTCCCTGGAGGTGTGCAGAACGCTGGCCCGCGCGGCGGGGGTGAGGGGGGTCCTGGGCATGACGGGCCGCGGCGACGACGCGGGGCTGCTGCGGTCGGCCCTGATGGCGGGGGTCCGCGGGTACGTGTCCAAGTCTGCGGGGGCGCACGAGATGGTCGGCGCGGTGCACATGGTGGGCAGCGGCTTCATGGTGGCCGGGGACGGGGCGGCCCGGCTGGTCATGGGCCTGCTGCGGCCGCCCGCCCGGCCCGCGCAGCCCGATGGTCCGCTGCCCGTGCTGACCCGGCGCGAGCGGGAGGTCCTGGACCTCGTGGCCCGCGGCTACGACAACCGCCGGATCGCCCGCGCCCTGACCCTGGCCGAGAAGACGGTGCGCAACCACGTCTCGGTCGTGTTCGCGAAGATCGGCGTCAACTGCCGTGCGCAGGCGGTGGTGTACGGGCGGGAGGCGGGCTTGGGGCTGGCGGGCTGAGGGGCGTTCACGGCCGAGGGCCGGGCGGCCGGGTCCTCACTCCAGCAGGCCCGCCGCCGTCAGTTCGGCAAGGCAGGCGTCGACCTGGGTGCCCGCGGCCTCGGAATCCGCCCCCGCGCGTCGGCCGTACTCACTTCGGACGGATCCCACGTCGCGCCCGTCGCACAGCGAATAGATCAGCCATGAGCGCGCGTTGAGCCAGTGCATCGCGGCGGTGTCCGTGTTCACCAGGAGGAGCTCCCCGCGTTCGGGCAGCGGCCGGGCCAGCGCGCACGCGCTGCGCCGTACGACCGCTCCCCCGGGCAGCGCGGGCGGCTGTGCCGGGGCCACGCCGGCCACCCCCGCGGGCGGCGTGACCCCGGAGTCCTCGTGCACCAGGTGCAGGGCGTCGAGGAGCCAGTGCAGGAACCGCCGGCCGTCGGCCGTCAGGCGGTCCCCGGGCAGGGCCAGGACGTATCCGGCCAGGTAGCGGGCGCGCTCCAGGCTGGACCCGTAGGTGCCGTCGCGGGCCGCCTCCGTGTCCGGGCTCACCTCGTCGACGACCTCGCCGGCCGGCGGGTCGCCGAACTCCGTCCGGAGCGTGTCGTCCGCGTGCCGGGCGGCCTCCTGGAACACCAGCATGTGGACGTAGAAGTGGAGCGCCACGAGCACGCGTACCAGCCGCCAGGGCGTCTGCCGCCACGGGATCGGCACGGACAGGTCGGCGTCCCGCAGGAGCGCGCCCGAGCGCAGCGCGTCGAAGAGCTTGAGGTGGACGCCCTCGTGCAGGAGGGTCTCGGCGGCCGTCCACGGGTCGGCGAGCCGCTCGGGGGCCATCAGGATGGCCGACGGGAGGGGGTCGCCGCCCGACAGCGACTGCAGCGGGCCGTCGGCCGACTCCCCCCGGGTGAAGCCCACGACCGAGACGTGCCGCAGCACGCTGGGCCCGACCTGCGGGAGCAGCCGCGTGAGCAGGTCGGCTCCGCGGGTCAGCCGTCGGCACATCTCCGGGGTCGGGATGACCGGATCGGCGGCCGGCCCGCCCTCGATGCTGCCGTCGTAGAGCCGGCGCAGCCGGGCCGCCAGCTCCTGCGACACCCGGTCGGCCGGGCTCATCCCGGTCCACAGCCAGGCGGGCCCGTGCTCCGGCCAGGGCCTGACGTGCGGGGTGGCCATCCGCTCGCACGGCCCCAGGCCGTGCGGGTCCAGGGGCAGGCGGGCGGCCAGGCCGCCCAGGCCCAGGTCGCCGGAGTGGCCGTTCTCCAGCTTGACGACGTCGTCCTCGAAGGCGTTGCGCAGGACGGGGTCCCCGAGCAGCGGGAGCAGCTGCTCGCGGCCCAGCAGGGACAGCTGCCGCAGCACCTCCGGGTGGCGGGTGTCCTTGTGCGCCAGCAGCTGCAGGCCGAGGACGAACCGGGCCTCGTTGCGTTCCGCGATGGCTCCGGAGTCACCGAACCGGCCGTCGGCCACCAGCAGGGCGTCGGCGCGGGCGGCCTTGTCTCGGGAGGAATGGCGTGGGGCTGCGAGCGACATCGGGAACACCGTCCGATAGGGAGAGCGGGAAGCGGGGGAAGAGGGTGGAAAACGAGACCGGGGGGTGCCCGGAACCGGCACCCCCCGGTCTGACGCGAGGGTCAGGCGGCGGTGGGAGTCGCCCAGTAGGCGGGAACCCAGGCGCGCTCCTCCGCAGCGTCCCGCCCGATCTGCGGAACGCTCTCGACGGCCAGCCAGTTCTGCGCGATGGCCGGGAAATCGATCTCCATCTGCGGCATCAGTCTCTCCTCTCGTCGGCTCCCCCCTGGAGCGGACTACGCCAGGATGGTCGAATCCGGTCCCGGCCCTCATGAGGCCGCCGTCCCGTACGTGTCCCGACCTTGTCCCGCACCTGTCCCGGTGCCGGGCAGGCCGCGGGACGCGAAAAAGCCCGGCCCCCGTACGGAATTCCGTACGGGGGCCGGGCTGGGAGCCGGTGTGCGGCTCAGGCGCCTGCTACTTGGCGGACTTGGCGCGCGACGCGGTGCGCGAGCGCTCCTTCTGGTCCAGGACGACCTTGCGGATGCGGACGGCCTCCGGGGTCACCTCGACGCACTCGTCGTCGCGGCAGAACTCCAGGGACTGCTCCAGGGAGAGCTTGCGGGGCGGGATCACGTTCTCCGTGTTGTCCGCGGAAGCCGCACGCATGTTGGTGAGCTTCTTCTCCTTGGTGATGTTGACGTCCATGTCGTCGGAGCGCGAGTTCTCGCCAACGATCATGCCCTCGTACACCTCGGTGCCGGGCTCGGTGAACAGGACACCGCGCTCCTGCAGGTTGATCATCGCGAACGGCGTGACCGCACCCGAGCGGTCCGCGACCAGCGAACCGTTGTTACGGGTGACCAGCGGGCCGAACCACGGCTCGTGGCCCTCGTGGATCGAGTGGGCGATACCGGTACCGCGGGTGTTCGTCAGGAACTCCGTACGGAAGCCGATGAGGCCGCGGGACGGGACGACGAACTCCATGCGGACCCAGCCGGAACCGTGGTTCGACATGTTGTCCATGCGGCCCTTGCGGACGCCCATGAGCTGCGTGACCGCGCCCATGTGCTCCTCGGGGACGTCGATCGTCATGCGCTCGACCGGCTCGTGCACCTTGCCGTCGACTTCCTGCGTGACGACCTGCGGCTTGCCGATGGTCAGCTCGAAGCCCTCGCGGCGCATCTGCTCGACCAGGATGGCGAGCGCGAGCTCACCGCGGCCCTGGACCTCCCAGGCGTCCGGGCGCTCGGTGTCCAGGACGCGGAGCGAGACGTTGCCGATCAGCTCGCGGTCCAGACGGTCCTTGACCTGGCGGGCGGTGACCTTGCGGTCCTTGACCGCGGACTTGGCGTCCGCGCCCTTGCCGGTGCCGCCGCGGCCGACCATCGGGGAGGTGTTCGTACCGATGGTCATGGAGATCGCCGGCTCGTCGACCGAGATCAGCGGGAGGGCGATCGGGTTCTCCGGGTCGGCCAGGGTCTCGCCGATCATGATCTCGGGGAAGCCGGCGACCGCGCAGATGTCACCCGGGCCCGCCACCTCGGCCGGCTTGCGGGTGAGCGCCTCGGTCATCATCAGCTCGGTGATGCGGACGTTCGAGATGGTGCCGTCGCGCTTGATCCACGCGACGGTCTGGCCCTTGCGCAGCTCGCCCTGCTCGACGCGGACGAGCGCGATGCGGCCGAGGAAGTTGTCGGCGTCCAGGTTGGTCACGTGGGCCTGGAGGGGCGCCTCGTCGTCGTAGACCGGGGCGGGGACGTGCTCCAGGATCGTGGAGAAGAACGGCTCCAGGTTCTCGCTGTCCGCGGGGACGGTGCCGTCCTCCGGCTTGGTCAGCGAGGCGACGCCGTCACGGCCGCACGCGTAGACGATCGGGAACTCGATCTGGTCCTCGTCCGCGTCAAGGTCCAGGAAGAGGTCGTACGTCTCGTTGACGACCTCGTCGATCCGGGAGTCCGGACGGTCCGTCTTGTTGATGCAGAGGATGACCGGCATCTTCGCCTGCAGGGCCTTGCGCAGGACGAAGCGGGTCTGGGGCAGCGGACCCTCGGAGGCGTCCACCAGCAGGACGACGGCGTCCACCATCGACAGACCGCGCTCGACCTCACCACCGAAGTCGGCGTGGCCGGGGGTGTCGATGATGTTGATCGTGATCGGGGCCCCGCCGTCCTTGGGGTGGTACTTCACCGCCGTGTTCTTGGCGAGGATCGTGATGCCCTTCTCACGCTCCAGGTCGTTCGAGTCCATCATGCGATCGTCGAGCTGCTGGTGGGCGGCGAAGGCACCGGCCTGCTTGAGCATGGCATCGACGATGGTCGTCTTGCCATGGTCGACGTGGGCGACGATGGCGACGTTACGGATGTCGTGGCGCGTGGGCACTTCGGCGCTTCTCCCGGGATCGTGGATGGCGTCGCGTACGGCCTGGCACGCGCGCCTCGGCCGGGCGAAAACCTGCCACGGCCTTACCCCATGGTACGTCGCGCGGCGGGAACCGCCCGCCGGGGGGTCTGTCAAGAGGCCGGACGAATGAGCACGGCCGGATGCGGGGTGGGGGGCACCGGCCGTCTGTCCTGCCGGAAAACACGCGGGTCAACGGGTATGCACGACCTTGCCCGCCGGAGGATCCGGCGGGCAAGGGACTTGAGTCACATCTGAGCTTGGGATCCGAAGGTCAACCTGACAGGAACC
Organism: Streptomyces sp. NPDC048270; assembly: GCF_040652335.1. Taxonomy (NCBI): domain Bacteria; kingdom Bacillati; phylum Actinomycetota; class Actinomycetes; order Kitasatosporales; family Streptomycetaceae; genus Streptomyces; species Streptomyces sp. NPDC048270. The sequence goes on from NZ_JBEZLV010000020.1 coordinate 68,529, forward strand.
CCTTTGTCACCACTTCTTCGCCCACTCGCCTACTTCTTCTTGCCCTTGGCCGTCGAGGGCTTCTTCCAGCCGATGTCCTGGAAGCGGGGTGCCCCGAGCCCGAAGGCGCCGGCGTTGGCCAGGGACGGCTTGACGGCCACCAGCTCCGGGCGCTGGTAGAGCGGGATGGAGCCGGCGGCGGCCCAGATCCTGGCGTCGGCCTTGCGCATCAGCTCGCGGGCCTGCTCCTCGTCCAGTTCCCCGGCCGCCTGGTCGAAGAGCTGGTCGATGTGGTCGGTGCCCACCCGGGTGTAGTTCTGTTCGACGAGGAGCGAGCCGTCGGCGGCCGGCTCCGGCTTGGCGAAGATCGGCCGGGCGTCGGTGGCCGGGTAGGCCGTCGCGGGCCAGGAGTAGAGCGCGAGGTCGTACTGGCCCGAGGCGATGTGGTCCTTGAAGAAGCTCTCGTCGGCCACCTTCTTGATCTCGGTGGTCACCCCGACCTTCCGGAGCATCTGGGCGATGCGGTCGCCGACCGCGCGCAGCGGCTCCGATCCGGGGCCGGCCGGGAGCACGAAGCGCAGGTTGAGCGGCTTGCCGTCCTTGGCGAGCATCGCGCCGGAGGTCCGGGCGGCCTGCTTGGGCGGGGTGCCCTTGGCGGGATCGGCCGACTCGGCACCCTCGCCGTCCTTGGCGTCCTCGGCCTCGTCGCCGTCCTTGGCGTCCTCGCCGTCCTTGGCGCCCTCGCCGTCCTTCGCGTCCTCGCCCTCCGCGGCCTCCTCGCCGTCCTTGGCGTCGTCCACGGTGGCCGCCGCGGCGGCCTGGGCCCGCAGGAGGGCCTCCTGCTGGGCCGCGAAGGGCGCGGGGGCGAGCACCGGGGAGGGCACGTCCTGGGCCGCGCCGGCGGCGCCCGGAGCGAAGGCCCCGGCCACGGCGAGCCCGCCCTCGGCCGAGCCCTGCGCGGCGCCGCGGTCGCCGTTGCTCCCGTCCTCCTGGCCCACGATGTAGAGCCCGTCGTTCCCGGTGCCCGGGCCCTCGGGGGTCTTCCCGTCGTCCTGCGCCGCGCTCTCCGGGCCGGCCTTCGCGCCCGCCGGTTCGGTGATCTTGCCGCCGCGGCGCCAGCCGGCGTCCGCGAGGAGGGCCTGGGCCGCCTGGGTGTCCTGGCCGCCGAGGGCCTCGCTGTTGTCGGCGTACGCCTGCTGCCCGGCCAGGGCCACGTGGCTGCCGACCGGCTTCGCGGGCAGGCCGAGCGGCTTCAGCACGATCTCGGCCAGCTCCTTGCGGTTCAGCGCCCGCGCCACCGCCCGGCGCACCCGCTCGTCGGCCAGCGGGCCGGCGGAGCCGTTCATGGCCAGCTGCGTGTAGGCGGGCTCCAGGGACTTGCGGACGATGAACTTCCGCAGGGCCGTCTGCTCGTCCGCGTACCGCTTGACGGACTCGACGTGCTTCTTGCGGGTCTCCGCCTCCGCCAGGGCCTTCTCCTCGTCCGCGCCGAAGGCGACCGCCCAGGACAAGGTGGCCTGCGCGGCGGTCATCGAGGCCTCGGGTCCGTGGGCCGGGGCTCCGCCCGAGCCCTTGCCGCCCTGCTTCGCGTCGCGGTGGGCGAGTGCGATCCGGTCGGCGCCGGAGCGGTCGATCTCCGCCAGATCCACCTTCCCGGAGGCCAGTGCGGCCGGGCGCTGAGCCCGGGGGACCGCCGTCAGCACCAGCGTGTCCAGCTTGGCCGGCTGTCCCCACCAGCGCGGGTTGCGGGTCAGCGAGGCGGTGCCGGTCTTCTTGTCGATCGCCCCCAGGCCGAAGGGGCCCGCGGTGACCTTGAGGGCGCCGCGGGCGCCTTCGTTGAAGGCCTCCGGGGTGGCGGTGACCTGCTTGGGGTACAGCGGGCTGAACAGCGAGCGCCAGTCGGCGTACGGCTTGGCGAAGGTGACCTTGACCTCGAGGTCGGTCTTGCCGCGCTCGATCTTCTCGATCCGCTCGTAGCCGGCGTTGCGGGCCGTCCAGAACGCCGAGTCCTTGCCGTTCAGGGCCCGCCACTGGGCGACGAAGTCGGGGGCGCCGATCTCGCGGCCGTCGCTCCACACCGCCTGCTGGTTCAGCTTGTACAGGACGACCTGCTTGGGCTCCCGCTCGACGACCTCGGCCTTCTCCAGGTAGTCGGGATTGGCCACCGGGCGCCCCTTGGCGTCCAGCACGAACAGCTGCGGCAGCACGGCCGCGGCGATCCGGGCGGTGGTGGCGTCGGCGTCGGCCTGGAAAGTGTTCAGGGTCTCCGGCAGGGAGTCCACCGCCCAGCGCAGCACACCCCCGTCGGCGACCTTGTCGCGCGTGGCCGCGGCGATGTCCGGGCCGGCGGCGACCGGCCCGCCCTCGTCGTCACCCGCGCCGCAGCCCGTGAGCAGCGGCAGTGCGAGGACTCCCGAGGTCAGGAGCGCCAAGGACCTGCGCCTTCTCTGGGACATGGGTGGTACCTCCGGGGCGGGGCGTGGGGGAAGCATGATCACGTTCGGCGGTATATGGAGCTGATCACACCGGTTGCCGGAACCCACTGAAATCGACGCCCCGCCGCACCCCTCGCAGCCGCCTCGCGCCACGCCGCGAACCCCACCCGTGCGGACCAATCCCGTTTGCGCGCCGGAGAGGCGTTCCCTCACCCGGGGGATGAGAATGGGGTCCAGGGAGGGGCGCACAGTTCACGCCTGCGCGCCCGCAATCGCTGCACGTCCCTTCACAACCGGGGACGCGAAGGGCGACACTGCCAGGCGCACATGAGCGTTGCCACCGCACCCTGCGGAAGTGAGGGCAAAGAATCATGTCCCTGCAAGACGACCTGAATGCCGTACGGCGCAACCTGGACGAGCTGACGCGCAAGGTCGAGCGGCTCGAACAGCAGGCCGGACGTCAGCCTGCGGCGGGCCCGCGGACCGGCTCCGCCCCGCCCGACCCGTCCCGCATGGTGACGGTTCCCGACACCCCGTACGACAGCTCGCTGTGGACGGACACCGACGACGAGGGCCTGGGCGCCCGCGACCGCCGCGCACCCTGACGCCCTCGTCCCCCGCGGGCACCCGTACGCCCTTCACCCATCTGGCCCGGCCGCCCCAGGCGGCCGGGCCTCCTGGGCCCGTCACTCCTCTCCCGGAGTCTCCTTTGGCCACAGGCACACAACCACCCCAGCAGCGGCCCGGCGGCGGCGTCCACGACGCCTCCCGGGCCGCGATCGCCGCCCGGCACCTGCGGACCGACCGGTGGTGGCTGGCCCCCGCCGGCACCGCGGCCGGGCTGCTCGCCTTCATCGTCTACTCGACGTGGCGGGCCTTCGCGAACGCCGACTACTACGCGGCCCCGTACGTCTCGCCGTTCTACTCCCCGTGTCTCGCGGAGAACTGCCAGGAGATGCGCGGCGGCCCCAACTGGGACCTGTTCGGCAGCTGGTGGGGCCTGTCCCCCGCCCTGCTGATCCTGGTCTTCCCGCTCGGTTTCCGGCTGACCTGCTACTACTACCGCAAGGCCTACTACCGGGGCTTCTGGGCCTCGCCGCCCGCCTGCGCGGTCGCCGAACCGCACGCGAAGTACACGGGCGAGACCCGCTTCCCGCTGGTCTTCCAGAACATGCACCGGTACTTCTTCTACGCGGCGCTGCCGGTCGCGGGGATCCTCACGTACGACACCGTGCTGACCTTCCGCGACGAGCACTACGCCTGGGGCCACATGGGCCTGGGCACGCTGATCTTCCTCGTCAACATCGTGCTGATCTGGGCCTACACCCTGTCCTGCCACTCGTGCCGGCACATCATGGGCGGCCGCCTCAAGCACTTCTCGAAGCACCCGGTGCGCTACCGGCTGTGGGGCTGGGTGAGCCGGCTCAACACCCGTCACATGCAGCTGGCGTGGGCCTCCCTGATCAGCGTCGCCCTGTGCGACTTCTACGTGTACCTAGTGGCCAGCGGCGCCTTCACCGACCCGAGGATCTTCTAGATGACTCAAGTGGAACGGCAGCAGTGGGACGTGGTCGTGGTCGGCGCGGGCGGCGCGGGACTGCGGGCCGCGATCGAGGCCCGCGAGCGCGGCGCCCGTACGGCCGTGATCTGCAAGTCCCTGTTCGGCAAGGCCCACACGGTGATGGCGGAGGGCGGGATCGCCGCCTCCATGGGCAACGTCAACGAGGGCGACAACTGGCAGGTGCACTTCCGCGACACGATGCGCGGGGGCAAGTTCCTCAACCAGTGGCGGATGGCCGAGCTGCACGCGAAGGAGGCCCCGGACCGGGTCTGGGAGCTGGAGACCTGGGGCGCGCTCTTCGACCGCACGGCCGACGGGAAGATCTCCCAGCGCAACTTCGGCGGCCACGAGTACCCGCGCCTCGCGCACGTCGGGGACCGCACCGGCCTGGAGCTGATCCGCACCCTCCAGCAGAAGATCGTCCAGCTCCAGCAGGAGGACTTCAAGGAGTACGGGGACTACGAGGCCCGGCTCAAGGTCTTCCAGGAGTGCACGGTCACCAGGGTCCTGAAGACCGAGTCCGACAGCGGCGCCGCCGCGGAGCAGCGGGTCTCGGGGACCTTCTGCTACGAACGGGAGTCCGGGCGGTTCTTCGTCCTGGAGGCCCCGGCGGTGGTCCTCGCGACCGGCGGGATCGGCAAGTCCTTCAAGACCACCTCCAACTCCTGGGAGTACACCGGCGACGGCCACGCGCTGGCCCTGCTCGCGGGCGCGCCCCTGCTGAACATGGAGTTCGTGCAGTTCCACCCGACCGGCATGGTCTGGCCGCCTTCGGTGAAGGGCATCCTCGTCACCGAATCGGTGCGCGGCGACGGCGGGGTGCTGCGCAACAGCGAGGGCAAGCGGTTCATGTTCGACTACATCCCCGACGTCTTCAAGGAGAAGTACGCCGAGTCGGAGGAGGAGGGCGACCGCTGGTACGAGGACCCGGACCACAACCGGCGTCCCCCCGAGCTGCTGCCGCGCGACGAGGTCGCCCGGGCCATCAACTCCGAGGTGAAGGCGGGCCGCGGCTCCCCGCACGGCGGGGTCTTCCTGGACGTGTCCACCCGGATGCCCGCGGAGCGGATCAAGCGGCGGCTGCCCTCGATGTACCACCAGTTCAAGGAGCTGGCGGACGTGGACATCACCGCCGAGCCGATGGAGGTCGGCCCGACCTGCCACTACGTGATGGGCGGGATCGCGGTCGACTCCGAGACCGCCGCCACGGTCGGGGTCCCGGGGCTCTACGCGGCGGGCGAGGTCGCCGGCGGGATGCACGGCTCGAACCGGCTCGGCGGCAACTCCCTGTCCGACCTGCTCGTCTTCGGGCGGCGGGCCGGGCTGCACGCGGCCGAGTACGCCGCCGGGAGCGGACCGCGCCCGGCCGTGTCCCCGTCGGAGATCGACGCGGCGGCCGCGGAGGCGCTGGCCCCGTTCCACGCGGCCGACGGCGCGGAGAACCCGTACACGCTCCACCAGGAGCTCCAGACGACCATGAACGACCTGGTCGGCATCATCCGCCGGGCGGGCGAGATGGCCGAGGCCCTGGAGAAGCTGGCGGGCCTGCGCGAGCGGGCCGCCCGCGCCGGTGTCGAGGGCCACCGGCAGTTCAACCCGGGCTGGCACCTGGCCCTGGACCTGCGGAACATGCTGCTGGTCAGCGAGTGCGTGGCCCGGGCCGCGCTGGAGCGCACCGAGAGCCGGGGCGGTCACACCCGCGAGGACTGCCCGGCGATGGAGCGCGACTGGCGTCCGGTGAACCTGCTGTGCCGGCCCGTCGACCCGGTCCCGGCCGATCCCGCCGCAGACCGGATCGCCCTCGTGCGCACCCGCACCGAGCCCATCCGATCCGACCTGCTCGCGCTCTTCGAGAAGGAAGAGCTGGTCAAGTACCTCGCCGAAGAGGAGCTCTACGAATGAGTACGTACGACGCGAGCTTCCGGATCTGGCGGGGCGACGCGGAGGGCGGGGAACTGCGGGACTTCACCGTCGAGGTGCACGACGGGGAGGTGGTCCTGGACATCGTCCACCGGCTCCAGGCGACGCAGGCCTCGGACCTCGCGGTGCGCTGGAACTGCAAGGCGGGCAAGTGCGGATCGTGCAGCGCGGAGATCAACGGCCGGCCGCGGCTGCTGTGCATGACGCGGATGTCCACCTTCGAGCGGTCCGAGACGATCACGGTGACCCCGCTGCGCGCCTTCCCCGTCATCCGCGACCTGGTCACGGACGTCTCCTTCAACTACCAGAAGGCCCGGGAGGTCCCGGCCTTCGTCCCGCCGGAGGGGGTGGCCCCAGGCGCGTACCGGATGCAGCAGATCGACGTGGAGCGCTCGCAGGAGTTCCGCAAGTGCATCGAGTGCTTCCTGTGCCAGGACACCTGCCACGTGGTGCGCGACCACGAGGAGAACAAGACGGCCTTCGCCGGTCCGCGCTTCCTGATGCGGGTGGCGGAGCTGGACATGCACCCCCTGGACGCGGCGGCCGAGGAGGGCCTGGACCGCAAGCGCAGCGCGCAGGAGGAGCACGGGCTCGGCTACTGCAACATCACCAAGTGCTGCACGGAGGTCTGCCCCGAGGGCATCAAGATCACCGACAATGCGCTGATCCCGCTGAAGGAGCGGGCGGTGGACCGCAAGTACGACCCGCTGGTGTGGCTGGGCAGCAGGATCCGCCGACGCTCCGAGCCGTAGTCCGTAGTCCGTCATCCGTCGTCCGTAGTCCGTAGTCCTCGCCGGGGAGCCGCTCCCCGGCGGGGAGCGGGCCCCGCCCCTCCGGGTGCGGGGGGATGAAACCACCCATAATCTCCCAGATGTGACTGCGCCGAGAAGCACCAGGGTCGTACGGGCCGGGCTCCCCCTCGCCGCCGCGCTGCTGGCGCTCGGCGGCTGGGGCCTGGCCGGGGCACCGCCCGCGCGGGCGGAGGATCCCGTCACCCTTTCGCAGCAGGGGCAGATCACCGACCGGGTCGGCGCCCTGGGCGACCGCGAGGCCGCGGTCACCGCCGCGCTCGACAAGCTGTACGCCGACCGGCGGATCCAGCTCTTCGTGACGTACGTACGGGACTTCTCCGGGCGCTCGGCCCAGAGCTGGGCCGACGCCACCGCGCAGAAGAACGGCCTGGGCCAGGACGACGTCCTGCTGGCGGTGGGAACCGGGGTCCGCCAGTACGCCTACTCCGCCGCCGTCGACTCCGGGTTCACCGAGCAGCAGCTCGCGGACGTCGCCCGGACCGCCATCGAGCCCGCCCTGAAGCAGAACGACTGGGCGGGCGCGGCCATCGGCGCCGCGAACGGCTACGCCGCGGTCCTCGGCGGGCGGCCCGTGCCCGCGCCCGCCATCACCCCCGGCCCGGCGGATCCCGGCGGGAAGGCGGGCGGCGAGAGCGGAGCCGGGGACTACGTGCTGCCCGTGATCGCGGTGGGCGCCGCCGGGGCGCTCGGCGCGTACGCGTACACCCGCCGCAAGCGCGGGACCGGAGCGGGCGGCGGGCGCGGCACGAAGACCGGACCGGGGTGGCCGCAGGGCGCGCCCGACCGGATTCCGCTGCCGGAGCTGGACGCGCGGGCCAAGGAGCTGCTCGTGGAGACCGACGACTCCATCCGCACCAGCACCGAGGAACTGGGCTTCGCCACCGCGCAGTTCGGGGACGAGGCGGTCGCCCCGTTCAAGACGGCCGTGCAGTACGCCAAGGACGAGCTGACGCACGCCTTCCGGCTGCGCCAGCAGCTCGACGACGCCTACCCCGAGGACGACGCGACCCGGCGCCGGATGCTCGACGAGATCGTCGCCCGGTGCACCGAGGCCGGCCGGCGGCTGGACGCCGAGACCGCGGACTTCGACCGGCTGCGGGACCTGGAGAAGAACGCCCCGCAGGCCCTCGCCACCGTGGAGGCGCACTTCCGGGCCCTGACGGGGCGCACCACGACGGCCGCGGCCACCCTGACCGCGCTGACGGGGCGGTACGCGGACTCCGCGTCCGCGCCCGTGGCCGCCAACCCCGAACAGGCCGAGGACCGGCTGCTGTTCGCCACCACCCACCTCGGCGAGGCCCGCGCGGCCGTCGACGGCGGCGACAACGGGCGGGCGGCCGTGCACGTGCGGGCCGCGGAGGGCGCGGTCGACCAGGCGGCGACGCTGGTCGACGCGGTGGAGCGGCGGGCGCAGGAGCTGGCGGAGGCGGCGGGGAAGCTGCCGGGCGCGCTGACCGAGACGCAGGCCGACCTCGCGGACGCGGGCGGGCTGCTCAGCGGCACCGCGGAAGGCACCTCGACGGCGGACCTGCGCGGCCGGATCGGCCGCGCCGAGGCGGTGTTGGCCGACGTCCGGCGGGAGCAGCAGGGCGGCCGCTACGACCCGATCGACGCGCTGCGGCGCGTGGAGGAGGCCGACGCGGCCCTGGACGAGGCGCTGGCCGGGGCGCGGGAGCGGGAGTCGGGCCGGCAGCGGGCGGTGGCCCTGCTCGACCAGGCCGTGCTCTCGGCGCGCAGCGCGATCGGCGCGGCCACGGACTACATCACCACCAGCCGGGGCGCGGTGGGCAGCCAGGCCCGCACCCGGCTGGCGGAGGCCCAGCGGCACATGGAGCGCTCGGCGTCCCTGACGGGTACGGACCCCGCGGCCGCCCTGGCGGAGGCCCAGCAGGCGGACGCACTGGCCCGGCAGGCTCAGCAGCTGGCGGAGCAGGACGTACGGGCGTACCAGGACCCGTACGCGGGCCGGCGGTCCGGCGGCGGCCAGGGCGGCGCCGTGCTCGGCGGGATCATCCTCGGCGAGATCCTGCGGGGCGGCGGCGGCTTCGGGGGCGGCCGGGGCGGGGGCTTCGGCGGCGGCGGCGGCTTCGGCGGCGGGGCCGGCCCCGGATCCTTCGGCGGCGGCGGAACCCGCGGCCGGATGGGCGGCGGCGGCCGCTTCTGAACCTCAGCCCGTACCCCACCCACCCCCCTGACCAGGAGAGACCCGCATGAGCAAGCAGACCATCCTCGGCCGCGTCACCCAGCTCGCGAAGGCCAACATCAACGCGCTGCTGGACCAGGCGGAGGATCCGCAGAAGATGCTGGACCAGCTGATCCGGGACTACACGAACAACATCTCGGAGGCGGAGCAGGCCGTCGCGACGACGATCGGCAACCTCCGGATGCTGGAGGCCGACCACCGGGAGGACGTGGAGGCGGCCGGCGAGTGGGGCGGCAAGGCGCTGGCGGCGAGCCGGAAGGCGGACGAGCTGCGCGCGGCGGGCAGCGCGGCGGACGCCGACAGGTTCGACAACCTCGCCAAGGTGGCCCTGGGCCGCCAGCTGCAGTCCGAGAAGGAGGCGCAGACGGCGGAGCCGACCATCGCCGCCCAGACGGAGGTCGTCGACAAGCTCAAGTCGGGCCTCGCCTCGATGAAGAACAAGCTGACGGAGCTCCAGGCGAAGCGCGACGAACTGGTGGCGCGGGCCAAGACCGCGCAGGCGCAGAACACGATGCTGGACGCGGTGAAGAACATCGACGTGATGGACCCGACGAGCGACCTGAACCGCTTCGAGGAGAAGGTCCGCCGGGAGGAGGCCATGGCCCTGGGCAAGCAGGAACTGGCCGCGTCCTCCCTGGACGCGCAGTTCGAGTCCCTGGAGGACATCGGCAAGACCTCGGAGATCGAAGCCCGGCTCGCCGCGCTCAAGCAGGGCCGAGCCGCCTGACCCTCCCGGGAGCCGGTGCGGCGCCGCTTCCCGGGGCTCAGCCCCGAACCCCGAACCCCGCGCCTCAACCGCCGGCGGGGGCTGGATGCGGGGCGGAGCCCCCGAACGGCGCTCGGCCCGATCTCGGGCACGGCCGCCGGCAGCGGCTCAGCCGTACATGCTCAGCAGCTGCTCCGCCGACAGCTCGGCCACGGCTTCGGCCGCCTCCCCGGGCAGCGGCAGCTCGAACCAGACCGTCTTGCCCCGGTGGGTCCGCCGGGTGCCCCAGCCCGCGGAGAGCAGGCCGACGAGCTGGAGCCCCCGCCCGCCCTCGTCCGTGTCGCGCGCCCGCCGCCGCCGCGGCTGCACCAGGTTCGCGTCCCACACCTCGCACACCAGCGTCCGGTCCAGCAGCAGCCGCAGCCTGATCTCGCCCTCCCCGTACCGCAGCGCATTGGTCACCAGCTCGCTGACCAGCAGCTCGGTGGTGTCCAGCAGCCCTTCCAGGCCCCACGCGGGCAGCTTCGCCCGCGCCAGCTCCCGGGCCCGGCCCACCGAGCGCGCCTCACGGGGCAGCTGCCAGTCCCCCACCGCCTCCTGCGGCAGGCCCTGCACCCGTGCCATCAACAGGGCGATGTCGTCCTCGCCGTGCCGGGTGTCCAGCGTGTTCAGCACGTGGTCGCAGACGTCCTCCAGGGGGCGGACCGGATCCGCCAGCGCCTCCCGCAGGCCGCGCAGCCCCTCCTCCAGCGGGTGGTCCCGGGACTCGACCAGCCCGTCGGTGTACAGGGCCAGCAGTGCCCCCTCCGGCAGGTCCACCTCGACCTCCTCGAACGGCTCCCCGCCCACCCCCAGCGGCATCCCCGGCGGCACCTCCAGCAGCAGCGCGGGCCGCGGCCGGCCTTCCTCGTCCGGCGGTTCGACCAGGACGGGCGGCATGTGGCCCGCGTTGGCGATCGTGCAGCGCCGCGTCACCGGGTCGTAGACGGCGTACACGCAGGTGGCGAGGTACACCTCCGAGCGGTCCGCGTCCCGCGAGTGCAGGGCCGCCCGCGAGGCCTGCTGGGAGCCGCCGGGCGCCCCAAGGCCCCGGGCGATCTCGTCGAGCGCGGTCAGCACCTCCGCCGGTTCGAGGTCCAGCAGCGCCAGGGTCCGTACGGCGGTGCGCAGTTCGCCCATCGCCACGGCCGCCCGCAGCCCCCGTCCCATCACGTCGCCGACGACCAGCGCCGTGCGGTGGCCGGGCAGTTCGATGACGTCGAACCAGTCGCCGCCGACCTCGGTGGCCGCGTTCCCCGGCAGGTAGCGGCAGGCGATGTCCAGGCCGGCCGCCTCCGGGTCGCCGGGCGGCAGCAGGCTGCGCTGCAGGATCAGCGCCCGTTCGTGCTCGCGCCGGTAGAGCCGCGCGTTGTCGATGCAGACTGCGGCCCGGGCGGCCAGCTCCACGGCGACGGCCCGGTCCCGTTCGCCGAAGGGTTCGCTGCCCTTCGTACGGGAGAACTGCGCGAGGCCGACCACCGTGTCGTGGGCGACCATCGGCACGACGAGGGTGGACTGCACGAGGTCGTCCGGGCCGCCGCCCTCGATGAGCCGCGGCCGTGCCGTGCGCAGCGCCAGCGCGCCCGGCGAGGCCGCCGGATAGCGGTGCACCTCGCCCACGGAGACCGGCGCGCCCGGTCCCGACAGCGGGGCGTCCGAGACGGCCGAGGCGAAGGCGACCCGCCGCAGGGGCGCGGACGGGGCCCGGCCGGCGCCCAGGCCGGGCGGCAGCGAGGGCACCCCGGGGCCCTGCGGCCGCGCGGGCCGGTCGTCGTCGCCGAGCAGCAGCCCCTGGTAGAGGTCGACGGCGGCCAGGTCGCAGAAGCCCGGGACGGTGACGTCGAGGAGTTCGCGGGCGGTGGTCTCCAGGTCGAGGGAGTTGCCGATGCGGTGCCCGGCCGCGTTGAGCAGGGCGAGGTTGCGCCGGACCCCGGCGGCCTCGCGGGCGGCGAGGTGCCGGCGGGTGACGTCGGTGCCGATCCCGGCCACGCCGATGGGCCGGCCGGTGCCGCCGTGCACGCGGTAGAGGTTGATGGACCAGTGGCGGTTGTCCCGGCTGCCGGGGGCGGCGCCGGTGATGCGCAGGTCGGTGACCGATTCCCCGGTCTCCAGGACCCGGCGCAGGGCCTCGGCCATCCGGTCGGCCTCGTGCGCGGGCAGGTAGTCGTGCACGGTCCGGCCGCGGTGCTCCTCGGCGGAGCCCCCGAACACGGCGGCGAAGCGGCGGTTGGCCCGCTGCACGGTGAGGTCCGTACCGAAGAGCAGGAATCCGAAAGGGGATTGGCCGAATATGGCCTGTGAAGCCGCCAGATCGGATTCGATGCGCCGCAGCGCGCGGACGTCCACGACCACGCACAGCGCGGCCCGCTCGGCGGCTTCGGTCTGCGTGGGCATCACATAGATCTCGGCCACGCCGTGCTCGCCGTCTCCGCCGGGGATCCGGAAGGGGACGAGACCGGTCCATTCCTTGCCGTCGAGAATCTCGGCGACCCGGCGGTGTCCGCCGGGCCGCAGCTCGGGCGGCATGAAGGCGTCGACCGGATCGCGGCCCACCGCCTGGGCCGCGGTCAGGCCGAAGAGGTCCTCGGCGCGCAGGCTCCACTGGTCGATGAGCCCGTCGGGCCCGATCGAGAACGAGGCGACCTTTATGTAGTCATATATCGAGCCAGGAGGACTGCTGTGCCACAGGGAGTCGTGCCATGTCTCCCCGGGCACCCTGGTCTGATGTGCCTGCGCAGGTATCTCGCTCACGCGACCGTCCCCTCCAGCTCACCGCAACCGGACCGGCCATGACCGCAGTATTCAGCACCACGGCCCCGGACGGCACGGCGTTCACGATCACAAAAAGGTCCCGTTAGTTTCGAGCCACCTCGTGTGATGTCCCCCGGACTTCGTCCGGGGGTGCCCCCAGGCCACCCGTCACCTTGTTACTCACCAGGAAGAGCCAACTCGAACCACACAGTCTTGCCCGACTTCCCGTGGCGGGTCCCCCAGCGCTGCGAGGAGACGGCGACGAGGTGCAGTCCGCGGCCGCCCTCGTCCTCGGCGTGTGCGACGCGCTCGCGGGGCGGATCCGGAAGCGGATCGGAAACTTCCACGAGAAGGGCGGCCCCGCCGACGGCACTGCCGGCGGCCGGATTCCGCCGTACCAGCCGGACGCCGATGGGGCCGGACGCGTACCGCAGGGAGTTGGTGACGAGCTCGCTGACCAGCAGGACGGTCACATCGCCGACGGATTCGAGGCCCCATTCCCGCAGGGTGCCCCGCACGGCGTGGCGGGCGGTTCGGACGGCGCCGGGCTCAGCGGGAAAGGCCCACTCGGCGCATTCACCGTCTGTGTCGATCACGCCGATCACTTCCCGGGCCGGCAGCGACCCCAGTCCGGTTCGTCGGGGACGAAAGGGGGACGAGATAGGGACTAATAGCGACATACCCGATATTCAGGGCGTCGTACCACTCGATCCCCCACGCACCGGCGCACTGTGGCGCAGACGGCCTAGGAAGCGCGCGTCACGCGCCCCCGGGCGCCCCGTCGTGCAGCTCCGGGCGCCGCCCCGCGCGCAGCCGGCGCCCGGCCTCGGCGACGGCGGGCCGGTCCTGGTCGAGCCAGTCCACCGACTCCAGCTCCTCCGGCCCGAGCCAGCGCAGCTCGTCGTGGTCCTCGAGCGGCGACGGCTCGCCGGAGACCAGGCGCGCGGTCCACACGTGCAGGACGAGGCCGGGCCTCAGCGGCCACTCGCCGGGGATCCGCTCCAGCGGCTCGGCCTCGACGCCGAGCTCCTCGCGCAGTTCGCGCACCAGCGCCTCGGGGACGGACTCGCCCGGCTCGGCCTTGCCGCCCGGCAGCTCCCAGCGTCCGGCCAGCTCGGGGGGTGCGCTGCGGCGAGCGGCCAGCAGGCGCCCCTCATGACAAAGGGCTCCGCCCACGACCACTCGTACCGTCATGGGCGGAGCCTATGTCAACTCTGGATGCTCAGTTCATCGTGGCGGTCTGACCGATCCGCTCGACCCAGTAGAGCTGCTTGTGTCCACGGTCGTCGAGGCTGTCGACGACCTTCTGGGCCTCGGCCCGGGTGGAGTACCGTCCCACCCGGTAGCGGTTGCCGTTGTCGTCCTGACGTATGACCAGCCACGGGAGCAGGGCACCGCTGTCGTTCATCGCGTTTCACCCTCCGCCGACGTACCTGCCCGGGAAACCGCATTGCGCATATGCCCGAGCTTACGCCCGGACTTTACGGAGCGGATACGGTTTTTCACGAAGAGGTACCCCGGGGCGTACGCATTCGGCCATGCGTACGAGTGCGCCGTGCGCGCCGGTTCGGATCCGGCGTACGAGGAGGGCGGGTGACGGGTCGTCACCCGTGACCAGGGTCAGGGGATACACCCCCGCACCCCCACCCGCCTTCGGATGCGGCGCCGCCGCCGGGGGCTCTGCCCCGCGCCCCGCGCCTCCATCGCCGGCGGGGCCGGGTCGTGCCAGGCAGGGCCGACTTCGGGGTACGGGCCCTCCCCCCGCACGCGCCAGGCGGCATCGGCCGGAATCCGGCCCCGCCCGGGGCCCCGGACGCAGTCTGGGGGAGGGTCCGGGGCGGAGCCCCGGGAGGCCTCGGCGGGGGCGGGCGGCAGCGGCGGCGGCGCGGTCGGGTCAGCGCACCGGCAGGTGGTACGCCAGCCGGTAGCGGTCCGCCGGGACGACCACGTCGGCCGTCTCCACCGCCCGGCCCGAGGCGAAGTACGTGCGGCCGATCACCAGCACCACGTGTCCCGGCACCCCGCCGAGGAGCAGGATCTCCTCCGCCAGCCCCGGCCTCGCGCCGACCTCCTCCACCACGTTGTCCACCACGACGTCGATCGCGGCCATCCGGTCCACCACCCCGGAGCCCCCCAGCGGGCCCTCCTCCGGCAGCATCACCGGCGTGCGCCCGGTCACGGCCAGCGGCTCCCACGAGGTCGACAGCATCATCGCCTCGCCCGCGTCGCGGAACACGTACCGCGTGCGCATCACCCGCTCGCCCGGCTCGATGCCGAGCCGCTTGGCGATCTCCGACGGGGCCGCCGCCTGCTCGCTGTTCGACTCCCACGTGCCGCGCGCGCCCGACTCCGCCTGCTCCTGGCGGAACGGCGTCGAGGTGCCGCCCGTGCGGTAGCCGGAGCGGGCGACCCGGCGCGGCACCGGCTGCTCCCGCACATACGTGCCCGACCCGGACCGGCCCTCGACCAGCCCCTCCGCCATGAGGACCTTGCGCGCCTCCAGCGCCACGGTGTCGGAGACCCCGTACTCCTCGCGGATCCGGGCCTGCGAGGGGAGCCGGGCGTGCGGGGGCAGGGAACCGTCGACGATCTTCCGTCGCAGATCCCCGGCCACGCGCAGATAGGCCGGCTGCTCACCGAAAGTCACTGGCCACTCCCATCAGGTTGACAGACAGCTACACCCTGGCAACCGACGGTTGTACACCGCAAGCAAGGGCCAGAGTTTCACCCGAAGTGATGAAGCCTGGTCACCCAAACCCGTTACCGCGCGTTACGCGGACGACGTCACGCCGCCTGCGCCGAGGGCTCCCGGCCGGGCCCGTTCCCCGGGCCCTCCGGGGACTCCGCCAGCCACTCGGGAACCTCCGTCGCCAGCCCGTACGCACCGCGCAGCGCCTTCTCCGTCTCCACGGACATCGCGCGCAGCGACCGGTCCCACTGCCGGTCGAACTCGGCGGCCGTCTTCGCCTGGGAGGTCCGCTGCCATGCCGCGCGGGCCGCCTCGATCTCGCCCAGCTGCGCCGCGACCGCCTTCTCCAGCCCGGGCCGGGTGCGGTCGGCCTCCAGCACCTTCGCCTCGTGACCGAGCGCCGCGTACACGCTGCGCGCCCACGCCTGGTGCTCGGGGAGGGTGTCCTCCAGATCCCCCGCCGGCGGGCGGCCGAGGACGAACTCGACCTCGTTGGCCACCCGCAGGAAGGCGGACTGCTCGGGCTTCAGCGATCCGGCGTCCTGGCGCAGGCTGCCCCGCCGCTCCTCCGCCGTCGTACCGATCACGCACACCAGCCGCCGGTCCCCCTGGCGCCAGGACTGGCGGGAGGGCGCGAAGTAGAACATCTCCGCGGAGGCGGGCAGCGCCCAGGTGTCCATCGCGTACGCGTCCTGCGCCTTCCAGCACTCGTCCTCGGACGCCCGGTCCGCCTCGGCCGATTCGGGGGCGCCCGCCGGCTCCACCAGCTTGGACGCGGTCACCTCGCCGTGGTGCGGCTCGGCGCAGTCGATCCTGTAGGTCAGGGGCCGGTCGGCCAGCAGGTCCCCGCCCGGGACGTTGAAGCAGTCGCCCGCCCGCAGGTCGTCGAGGTCCCTGAGGTCGCCCTCGACGTCCGCGTACCCGCCCACCGAGTCCATCCGGTCGCGGACCGCCGAGGCGAGCCGGTCGACGGTGAACACCATCGCGCCGGTCATCACCACGGACACCGCCAGGCCCACGATCGCGAGCGCCCTGCCCCGCTGCCGCTGCCTGGCGATCTGTACGAGGGCCACGATGCCGAAGACGATGCCCAGCGGCGGCAGGCACAGCAGCCCGACCAGCAGCGAGGCGAGCGCGAAGCCGTTGAGCCGCTGCTCCGGATGCGGCTGCCCGTAGCCGGGTGGCGGCCCCCACCCCGGCTGCGGGGAGGGCGGCGGCCAGGCGTGGCCCGGTCCGGAGGGAGGGGTCGGCGGGGTGCTCACGGGCTGGGGAACTCCATTACGGGGGCGCGAACGAATGCGCGAATAGTACGCAGCGGGGGCGACCGCCCTGTCGGTCGCCCCCGCCTGTTCACCGCGGTTCAGCGCGTGCGTTCAGTTCCGGTGCCTCGTGTCCGGTACCGGTACCTCAGGTCCGGCACCGGTGCCTCAGAACTGCAGCGCCCAGGAGTCGATCTTGCCGGTGTCGACGTTCGCGTTGTCGTTCACCCGGAGCTTCCAGACCCCGTTGGCCGTCTCGGAGGAGGCGTTGACCGTGAAGGTCTTGATGATGTTGTCGGCGCTGCCGCCGGACCGGTTGTGCAGGGTGTAGACGGTGCCGTCGGGGGCGACGAGGTCGACCTTCAGGTCACCGGTGTAGGTGTGCTTGATGTCCACCGGCACGCTCAGCGCGGCCGGGGCGTTGCCGGAGACTCCGCTGACGGTGATCGGCGATTCGACGGTCGCGTTGTCGTTGATCGCGTAGTCGGCGGTGTTCTCGAACTTCGGGCCGGGCGGGACGGTGCCGCCGGCGCCCACGTTCAGCAGCCGGTTCGGGGAGCCGGTACCGGGGCTGGTCACCACGTTCGGGGTCGACGCGGCCACCAGGCCGTCGCGGATCTGGGCGGGGGTGCTGCCCGGGTTCTGCGAGAGGTACAGCGCGGCCGCGCCCGCGACGTGCGGCGAGGCCATGGAGGTGCCGGAGATGGTGTTGGTGGCGGTGTCGCCCGTGCCCCACGTGGAGGTGATGGAGGAGCCCGGCGCGAAGATGTCCAGGATCGAGCCGTAGTTGGAGTAGCTGGCCCTGGCGTCGGTGTTGGTCGTGGCGCCCACCGTGATGGCCTCGGCGACGCGCGCCGGGGACTTGGTGGAGGCGTCGGTGGACTCGTTGCCCGCCGCGACCGCGTAGGTGATGCCGGAGGCTATGGAGTTGCGCACGGCGGTGTCGAGCGCGGAGTCCGCGCCGCCGCCGAGCGACATGTTCGCCACGGCCGGCTTGACGGCGTTCTGCGTCACCCAGTCGATGCCGGCGACGACCTGGGCGGTCGTGCCCGAGCCCTGGTTGTTGAGCACGCGGACGCCGACGATCTTGACCTTCTTGGCCACGCCGTACGCCCCGCCGCCGACGGTGCCGGCGACGTGCGTGCCGTGGCCGTGGCCGTCCTGGGCGGTGTTGTCGTTGTCGATCGCGTCGTAGCCGTCGGCGGCGCGGCCGCCGAAGTCCTGGTGCGTCTTGCGGACGCCGGTGTCGATGATGTAGGCGGTGACGCCCTCGCCGGCCTTGTCCGGGTAGGTGTAGCTCTGGTTCAGCGGGAGGGCCCGCTGGTCGATGCGGTCCAGGCCCCAGGACGGCGGGTTGGGCTGGGTGGCGTCGATGGTGAAGACCCGGTTCTGCACGACCGACTTGACCGCCGGGTCGGCGGCCAGCTTCTTGGCCTGCGCCTCGGAGACCTCGATGGAGTAGCCGTTGAGGGCGGCGCTGTAGGTCCGGTCGATCTTCGCGCCGTACCGCTTGGCGACGGCCTTGCCGCTGTCCGCGGTGGAGCGGGCGGCGGTGTCGTGCAGAGTCACGATGTAGCTGCCGGGGACGGCTCCGGCGACACCGGCGTTCTCGATGACGCCCTGCGGGCCGCTGTCGGCGGCCGAGGCGGGCAGCGCCGCGGCCGTGCCGAGCGCGAGGGCCACGACAGCGGTCGCACTGATGCCGGCGAGCTTCCGGCGGGTGTGACGCATCACGGACATGTGAGGGGTCCTCCTCATAGGTGGTGCGTTGCGGGGGGTTGGGCGGAGCCGCGCGGTCCGACGCACGGGCATGTGGGATAGCCATGCCCATGACAATTGATTCGGCCGAACGGGCGTCCGCCACCGAAAGGTTGACGCACCCTCACCAGCTCCCACAAGAGGACGGCCGACGCGTAACATCCATGCCACATGCCCGCCATGATCGAGCAAAGGCGCTCCGCACATGACGCACGCACTCCCCGGATACCTCTGCCCCGAGGACGGCACACGCGCGGACGTCCGGACGGCGCCCTGGTGCTGCCCCGTCTGCGCCGGCCCCTGGGACCTCGACTTCACACCGGATCCGGCCAGCGCGCTGGAACCGTCCTCGGGTCCGAACTCGCTGTGGCGGTACGCGGCCGCGCTGCCGCTGCCGGGGGCGTTCTCCGTGTCACTGGCGGAGGGGAACACTCCGATGGTGCCGCTGGCAGAGCGGGTTCACGCCAAACTCGACTACCTGATGCCCACCCTGTCGTTCAAGGACCGGGGCGCGGTGATGCTCGCGGAGGTGGCCCGGCGGCTCGCCCCGCAGCGGGTGGTGGCGGACAGCAGCGGCAACGCGGGGGCGGCCGTGGCGGCGTACTGCGCACGGGCCGGGCTGAGTTGTGAAGTTTTCGTGCCCGAGGGCACCTCGGAGCGGAAGACGGACCGGATCCGGGCCCACGGGGCGGCGGTACGGACGGTTCCGGGCGGCCGCGAGGCGACGGCGGAGGCGGCTCGGGCCGCGGCGGACGAGCCGGGGGTGTTCTACGCGAGCCACGTCTTCAACCCGTACTTCCTGCACGGCACGAAGACGTATGTGTACGAGATCTGGGAGGCAATGTCGGGGCGGCTGCCGGACGCGCTGGTGGTTCCGGTGGGCAACGGCACCCTGCTGCTGGGGGCCGCGCTGGCCGTGGAGGAGCTGGCCCGGCGCGGCGTGCGGCCGCCGGCGCTGATCGCCGTACAGGCGGCGGCGGTGGCCCCGCTGGCCTCGGCGTTCGCCGCCGGGGCGGAGGACGCGGAGCCGGTCGTGCAGCGGCCCACCCTGGCCGAGGGCATCGCGATCCCGGCTCCGCCGCGGGCCCGGCAGATCCTGGCGGCGGTCCGGAAGTCGGGCGGCACGTTCCTGACGGTGCCGGACGCGCGGCTCCGCGAGGCCCAGCGGGACCTGGCCGGCCGCGGCCTGTCGGTGGAGCCGACGGCGGCGGCATGCTGGGCCGCGGTGGGCCCGCTGGCCCCCGAAGACCCCTTGCAGGGCCGCACGGCCGTCCTCCCCCTGTGCGGGGCGGGGCCGAAGTAGCCCCGCCCCTCGCCGCGCGCAAACCGCGGCGCCCCCTCGCCGCGCGCACACCACGGCTCCGGGGCCTAGGTGTCGGAAAACCGCGCGCCCGGGGGTGCCGGGGTCTGTTCAACTGGGCTCATGACCGACAACCTCGTCCTCGCGAAGCTGGCCGCAGGCTTCACCGCTCTGCACACCCCCGCCACCCCCCTGGCCCTCCCCAACGCCTGGGACGTCGCCAGCGCCCGCCTGGTGGAGGCCGCCGGTGCGCCGGCCGTCGCGACGACCAGCGCCGGGGTCGCCTGGTCCCTGGGATCCCCCGACGGCGACGCCCTGGCCCGCGACCGCGCCCTCGACCTCATCGCCCGCATCGCCTCCGCCGTCTCCGTCCCGGTCACCGCCGACATCGAGGGCGGCTTCGGCACCGACCCCGCCGGTGTCGCCGAGACCGTCTCCGGGGTGCTCGCCGCCGGCGCGGTCGGCATCAACATCGAGGACGGCACCCGCTCCCCCGAAGAGCACGCCGAACGCCTGGCCGCCGCCCGCTCCGCCGCGGACACCGCAGGGGTCCCGCTGTACGTCAACGCCCGCGTCGACACCTACCTGAGGGGCCTCGGCGACCCCGCCCTCCGCCTCGACGAGACCCTGGCCCGCGCCGCCGCCTACCTCCGCGCGGGAGCCACCGGCATCTTCGTGCCCGGCGTCACCGACCCCACGACGGTGGCCGAGCTCGCCCGGGGCATCGACGCCCCGCTCAACGTCCTCGTCGGCCCCGGCGCCCCCTCCGTCGCCGAGCTCGGCGCCCTCGGCGTGGCCCGGGTCAGCCTGGGATCCTGGGTGGCCGAGGCCGCGTACGCCGTGGTCCGCCGCGCCACCGAGGAGCTGGTCTCCCAGGGCACCTACGGACCGCTCGCGGGCTCCCTGCCGTACGGCGAGCTGAACAGCCTGCTCCAAGGCTGAGAGGATTCCGGCCATGCGCACATCAACCCCGGTGGAGAGCCGGACCGCGGCCGCGCCGCCCCGCAAGATCACCGGCGCGGTCTGGACGGCCCTCGTCGTCGTCTACGTCGTCTGGGGCTCGACCTACCTCGGGATCCGGATCGTCGTCGAGACCATGCCCCCGTTCCTCTCCGCCGGGGCCCGCTTCATCACCGCCGGCCTGCTGCTGGCCGGCGTGGTGGCCTGGCGGTCCGGGCCGGCCGCGCTCAAGGCCACCCGCGCCCAGCTCGGCTCGGCGGTACTGGTCGGCCTGCTGCTGATCCTCGGCGGCAACGGCCTGGTCGTCCTCGCCGAGACCTCGGTGCCGTCCGGACTCGCCGCCCTGCTGGTGGCGGCCGTGCCGATGTGGGTGGTCCTGCTGCGCGCGGGCACCGGGGACCGGCCGCCGCTGCGCACGCTGGCCGGGGTCCTGGTCGGCCTGGCCGGGCTCGCGGTGCTGACCAGCCCGGGGCTCAGCGGCGCCGTGCAGCTGTCCGGGGTGCTGCTGGTGCTGGTCGCCTCCGTGCTGTGGTCGCTGGGCTCGTTCTCCGGGTCGAAGCTGAACCTTCCGGAGAATCCTTTCGCCGGGAGCGCGTACCAGATGCTCGCGGGCGGGGTCGGCGGAGTGGTCGTCGGCCTGCTGCGCGGTGAGCACCGCGGCCTCGACCTGGCGGCGTACTCCACCGCCTCCTGGCTGGCCCTCGGCTACCTGACCGTCTTCGGCTCGGTCGTCGCGTTCACCGCGTACGCCTGGCTGCTGCGGAACGCGCCGCTGTCGCTGGTTTCCACGTACGCGTACGTCAATCCGGTGGTGGCCGTGGCGCTCGGCGCGCTGATCCTGAGCGAGGCGCTGACCTGGCCGATCGTGCTCGGCGGCACGATCGTGGTGGCTGCGGTGGGCGTGATCGTCAGCACGGAGCGCAAGAAGTAGCGGCGCGGCGGCGGCCCGGGGGCCGGGACGGTTCGCAGCCCGGAGCGGCTCCCAGCCCGGAGCGGCGGCGGCCCCGCGCAGCGCTCAGCCCGACGCCGCCCGCTCGTACAGCGCCTTCGCGCGTTCGTCGAACAGCGCGGCCGTGGAGTCCACGTCCGTGTCCCCGCCGCTCAGCACCCCGATGAGCCGCCCGGGACGCTCCGGCCCGCCCCGGTCGGCGATCCAGGGGCTGCCGCTGGTGCCCGTCCAGAACCCGGCGCAGCTGATGTACAGCAGGTCCGGGTCCTCGTCGTCGTGCCGGGTCTGCGTGGTGCAGGAGACGGGCTTGTTCTGCGGGTTGTGCTCGGACTCCGGGTATCCGACGACGGTCACGTCCCGCTCGTACCCCGAGGTCCAGTCGGGCTTCGGGGTCTCGGCGCCGCCGCCCACGGCCTCCTGGACGCTGCGCCCGTCGCCGTCCGGCTCGATGGTGAGGAAGGCGAAGTCGGCGGTGTCCTCGCCCCACTTCGTCCAGCGGTCGTCGACGTGGACGGAGCGGACCTTCCACGTGCCCAGCGGCTGGCTGCCGGCGCCCTCGCCGGAGAAGGCCGGGGCGAAGGCGAGCTCGCCGATGGCCAGGCCGTCGTGGGCCACCTCACCGGGCTGTCCGTCCTCGCCGGCCGGGGCCACGCAGTGCGCGGCGGTGGCGACGACGTTGCCCTCGGGGCTGTCGACCACGCTCGCCGTGCACCAGTGCTCGCCGCCCGCCATGAGCACGCCCACGGTGGGGAAGGGGATCACCGGCCGCTCGCCGGGCGACTTCAGGAACGCGACGGCGCACACCGCCGCGATCCCCGCCGCGGCGGCCGCCGACGCCCCCTTCACCACGGGGCTCACCGCACGCCGGGGTCGGGTGTCGGTCCGACCATCACCTTGCTGATCCACTCCAGTGCGCCCTCCCGCATCCCGCGTACGTACGACTTCCCGTTGTGCTCACCATCCTGGATCACCTGCAGCCTGATGTGCACGGGACCCTTGCCGTAGTCCTTCATGAACTGCTCGGCCTTCTCGCGGCCGGTCTCGGCGGTGCCGATCTGGAAGTTGATGTAGACGTCCGGGCCGCCCGCCGTGATCAGCTTCTCGGCGAGCCTCTCGGGGTTGTTCTCGTCCATGGCCTGCTTGTTCCCGTTCCACAGCGGGGAGTCGGGGACGATGTCCACCCCGCTCGCGATGGCCGCCTTGAAGCGGTCGGGGTGCTTCAGGACGTGCTTGAAGGCGCCGAACCCGCCCGCGGAGGAGCCCATGTAGGCCCACCCGTCGCGGGAGGTGAAGGTGCGGAAATTGGCCCTCGTGAAATCCGGGACGTCTTCGACCATCCAGGTGCCCATCTTGGCCTGGCCGGGGATGTCCGAGGCGTCGAAGTGGTGCTTGGTGTCGGCGTTGTGCACCGGCATGATCAGGATGAAGGGCAGGCTCGTACCGGCCTTCACCCCGTCGCTCACGGCCTTCTGGAGGCCGAGGCCGGGGCCCGTCCCCCAGTAGTTCGTGGGGTAGCCGCGGCCGCCGGGCAGGGAGATCAGGACCGGGAAGGCGCTCTTGGCGTACTTCGGGTCGTCGTACTCCTTGGGCACCCACACCCACACGTCGCCCGTGAAGCCGGACTTCGGGCCGGTGAGCGTGGTGCGGCCGATCTGGGTGCCGTCGGGCAGCCGGTTGGTGCGGACGAACTCGGCCTTCGGGCCGGTGGGCATGCGTACGCCCGGACGGGTGTCGGTGGCCGCGACGGCCTTCTCCGTCTCCTTGACCTCGACCTTCCCGAAGGACACCGGCTCCCCTATGTCCGAGAAGAGCCCGTACTTGTACGCCACGGCGCCGCCCCCGGCGGCGAGGGTGAGCGCGAGCCCGCCGCTGATCAGAAGCAGGCGCAGGCGCTTGGGGCGACGGCTGCCCTCGGTCATGGGGCTGCCGTCGCCTTGCTGGTCATGCTGCACTGATTTGTCCCGTTCCTTCTCCGGCGCTCACACGGGAGCGCGGGCCGGACCGATCGGTCCCCCTTACACCCTTTACAGAGGTATGAACGACGGGATGGGTTGCCTGGGACGGACGGGACGTGGCAAGCACCACGCGGCGTGCGCCGGGCGGCGGCCGGGGCAGGTCAGGCGGCGTCGGGCTTCGGCCCCTTGAGCACCTTGCTGATCCACTCCAGGGAGCCCTCCTTCATGCCCCGGACGTAGTGCCAGCCGTTGTGCTCGCCGTTCTGGATGTCGCGGATGGTCGTCTTGACGGGGCCCTTGCCGTAGGTCTGCACGAAGTTCGTCATCCGCTCCTTCCCGCTCTCCTTGGTGCCGATCTGGAAGTTGATGAAGACCTCGGGCCCCTTGGTGTCGATCAGCTTCTGGGCGAGCTTCTCCGGGTTGTTCGCGTCCATCTCCGCCTGGTGGCCCTTCCAGAGCGGGGAGTCGGGGACGATCTCGCCGCCGCTGGCGATCACGGCCTTGAACCGGTCCGGGTGCTGCAGGACGGTCTTCATGCCGACGAAGGCGCCGGAGGAGGAGCCCATGAAGGCCCAGCCGTCACGGGACTTGTACGTACGGAAGTTGGCCTTGGCGAAGTCCGGGACGTCCTCGGCGATCCAGGTGCCCATCTTGGGCTGGCCGGGGATGTCGGCGCCGTCGTAGTAGTACTTGGCGTCCGGGTTGAGCACCGGCATGACCAGGACGAAGGGAAGGCTGGTGCCGGCCTGGACGCCCTCGCTGACGGCCTTCTGCAGGCCGAGGCTGCGGTCGGACCAGTAGTTCGCCGGGAAGCCGTTGCCGCCGGGGAGCGCGATGAGCACCGGGAACCCGCTCTTGGCGTACTTCGGGTCCTCGTACTCCTTGGGCGCCCACACCCATACGTCGCCCTCGAAGCCGGACTTCGCGCCCACGAGGCGGGTCTTGGCGATGATCGTGCCGTCGTCGAGCTTGGTGGTCTGCTTGAAGTCGGCCTTCGGACCCGTCGGCATGAGCACGTCCGGGTCACCGGAGGGCGAGGGCTTGCCGGACGGGGACTGGCCCGGCGTCTGCCGGTCCGCGGCCGGGGACGGGGTGCTCCCCTTGCCGAAGCTCACGGCCTCACCGTTGCCGGAGAACCAGTCGAGCTTCCAGGCGGCGAATCCGCCACCGCCGAGCAGGACCGCGAGGGCGGCCACCGCGCTGATCCATATGAGGCGGCGGGAACGCCGGGGCCGCGCCGGCTGGTACGGGTCGTGGTGCACGAACTTCGCTCCGAACGGTCTTGAGTGGCCCCCGAGGGCCGGGGGCAGATCGGCTGGGCACGACTGGGCACCCATTGGTCCTGATGTACGAAACCCCAGCGCAGTTCCAAATCCGAGCAAAAAACTCCCGGGAAACCCGGCCGATCCCGCAGCAAAACGGGCGGGGGCCGCCCTGGGCTAGCGCTGGGCCGCGAGTACCTCCGCACACCGGCCGAGCAACCGGACGAGCTGCTCCCGCTCCTCGTCGGTGAACGCGGCGGCCAGCGCCCGCTCGACCCGCACCGCACCGGAATCGGCCAGCTCCAGCGCCGCACGCCCCGCGTCGGTGAGCCGGGTCTCCAGCACGTTGCGGTGCCACTCGTGCGGGGTCCGCTCGATGAGGGCGCGCTCCTGGAGGTTCTTCAGCACGGTGTTCATGGTCGGCGGGGTGACACCGCACAGCCGGGCGAGCGCGGCGGCGGAGATCCCGGGCTTCTCGGCCAGCCAGAGCAGGGCGGCGTACTGCGGAACCGTTACTGCGGCCGGCTTGCACACGGCGTTCTTCGCCGCGAGAAGCGCCTGCTCGGCGCGCTTGAGGTGCGAGCCGATGCGCTCCTCGGGGGCCATGGACGTCATGCCCGCATCCTACGGCCCCAAGCCTTGCAAGCATTAGAGCTCTAACTTACATTCGCCCTCATACGACGACTGCGCGAGGACGACACCTGATGAAGCCGAAGCTCATGAACCCTGCCCTGGCCCCTGCCCTGGCCGCCGCCCTGGCGGGCGCCCTCACCCTGGGAGCGGCCCCGGCCGCGTCGCCTCCCCCCGCGGACCCCCGGATATCCACGGCGTTCTCCCTGCCCGGCGCGAGGGTCTACCCGGAGGGCATCGCCGCCGACGCCCGTACCCACGCCGTCTACGTCGGCTCGTACGCGGACGGCACCGTCTACCGGGCCCGTCCCGGCCGCTCCGAGGCGGAGGTCTTCCTGCCCGCCGGGACCGACGGCCGCCGCACGGCGAACGGGCTGCGCGTCGACGCGCGGGGCCGGCTGTGGGTGACGGACTCCACCACCGGGGTCGCCGTCTACGACACCGCGACCCGTGGGCGGCTGGCCCACTTCGAGGTGGCGGGCGACGCGCCCCGCTTCGTCAACGACCTGACGATCACCCCGGACGGCACGGCCTACCTCACGGACAGCATCCGCGGAGTCCTGTACCGGGTGACGCCCGCCGAGCTGGCGGCCGGCGGCGGCCCCCTGACCGAGGCCCACGACCTCTCCCCGGCCCTGCGGCCCAGGCCGGCGGGGGCGTACAGCCTCAACGGCATCACCGCGGACCGGACGGGCCGCTACCTGTTCACTGTCGACATGGTCGCGGGCGACCTCTACCGCGTGGACCCGCGCAGCGGCTCCGTCCGCCGCGTCACCCTCACCGGCGCCGACCTCAAGGCCGCCGACGGCCTCGACCTCTCCCCCGACGGCACCCTGCGCGTGGCCCACAACACGACCAACACCCTGAGCCGCTGGCAGCTCACCCCGGACGGCACCCGCGCCCGCCTGCTGCACACGATCACGGACCCGTCCCTGCAGATCCCCACGACCCTCGCCCGCACCGGCGGCCGCACCCTGGTGGTCCGCTCCCAGTTCGACAACGGCGGCCCCCTGTCCCCGGGCGGACCGGGCACCCCCACCACCTTCACGATCGCCGCGGTCCGCGGCCTGTAGCCCCTGCCTCGAACCCGCTCGCGCCGGCCCGACGCCCTCTCACAGCACCTTCGTCATGAACGTGCTGTGCACGTCGGGCCGGTAGTCCGCGAACGGCTCGCAGTGCACGAACCCGAACTTCTCGTAGAGCCTCCTGGCGGGCAGGAAGAACTCGGCCGAGCCGGTCTCCAGACTCAGTCGCGCGAACCCCATCGCCCTGGCCTCGGCGATGATGTGCTCCAACAGCCGGGACGCGATCCCGCTCCGCTTGAGCGCCGGCGAGGTGCGCATCGACTTCAGCTCCGCGTGTCCGGCGTCCAGCCGCTTGATCGCACCGCAGCCCACTACGCCACCCCCGTCCAGGACGGACCAGAACGTCACCCCGGGCCCCCGCAGCCCGTCGAGGTCGAGGGCGTGCTTGCTATCCGGCGGCGTGATGGACCGCATCTGCCGGACGTGCTCGTCGAGGAACCCGGCGATCTCCGCCCCGGAGAGGTCGTCCACCACGATCTTCATTGCGCTCGCCTTTCGCCGGGACCCGCATACAGCCGATGCCCGACGAGTCTGCCACCCGACCCATTCCTGAACAGCACGCGAGGGCAGGGCGGTAAGAGCTCGGGGTATCCGGATCATCGACGGGCGCATGGCCGACCCGGCGCTGCTCCCGTTCCTGCGGACTGTTGCGGACAGCAGAAGGGCCTGACCTGCATCCTCGCAGGTCAGGCCGCATCTGGATACGCGATCAGACGTTGAAGCGGAACGTGCCGCGTAGAGCTCTGACCTGCGCAAACGTGGGTCCGAGTGGGCCAAGTCAGCACAGAATCAGCACGGGATTACGTCGTCTATCACGTGAGAGCACCTCCATCGCCCAGCGGCTCCATGGGGATCTGCTGGATGGCGGACTCCACCGAGCTAGCGCCCGCAATGTCCGCCCCGCGTTCCGGGTTCTGACGCTCCAGCGCCCTCTGGATCTGACGGCTCAGTGCTTCGAAGGAGCTCGACTGCCCCTCCTGTGCATCCGCACTTCTCTTGAGGTGCTTGGCGATCTGGTGCGCGCTCCACTCCGTCGAATCGGTCTCAAGGGCGCTGTCCCTGAGAGCTTCGAGATCCACCATGTAGGTGAGCGGGTCCACACAACCGAAGGGTCCGTCCGACTCCACCCGGAACTCGTAGACCTTGGGCAGCTCCGAGGAGAACAGTTGATGGCCTACGTCCATGACGAAGGGAATGCGGCGCGTCGGAGGCAGGGTGGCGATGGGACGACCAACAGCACGATTGAGAGTCGCGGCCCGCTCAGCCCCCAGAGTGGTCTGTAGCGGAGGGCTCACCGAGATGCGTACGTTGCGAGCCAGGGTCTGACCGATGTTCTCGATCACCAGCACGAGCAGCGATGACCCAGGGATACGAGGCCTGATATCGACGATGACGTACGGCTCCGCCTGCTCGCGTTGCGCCTTCTCCGTGAGGGTGTTGGCTTGCGCAACCGCTCTCGCCTGACGTCGGTTGTAGGCGAGAGCCCAGAACGCGGCCGTCGTTGAGAAGACGAGAGCCGCCACAGAGATCACCACCGTGGCGATCTGGACCGATGAGTCACTCATGAGCGGATGCTAGGTGGGTGGCCGGTTATGGCGCGGCAAGTTGCCAAAAACCCTCTGGTCGGGATCGTTGGCTCTCCAGCTTGAGCTACGGGCCGCTACCGTGAAGCCATGACCGCACTGCCCGACTGGATGCGCCCGCCACGCGCGGAAGGCTGGTTCGCGGAGGACCTCGACCGCCTCCCCGAGGCGCCCCGCCACACCGAGCTGATCGACGGAGCCCTCGTCTTCATGATGTCGCCCCAGCGGTCCTGGCATGGCCGCCTCGTCACCGCCCTGACCACCACGCTCATGGCGCAGGCGCCGGCCGGCTTCGAGGTCGAGCGCGAAATGACGATCCGCCTGGATGCCCGCAACCGCCCCGAGCCCGACCTCCTGCTGACAGACCTGCCCTACGACCCCGACCGCACCTGGTACGCCCCGGAGGACGTGAAACTCGTCGTAGAGGCCGTATCTCCCGAGTCCGCCCATCGCGATCGCACAGTAAAGCTCCGCAAGTACGCGGAGGCCGGCATCCCGCACTACTGGTGCATCGAGGACGAGGACGGGGCGCCCGTCGTCCACGTCTACGAGCTCGACGAACCCACCGGCGCCTACGCGCCCGCCGGGATCTTCCGGGGCACCCTCCAGCGCCCGGTGCCCTTCGGGATCAGCCTGGACCTCGACAAGCTCACGCCGCCCCGAAGCAGCTGAAGTCAGCACCAAGTCAGCACGGGAATCCAGAAGGGGTCGGACTCACCAGAGTCCGACCCCTTCTGACCTGCTCGTTTGACGAAACTAGCTAACGTGCAGTAATGGAACGGCTACACGTTGAAGCGGAACTCCACCACGTCGCCGTCCTGCATGACGTAGTCCTTGCCCTCCATGCGGGCCTTGCCCTTGGCGCGGGCCTCGGCCACCGAGCCGCATTCGACCAGGTCCGCGAAGGAGATGACCTCGGCCTTGATGAAGCCGCGCTGGAAGTCGGTGTGGATCACGCCGGCGGCCTCGGGGGCGGTGGCGCCCTGCTTGATGGTCCAGGCGCGGGTTTCCTTCGGGCCCGCCGTCAGGTAGGTCTGCAGGCCCAGGGTGGCGAAGCCGACGCGGCCGAGGGTGGCCAGGCCGGGCTCGTCCTGGCCGACGGACTGGAGGAGCTCGAGGGCCTCCTCGTCGTCCAGCTCGGAGAGGTCCTGCTCCAGCTTGGCGTTGAGGAAGATGGCCTCGGCCGGGGCGACCAGGGCCGACTGCTCGGCCTTGAAGGCGTCGTCCGTCAGCTCGTCCTCGTCCACGTTGAAGACGTAGAGGAAGGGCTTCGTCGTGAGGAGGTGCAGCTCGTGGAGGAGGTCGCCCTGCTCCGTGCCCTTGGTGATGCCGTGGGAGAAGAGGGTGTCGCCCGCTTCGAGGATCTTCTGGGCCTTCTCCACCGCCGCCAGGACCGCGACCTTGTCCTTCTGGAGGCGGGACTCCTTCGTCAGGCGCGGCACCGCCTTCTCGATGGACTGGAGGTCGGCGAGGATCAGCTCGGTGTTGATCGTCTCGATGTCGTCCTTCGGGGAGACCTTGCCGTCGACGTGCACGACGTTCTCGTCCTTGAAGGCGCGGATGACCTGGCAGATCGCGTCGGACTCGCGGATGTTCGCCAGGAACTTGTTGCCCAGGCCCTCACCCTCGGAGGCGCCGCGGACGATGCCCGCGATGTCGACGAAGTCGACCGTGGCCGGCAGCACGCGCTGCGAGCCGAAGATGCCGGCGAGGACGGCCAGGCGGGCGTCCGGGACGCCGACGACGCCGACGTTCGGCTCGATGGTGGCGAACGGGTAGTTGGCCGCCAGCACGTCGTTCTTGGTCAGGGCGTTGAACAGGGTCGACTTGCCGACATTCGGCAGGCCGACGATTCCGATCGTGAGCGACACGTTGGCGACTTCCCGTAGCTGGAGGGGGCGGCGGCCCGGGAGTGGGCCACCGGACAGTTTACTTTCCGATGAGCGGCAGTCGTTGTACGCGTGTCCCCACACCGATACCGTGCCCGCCCCGCCTAGCGTGGAGGCGTGGAGCAATACAGGACGCGACCGGCGCCTCACTCGCAGCGACCCCCCGCCCAGCGCAGGGGCCCCCGCCCGGCCACCCTGCCGGCCCAGGGCGGCCGCGACCCGCTGCCCACCTACGGGCGGCGGACGCCGCGGCCCCGGCTGACCGGGCTCGGCGGCGGGCTCTTCGCCTGCGCCGGGATGCTGCTGGCCGGCGGGATCTGCTGGCTGCTGTTCGGCTCGTCGCTGTTCGTCTACGGGCTGCTCTTCCTGCCCGTCGCCACCGCCACCGCCCTGTGGGTGCGGCCCGCCGACCTGATCACCGCCCCGATCACCGTGCCCATCGCCTTCGCCGCCGGAGTGTGGCCCATCTCGGGCGGCTCCGGCGGCTTCGGCGGGCAGCTGATGGGGCTCGTGTCGGCCCTGTCCCTGCACGCGGGCTGGCTGTACGCGGGAACCCTGGTCGCCGCCCTGATCGCCCTCGTGCGCAAGGCCGTGCTCATCGGCAGGCGGCGCATGCCCCGCCGCGCCTAGGCGGAGACCGCACCCGAGGGTGTTCCCGGACCCTCCTCGGCGGCCCGCGCCGCCATCGCCGCTCCCACGATGCCCGCGTTGTTCTGGAGCTTCGCCGGAACGATCTCGGCCCGGATGCCCTCGATCAGCGGCAGGAACTTCTCCGGCTTGCGGCTGACCCCGCCCCCGATGATGAACAGGTCCGGGGAGAACAGCATCTCCACGTGGGCCAGGTACTTCTGGACCCGGTGCGCCCAGTGCTCCCACGAGAGCTCTTGGTCCTCCTTGGCCTTCACCGACGCCCGCGTCTCGGCGTCGTGGCCCTTCAGCTCCAGGTGCCCGAGCTCCGTGTTCGGCACCAGCCGCCCGTCCGTGAACAGGGCGCTGCCGATGCCCGTGCCCAGGGTGAGCAGGATGACCGTGCCGTCCCGCCCGCGCCCGGCCCCGTACGTCATCTCCGCGACCCCGGCCGCGTCCGCGTCGTTGAGGACCGTGACCGGCAGGCCGCCCAGCTCGCGCGCCAGCAGGGCCGCCGCGTCGGCGCCGACCCACCCCTTGTCCATGTTGGCGGCCGAACGGGTGACCCCGCTCGTGACCACCCCCGGAAACGTGACCCCGACCGGTCCCGACCAGGAGAAGGCCCGGACCACCTCCGCGACGCAGCCGGCCACCCCGTCGGGGGTGGCCGGCTGCGGTGTCAGTACTTTGTGGCGCTCCTGTGCCAGGTCGCCGCGGTCCAGGTCCACGGGAGCGCCCTTGATCCCGGAACCGCCGATGTCCACACCCATGATCTGCATGGACATACCGTACGAAAGGAGTTACTTGTCGGCGACCAGTTCGGCCGCTTCGGCGCGCAGGTCGCGGCGCAGTTCCTTCGGGAGGGAGAAGACGATGGACTCCTCGGCCGTCTTGACGATCTCCACGTCCGCGTAGCCGCGCTCCGCCAGCCATTCGAGCACCTGGTCGACGAGGACCTCCGGCACCGAGGCGCCCGAGGTCAGGCCGACCGTGCTGACGCCCTCCAGCCAGGCCTCGTCGATCTCGCTCGCGAAGTCGACCAGGTGCGCGGCGCGCGCGCCCGCGTCGAGCGCGACCTCGACCAGCCGGATGGAGTTCGAGGAGTTCTTCGAGCCGACGACGATGACCAGGTCCGAGTCGGCGCCCATGGCCTTGACCGCGGCCTGCCGGTTGGAGGTGGCGTAGCAGATGTCGTCGCTGGGAGGGGAGACGAGCAGCGGGAACTTCTGCTTCAGCGCGTCGACCGTCTCCATGGTCTCGTCGACGGAGAGGGTGGTCTGCGAGAGCCAGACGACCTTGGACTCGTCGCGCACCTCGACCTTGGCGACGTCCTCCGGGCCGTCGACGATCGTGATGTGGTCCGGGGCCTCGCCGGAGGTGCCGATGACCTCCTCGTGGCCCTCGTGGCCGATGAGGAGGATGTCGAAGTCCTCGTTCGCGTACCGGATGGCTTCCTTGTGCACCTTGGTGACCAGCGGGCAGGTCGCGTCGATCGTCGCGAGCTTGCCGCGCGCCGCCTCCTCGTGCACCACCGGCGCCACGCCGTGGGCCGAGAACATCACGATGGAGCCCTCGGGCACCTCCTCCGTCCGCTCGACGAAGATGGCGCCCTTCTTCTCCAGCGTCTGGACCACGTACTTGTTGTGCACGATCTCGTGGCGGACGTAGACCGGCGCACCGTACTGCTCGAGAGCCTTCTCGACAGCGATCACGGCTCGGTCGACGCCCGCGCAGTAGCCGCGGGGGGCGGCGAGCAGGACACGGCGGGAAGCGGGAGCAGTCATGGGCTCCATCGTACGGGGGTCTCCAGGAGGCCGGGCGTCGCCCGTTCGGCAGAGACTGGGGCGAATGCCCGTACCACCTATCCCCCGGAGGAACGATGGCGTCCGTTACGGAGCCCCGTACGGAACACACCGGACTGCGGCGGAGCCTCGGCTTCCGGGACCTGGTCGTCTACGGGCTGCTCTTCATCGCGCCGATGGCCCCGGTCGGGGTCTTCGGCACGCTGGACGCCAGATCGCACGGCGCCGTGGCCCTCGTCTACCTCGTCGCGACGGTCGCCATGGCCCTCACCGCCTTCTCGTACGCCCAGATGGTCCGGGTCGCCCCCCAGGCCGGATCGGTCTTCACCTACGCCCGCAAGGGCCTCGGCGAGGGCCCCGGCCTGATCGCCGGGTGGATGGCGATGCTCGACTACCTGCTGATCCCGGCGGTCGCCTACCTGTTCTCCGGGATCGCGATGAACGCCCTGGTGCCGGAGGTCTCCCGGTGGGTGTGGACCGCCCTGGCCGTCGTCATCACGACCCTGCTGAACCTGTGGGGCGTACGGGCGGCCGCCCGGGTGGGCTTCGCCGTGCTGGCCATGGAGATCCTGGTGCTGCTGGTCTTCGTGGTGGCCGCGGTGACCGTCCTGGTGCGGGACGGGGCCCAGCGCGGCTGGCTGTCCCCGCTGACCGGCGACGGCTCCCTGGGCTTCTCGACGGCCGCCGTGCTGGGCGCGGTGTCGGTGGCGGTGCTCTCGTACCTGGGCTTCGACGCCATCGCCTCCTTCGCCGAGGAGGTGACGGGGGGCTCGGCGAAAGTGGCCCGCGCACTGCTGTTCTGCCTGGCCGTGGCCGGGGTGCTGTTCGTCGCCCAGACCTACCTCGCGGCGCTGCTCAGCCCGGTCACCTCGGCGGAGCTGGCGGCGGATCCGGCGCAGCAGGGGCCGGCCTTCTACAACGCGGTGGAGGCCTCGGTCGGCTTCTGGCTGCACGACCTGGTGGCGGTCTCCAAGGCGATCGGGGCGGCCTTCGCGGCGCTCGCCGGGCAGGCGGCGGCCGGGCGGCTGCTGTTCGCGATGGCCCGGGAGCGGCGGCTGCCGGGGGTGCTGGCGCGGACCTCGGACGGCACCCCGCGGCCGGCGCTGCTGGTGGCGGCCACGGTGACGATGGTCGCGGCGGTGTGGGCGGCGCGGCGCGACGACGGGCTCGACCACCTGGTGTCGGTCGTGGACGTCGGGGCCCTGGTGGCGTTCACGCTGCTGCACGCCTCGGTGGTGGGCTGGTTCGTGGTCCGGCGCCGGGAGGGCCGGCCCCACTGGTGGAAGCACCTGGTGGTCCCGGTGCTGGGGGCGGCGGTGACGGTCACGGTGATCGTGGAGGCCTCCTGGGAGGCGCAGGTGGTGGGGGCGGTGTGGCTGGCGGTGGGCCTGGTGCTGCTGGTGGTGCAGCGCGGCCGCCGCGACGTCGGCCGCGGGACGGGAAGCGGGATGGGAAGCGGGACGGAGACGGGGACGGAGCGGGGGACGTAGACGGGGACAGGGAGGGGGACTCATACGGGGACAGGGAAGGGGGGCGGGGCCGGTGACAGGGACCGACACCGGCCCCTGAGCCTGAGACGCTGTCAGCGCCGCCCGATAGCCTGCGTACATGGGTCTGAATACGTCGGCCGAGGCGCCGCTGCCGGTAGGCCAGGTGTCCCGGCTCATCGGGGGCTGGATCGAGCGGCTCGGCCAGGTGTGGGTGGAGGGGCAGATCACGCAGCTCTCGCGGCGGCCGGGGGCGGGGGTGGTCTTCCTGACGCTGCGCGATCCCTCGCACGACATCTCGGTCAGCGTGACCTGCTTCCGCCAGGTCTTCGACGAGGTCGCGGACGTGGTGTCGGAGGGTGCGCGCGTCGTCCTGCTGGCCAAGCCCGAGTGGTACGCGCCGCGCGGGCAGCTCTCGCTGCGGGCCACGGAGATAAGGCCGGTCGGCATCGGGGAGCTGCTGGCCCGGCTGGAGCGGCTGAAGCGGTCGCTGGCCTCGGAGGGCCTGTTCGCGCTGGACCGCAAGAAGCCGCTGCCCTTCCTGCCGCAGCTGATCGGGCTGGTGGTCGGCCGGGCCTCGGCGGCCGAGCGCGACGTACTGGAGAACGCCCGGCGCCGCTGGCCGGCGGTCCGCTTCGAGGTACGCAACGTCGCCGTGCAGGGGGTGCACGCGGTGCCCCAGGTGATCCGGGCGGTCAAGGAGCTCGACGCCCTCGCCGAGGTCGACGTGATCATCGTGGCGCGCGGCGGCGGCAGCGTGGAGGACCTGCTGCCCTTCTCCGACGAGGAGGTCGTACGGGCGGTCGCGGCGGCCCGCACCCCGGTGGTCTCGGCGATCGGCCACGAACCGGACTCCCCGCTGCTGGACCTGGTCGCGGACCTGCGGGCCTCCACGCCCACGGACGCGGCCAAGAAGGTGGTCCCGGACGTCGGCGAGGAGCTGGAGCGGGTGCGCCAGCTGCAGGGCCGGGGGCTGCGCGCGGTGAGCGGGCTGCTGGAGCGGGAGGAGCGCGGCCTCGCGCACGCCCTCGCCCGGCCGGTGTTCGTCCACCCGCAGCGGATGGTGGAGACCCGCGAGGACGAGCTGGAGGCCCTGCTCGCGCGCGGCAGGCGGACGCTGGGCCACCTGCTGGACCGGGCCGACTCCGAGCTCGCGCACACGCTCGCCCGGGTGGTGGCGCTGTCGCCGGCGGCGACGCTGGAGCGGGGGTACGCGGTGCTCCAGCGGCCCGACGGGCACGTGGTGCGCTCTCCGGAGGAGGTCGCGGAGGGCGAGGCGCTGCGCGCGCGGGTCGCGGAGGGAGAGTTCTCCGTACGGGTCGCCGCACCCGAATAGCGGGCCGCACGACGGCGACACACTGCCGCAACGAAGTCGTTGCACTACACACATAAGGTGGATCAGGGAATGACAGAGGCCGAGACCGCGCTGGGGTACGAGCAGGCCCGCGACGAGCTCATCGAGGTCGTCCGCAAGCTGGAGGCCGGCGGGACCTCGCTCGAGGACTCCCTGGCGCTGTGGGAGCGCGGCGAGGAGCTGGCGAAGGTGTGCCGGCACTGGCTCGAGGGGGCCAGGGCCCGGCTGGACTCGGCGCTCGCGGCGCGCGACGCGGCGGACGGGGAGGAGTGATCGGGGGAGTGATCCCGGTCACCGCGAAGGCATTTAGTTGAAAGTTCACCTACTTTCGCCGTAGAGTCGGGGACATCGCTTCACCCACGTATGGAAGAAGGCTTTCCGATGTCTCTCGTTCTTGACTCCGCCGCGCAGGACCTGCTGTTCCGCGAGGCCCGCACGGCCAACTCGTTCACCGACGAGCCGGTCACCGAGGAGCAGGTGCAGGCGATCTACGACCTGGTGAAGTTCGGCCCCACCGCCTTCAACCAGACCCCGCTGCGCATCACCCTGGTCCGCTCCCCCGAGGCTCGCGAGCGCCTCGTGAAGCACCTGGCCGAGGGCAACCAGGCCAAGACCGCCGCCGCGCCGCTGGTCGCGATCCTCTCCGCGGACAACGAGTTCCACGAGGAGCTGCCGGCGCTGCTGCCGCACTTCCCGCAGGCCAAGGACATGTTCTTCGCCGAGCGCCCGGCCCGCGAGCAGTCCGCCCTGCTCAACGCCGCGCTGCAGGCCGCCTACTTCATCGTCGGCGTCCGCGCCGCCGGCCTGGCCGCGGGTCCGATGACCGGCGCCGACCTCGCCGGCATCCAGAAGGAGTTCCTGGACGGCGACCACACCCCGCTGATGATCGTGAACATCGGCAAGCCGGGCGAGGACGCCTGGTTCCCGCGCTCCCCGCGCCTGGCGTTCGACGAGGTCGTCACCACCGTCTGAGCCGCCTGCCCGCGGCAGCCGCGACGACACCCCGTACGGCGGCCCGTACGACAGCGGCGCCGTACGCCGACGGCCGCGCCCCCCGGATCCCGGGGGGCGCGGCCGTTTCGCCGTATGCGGGCCCGTCCGCCGCCGCGGCGCGGGCTACGCGCCCTGCTGCCCGCCCTGCTTGAACTCCAGCGCGGCGGCCATCGCGCCGAGCTGCTCGAAGGAGGCCGTCCCGGTGACCACCGTGACGTAGCCCTGCTCCTGCTTCACGAGGGCGTCGTACTTCTCGCCGTCCCAGCGCTCCCACACCGCCTCGCCCACCTGCTGGGTCTGCCCGGTGGGCTTCGCCTTCTGGGTGACGGCGCCGATGTACTTGGCGGAGGTGTCCGTGGACTGCTCCACCGACACGTACTGCCGCTCCGGGTCCTGGAAGCCCAGGTGCCAGGCATGGGAGTCCTTGCGCTGGAACGTCACCGAGGTCGCCCGCCACTCCGCCGGCAGCCCCACCGGGGCGGCCACGGGGTAGGGGGCGGCGCGCCGGGCCGTGAGCGTCTCCACCCGGTAGTCGACCGTGCGCGTCGGATCGGCGTCCTCGTCGTGCGGGACGAAGATGTAGATCCCCGCGACCACGACACCGATCACCGCCAGCGACCGGACCATGTCCCAGACCGTCTGCTTGCCTTTCATACCTGCCACGGCACCATCGTCCCGCATGCGCGGCAGCGATCACCGCCGGGGTGGCCCCGCACTGCCGTGCGGCAGGCCCGCGCCGGTGACAAACGGGTGGCGAGCGGGTGTCGGGCGGTCGGCAAGACGTCCGCTCAGGCCAATCGGCTGACCGATATCCCGCTCATACGTGACCCGCTCTGCTCAATATGTCGACGTACCGATAGAGTTCCAGCACCCTCACTTCCCGGCCGTCGCCGTACAGAAAGGTGCGCTCCGATGACCGAGCACAACCTGCCGCCCCAGCTCGAAGTCTCTCCGGAGGCCCCCGACCGCAACCTCGCCCTGGAACTCGTACGGGTCACCGAGGCCGCCGCCATGGCCGCCGGCCGGTGGGTCGGGCGCGGGGACAAGATCGGCGCGGACGGCGCCGCGGTCAACGCCATGCGCACCCTGATCTCCACCGTTTCGATGAACGGCGTCGTTGTCATCGGCGAGGGGGAGAAGGACGAAGCCCCCATGCTGTTCAACGGCGAGCGGGTCGGCGACGGCACCGGCGCCGAGGTCGACATCGCCGTGGACCCGATCGACGGCACCACCCTGAACGCCAAGGGCATGCCCAACGCCATCGCCGTCCTGGCCGCCGCCGACCGCGGCACCATGTTCGACCCGTCCGCGGTCTTCTACATGGAGAAGCTGGTCACCGGTCCCGAGGCCGCCGACTTCGTCGACATCAACGCCCCGGTCTCGGTCAACATCCGCCGTGTCGCCAAGGCCAAGAACATGGCCGTCGAGGACGTCACCGTCGTCATCCTGGACCGCCCCCGCCACGAGGGCATCGTCAAGGAGATCCGCGAGACGGGCGCCCGGATCAAGTTCATCTCGGACGGCGACGTCGCGGGCTCGGTCATGGCGGTGCGCGAGGGCACCGGCGTGGACCTGCTCCTCGGCATCGGCGGCACCCCCGAGGGCATCATCTCGGCCTGCGCCATAAAGTGCCTCGGCGGCACGATCCAGGGCAAGCTGTGGCCGAAGGACGACGCCGAGCGCCAGCGCGCGCTGGACGCCGGCCACGACCTGGACCGCGTCCTGTTCACGAACGACCTGGTGTCCGGCGACAACGTCTTCTTCGTCGCCACCGGCATCACGGACGGCGAGCTGCTGCGCGGCGTCCACTACCGCTCGGAGACCGCGACCACGTCCTCGCTGGTGATGCGGTCGAAGTCGGGCACGATCCGGCAGATCGACTCGACGCACCGCCTGTCGAAGCTCCGCGCGTACAGCGCGATCGACTTCGACCGCGCCCAGTAGCCCGCGCCGGGCAGCACGAGAGGGGCGGTCACCGTGTGCGGCGGTGACCGCCCCTCTCGCATGTCCGTGTACGACGCCTCTCCGCGTGCCGCGGCAGGCGGTCGGCTCAGCCCGCGGCCGCGATCGGCCCGGATCCCGGGGCCTGGCGCAGCTCGGCCGACCGGCGTCGCATCCGCGCCAGGACGACGCGGCGCTCGGCGGCGGTGAGGCCGCCCCAGACGCCGTACGGCTCCGGCTGGAGCAGGGCGTGCTCCCGGCAGGCGACCATGACCGGGCAGCGGGCGCAGACGCGCTTGGCGGCCTCCTCGCGGGAGAGCCGGGCCGCGGTGGGCTCCTTGGAGGGGGCGAAGAACAGGCCCGCCTCGTCGCGGCGGCACACCGCCTCCGCATGCCATGGACCGTCCTCAGCCCTCACCGGCACCCGCGGCTTCGGCACGACGGCAACCTTCAGGGACTGATGCGGCGGATGCGGCACGGTCTACTCCTGACGACGGATACGCGAGCGAGAGACGATGCACCTGTCCCTACCCGCTGTGCGCGCCCCTATGCACTGGGTGCCAAGGGGCGCCCGGGGTCGTCCGAAACGCGACCCCCCGCGACGGACCGTTCCCAGGCCGCCTCAGCCTCCTCAGCCGCCCAGCCGCTTGCGCATCCGCTCCGCCAGATCCACCAGCCGGGCGCCGAGCCGGGGCCGCGCCTCGATGTTGCCCAGCAGGGAGAAGCCGCGGACGATCACGACCGGGGCCTGCGGGTCCGTGGCGCCCCGGCCCTGGCCGCGCACCTCGAAGTTGCCGAGGACCCCGCTGCCGTAGCCGCGCAGGGTGACGTTCTCCGGGACCACGATCTCGACGTTCC
This sequence comes from Streptomyces sp. NPDC048270, assembly GCF_040652335.1. NCBI lineage: Bacteria > Bacillati > Actinomycetota > Actinomycetes > Kitasatosporales > Streptomycetaceae > Streptomyces > Streptomyces sp. NPDC048270. Next base: position 107,316 of record NZ_JBEZLV010000020.1, read on the forward strand.
CGAGGACGCAGGTCACGTTGATCTCGGTGACCTGCTGCTCGAAGACCGCTTCGGTGAGGTCGATGGAGATGTCGCCCATGACCGAGACCGCTCGGGTGAGGGCGCCGGGCCGCCAGCGGCCCTTGCGGGCGGAGCTGCTGCACACCGCGACGACCGTCTCGGTGTAGGCGGCCGCGGCGCCCCGGGCCGCGTACGCCGGCGCGGCGGAGGTGTGGCCGGTGCCGGGCGCGGGGAGGTCCCGTACGAGCACGTCCAGCTCGCCCACCGTCTTGAGGGCGTACAGCGAGTCGAGGCGCTCGGAGTGCTCCTCGGCGGTCAGCCGGCCTTCGGCGAGGGCGTCGGCGAGGATCTGCGCGATCCGGTCCCGGTCGGCGTCGGAGGCGCGCAGTTCGGAGGCGCGCAGTTCGGACGCCGCGGGGGCAGGAGCCGGCGCGGGTGCAGGGGCGGCGGGGTGCTTTTCCAAGTCCACGCGACCCAGCATAGCGAGACACGATAGATCGCGATACTGCCGAGTGAGCCTTACCTCACAGACACGGGCAGGGCGGGAGGTTCTACGCTGGTGGACTGCGCTGCCAATTGGTCGCCAGCGCTGTCTGCCGAGTGAGGAATGACTGCCGTCATGCCAGAGTTTGCGTACACCGACCTGCTGCCCCTGGGCGAGGACTCCACCCCCTACCGGCTGGTGACCGCCGAGGGCGTGTCCACCTTCGAGGCGGATGGCCGTACGTTCCTCAAGGTCGAGCCCGAGGCGCTGCGCAAGCTCGCCGAAGAGGCCATCCACGACATCCAGCACTTCCTGCGCCCGGCGCACCTCGCGCAGCTGCGCCGCATCATCGACGACCCCGAGGCCTCCTCGAACGACAAGTTCGTCGCGCTCGACCTCCTCAAGAACGCGAACATCGCGGCCGCCGGGGTCCTGCCGATGTGCCAGGACACGGGCACGGCGATCGTCATGGGCAAGCGCGGCCAGAACGTGCTCACCGAGGGCGGCGACGAGGCGGCGCTCTCGCGCGGCATCTACGACGCCTACACCCGCCTCAACCTGCGCTATTCGCAGATGGCCCCGATCACCATGTGGGAGGAGAAGAACACCGGCTCGAACCTGCCCGCGCAGATCGAGCTGTACGCGACCGACGGCGGCGCGTACAAGTTCCTCTTCATGGCCAAGGGCGGCGGCTCGGCCAACAAGTCCTTCCTCTACCAGGAGACCAAGGCGGTCCTGAACGAGGCCTCCATGATGAAGTTCCTGGAGGAGAAGATCCGCTCCCTCGGTACGGCGGCCTGCCCGCCCTACCACCTGGCGATCGTGGTCGGCGGCACCTCCGCCGAGCACGCGTTGAAGACCGCCAAGTACGCCTCCGCCCACTACCTGGACGAGCTGCCGCGCGAGGGCTCGCCGCTGGGCCACGGCTTCCGCGACGAGGCCCTGGAGCAGCAGGTCTTCGAGCTGACGCAGAAGATCGGCATCGGCGCGCAGTTCGGCGGCAAGTACTTCTGCCACGACGTCCGCGTCGTGCGCCTGCCGCGCCACGGCGCCTCCCTGCCCGTCGCGATCGCCGTGTCCTGCTCGGCGGACCGCCAGGCCACCGCGAAGATCACCGCCGAGGGCGTCTTCCTGGAGCAGCTGGAGACGGACCCGGCCCGCTTCCTGCCGGACACCACGGACGAGCACCTGTCCGAGTCCTCGGACGTCGTCTCCATCGACCTCAACCAGCCGATGGACGACATCCTGGCGACGCTGACCAAGCACCCGGTGAAGACCCGCCTGTCGCTGACCGGCCCGCTGGTCGTGGCGCGCGACATCGCGCACGCCAAGATCAAGGAACTGCTGGACTCGGGCGCGGAGATGCCGCAGTACCTGAAGGACCACCCGGTCTACTACGCCGGCCCGGCGAAGACCCCCGAGGGCTACGCCTCGGGCTCCTTCGGCCCGACCACGGCCGGCCGGATGGACTCCTACGTCGAGCAGTTCCAGGCGGCGGGCGGCTCCAAGGTCATGCTGGCCAAGGGCAACCGCTCCCAGCAGGTGACGGACGCCTGCGGCTCGCACGGCGGCTTCTACCTGGGCTCGATCGGCGGCCCGGCGGCGCGCCTCGCCCAGGACTGCATCAAGAAGGTCGAGGTCCTGGAGTACGAGGAGCTCGGCATGGAGGCGGTCTGGAAGATCGAGGTCGAGGACTTCCCGGCCTTCATCGTGGTCGACGACAAGGGCAACGACTTCTTCCAGAACCCGGCCCCGGAGCCGACGTTCACCCACATCCCGGTGCGCGGTCCGGGTCTGTAGGCACGCGTACCGAGGGCCCCTCCCCCGTTCGGGGGAGGGGCCCTCGTCCATGTCCGCCCATCGGCAGATGGCAGGGCCGCGGGATCCCGGCGAGGCTTTTGCCGTAGCCAAACAGCCTTTGGAACACGGGAGTTCGCCATGAAGAACCGCAAGCGCACCCTTGTCCTCGCCGGGACCGCCGCCGCCCTCGTGGCCACCCTGGTCGCGGCGCCCCCCGCCCCCGCCGCCCCCGCCGCCCCAGCTGCGCAGGCCGCGCCGAAGCTCGCCTCCGTGCACGGGGGCGGCACGATCTCCTTCCCCTACTCCGCCAAGGACGACATCCGCTTCACGGTCGACGCCGAGTCGACGCCGTGGACCAGGCCGTTCCCGGCCCCGGGAGGGGAGAAGGGCCTGCCGACGGACGCGCGGGGCCGGGTGACCATCTCCCACCACTTCGCGGAGTCCGGCTTCACCGCCACGGGCGAGGCGGAGGTGGACTGCCTGGTCACGGGCGGCCACACCGCCACCCTCACCGCCGTGGTCACGTCCTCGAACGTCGGCTGGGACGGCAAGCGGATCGGCATCAGCGTCCAGGACGGCCGGGGCGGCGAGCCGGACCGCGTCGGGTTCTCCTGGGCCGTCGCCAACGTCGACGTGAAGCCGGACGGCACGGTCGCCGCCGGGACGGTGGGCACCTGCATGGCCCCGGCTCCCTTCACGGAGGTCACCAAGGGCGGATACAAGGTCACCCCCGCCCCGCTGGCACCGCAACCGAAGCCGTAGTCACGACGTCGTGGACAGCAGGTACCGGGCCTCAACGGGGGTGGCCCGGTACCCCGCCTCCCGCGCGGCCACCACCTCGGCGACGGTCAGCCGGTACACCCGGCGCAGCAGCGCGACCGGTACGCCGTCGGGTCCGCCGACCGGCAGGAGGACCGTGCCCTCACGGGCCACGATGCGGTCCCGGACCCAGGGCGGCGGCACACCGCGGCCGCGGTCGCAGGCGTAGACCTCGTAGCGCGGGCAGTGCATGGTCCCCTCCCAGTGCAGCTCGCCGTCCCGGATGAGCTGCCAGTCCTCCTCGACGCACTCCTCACACGGCTCGCAGTGCAAGGTCGCGTACATCTCCCGTTCCGCCATCCGGGCAGCATGCGGTACCGGCCCGTCCCCCGCATGCGGTTAACGTCGGCACATGACGCAGATGCCACTCCCCCGCGCCCGCGCCGTCCGGGTCGTCGCCCATCGGGGGGCCTCCCACGAGCACCCCGAGCACACCATGGCCGCCTACCGGCAGGCCGTCGAGGACGGGGCCGACGCGCTCGAGTGCGATGTGCGGCTCACCGCCGACCGGAAGCTGGTCTGTGTGCACGACCGGCGGGTCGAGCGGACCTCCGACGGGCGGGGGGTCGTCTCCGAGATGACCTACGAGGAGCTGCGCGCGCTCGACTTCGGGGCGTGGAAGGGGGCCGAGCACGCCGGAGCCCGGGTGCTGCTCTTCGAGGACCTGCTCAAGGAGGCGCTGGCCGCGCCGCGGCCGGTCGGGCTCGCGGTCGAGACCAAGCACCCGTCCCGCGCGGGCGGCCGGCTGGAGGCCGAGCTGGTGCGGATGCTGCGGGAGTACGGGCTGGCCGACGGGGCCGCCGGCCGCGTCGCGGTGATGAGCTTCTCGCGCACCGCGCTGACCCGCGTGCACCGGCTCGCGCCCGGCCTGCCCACCGTGTTCCTGATCGAGCGCACGGTCCGCCCGGTGCGGCCCCCGTACGCGACCCACGCGGGCCCGGGCATCGACCTCGTCCGGCGGGATCCCGGGCTGGTGGCCCGGCTCAAGGCCAAGGGGCTGGCCGTCCGGGTGTGGACCGTGGACGAGGCGGAGGACGTGGAGCTGTGCGTGCGCCTCGGCGTGGACACGATCATCACCAACCGGCCGCGGGACGTGCGCAAGCTGCTGCTGGACATGTGAGCACCCGGCCGGGGTGCGCCGGCCGGGTGTGGGGGGATGAGGGGGGTAAGGGGGATACGGGGGTCAGGGCCTCGGGACTACGCGAAGCGCTGGTTCGCCGAGCCGTTGCAGGTCTGCAGGCGCAGCGGCTCACGGGCGGCGCCCACCGTCAGGCACATGCCCGGGGAGGCCGCGGGGCGCAGGGTGGCGCCGTCTCGGACGAACTGCTGGTTGGCGGCGCCGTGGCAGTTCCAGAGGATCAGGCCGGCGCCGGGCCGGTAGTCGGCGCCGGGGGCGTCGAGGCAGCGGTCCTGGGTCAGTTCGACGTGGACGGACTTGCGGGCGGTGTCGTACCACCAGCCCTGGTTGCGGCCGCCGTGGCAGTCCCAGCCCAGGACCGCCGTCCCGTTGGCGCTGGAGCCGCCGTGGGAGTCGAGGCAGGTGGCGGTCGCCTCGTTCTTCAGGGGCTTGAACTTGTCGTCCCAGGCCCCGGCCTGCAAGGCGGGGGTGCCGGTGCTCGCCGGGTCGGCACAGGAGGCCTCGCGCAGGCCGGAGTTGTAGAGCTGGGTCAGGCAGGACGCGAAGGCGCCGTGGCCGCGGTAGTTGGGGTGGAAGGACTGGCGGGCGGTGTTCTCGTCCCACGGGAAGTGGTCCCCGAGGTCCAGGTAGAGCCCGCGGGCCCAGGTGTCCTCCATGCACACCTCGTGCCCGTGGAAGAGCCGCGAGTTGTCCAGGTAGACGGCGCCGGAGGCGGCGGCCGCGGCGCGCATGCCCTTCTCGAAGACGGGTACCGCGTAGTTGCGGCCCCAGGTGGCGTCGGAGTCGTAGCCCGCGCAGCCGCCGGGCAGCTTGCCGGGGAAGTTCGGGTTGTCGTGGAAGTCGGGGCCGATGGGGCTGGGGTAACCCATGACGACGAGCTTGTAGTCGGAGTCGGCGTAACCGGCCTCGCGCATGACCGTCTTGAGGTCGGCGACCGTGGCCTCGACCTTCGGCTTCAGGCCGTCGACGCGTGCCTGCCAGCCGGGGGCGTACTTGGGCTCGCAGGTGCCCTGGCTGAGCACCCAGCGGGTGACGCAGTCGGTCATGACCGGGCCGAACTGCAGGTCGTCGTTGGCCCCGGCGACCAGCAGCACCATCTTGATCTTCGTGTTGCGGGCCTTGATCGCCAGGCTGTCGCTCTGCACCAGCTCGTCGGCGTACTGCTTGCTGCCGCCGATCCTGATGTTGCCGGTGTACCCGCCGGAGCAGGCCACGTTGAAGGTGAGGTCGGCCGGGATGCCGGTGCGGTGGATCGCCGCGTCGGGCGAGCGGTGGCACTGGTTGTTCGGCGTGTTGGTCGCGGGGTCGTAGTTGCCGACGCCCTCGCCCGAGATCTCGCTGTCGCCCAGCGAGATCAGCCCGGTCCTGCGCTCGCCGAGCGGGCGGATGGCGGAGTCCCCGTAGATCCTGACGGCCTCGGCCGCGCGGATCGCCTCCAGCTCGGGCGGAAGGGGGGTCACGGCCGCGGCCGAGGCCGCCGCGGGCACCGCCGCCTGGGCCGTGGGAGTGACGGCGCTGACGCCCCCGAGGGCGGCCGCGGCCGCCGCGATGGCGGCGAAGGTACATCTGAGCCTGGGTTTCCTGTGTGCACGTGTCATGAACGCCTCCCCGAGTGCCGGTGTTACCCCCGGTATTTACTGGTCAGTAGGGGAGTTGGGAACACTTCGAACAAGACAATTGCTCAACTTTTTGAGGAGGCCACGAGAATGACCGATCAGCAGCAGGCCGAAGCGTTCCGGATCGAGCACGACTCCATGGGCGACGTACGGGTGCCCGCCCACGCCAAATGGCGTGCTCAGACCCAGCGCGCGGTGGAGAACTTCCCCCTGTCCGGACAGCCGCTCGAGTCCGCCCACATCGAGGCGCTCGCCCGCGTCAAGGCCGCGGCCGCCGCCGTCAACGCGCGACTCGGCGTGGTGGACGAGGACGTCGCCGAGGCCATCCGGTCCGCCGCCGCCGAGGTGGTCGAGGGCCGCTGGGACGACCACTTCCCCATCGACGTCTTCCAGACCGGCTCCGGCACCTCGTCCAACATGAACGCCAACGAGGTGATCGCCACCCTGGCCACCGAGCGGCTGGGCCGCGAGGTCCACCCCAATGACCACGTCAACGCCTCGCAGAGCTCCAACGACGTCTTCCCCTCGTCCATCCACATCGCCGCCACCGCCGCCGTCACCCGCGACCTGATCCCGGCCCTGGAGCACCTCGCCGCCGCGCTGGAGCGCAAGGCCACCGAGTTCGCGCAGGTCGTCAAGGCCGGGCGGACGCACCTGATGGACGCCACGCCGGTCACCCTGGGCCAGGAGTTCGGCGGGTACGCCGCCCAGGTCCGCTACGGCGTCGAGCGACTGCGCGCGGCCCTGCCGCGGCTGGCCGAGCTGCCGCTGGGCGGCACCGCGGTGGGCACCGGGATCAACACGCCGCCCGGGTTCGCCGCAGCCGTGATCGCGGAGGTGGCCGCCGACACCGGGCTGCCGCTCACCGAGGCCCGCGACCACTTCGAGGCCCAGGGCGCGCGAGACGCGCTGGTGGAGACCTCGGGGATGCTCCGTACCATCGCCGTCTCGCTCACCAAGGTCTGCAACGATCTGCGCTGGATGGCCTCCGGACCGCGCACCGGATTGGCCGAAATCAATCTCCCGGATCTCCAGCCGGGATCCTCGATCATGCCCGGGAAGGTCAATCCGGTCGTCCCGGAAGCCGTCCTGATGGTCGCTGCACAGGTGATGGGGAACGACGCCACCGTCGCGGTGGCGGGCGCCGCCGGCAATTTCGAGCTCAACGTGATGCTCCCGGTGATGGCCCGCAACCTCCTCGAATCGATCCGGCTGCTCGCCAACGCGAGCCGCCTGCTGGCCGACCGCACGGTGGACGGGATCACCGCCAACGCCGAGCGGGCCAGGGAGTACGCCGAGTCCTCGCCCTCCGTGGTGACCCCGCTGAACCGGTACATCGGCTACGAGGAGGCGGCCAAGGTCGCCAAGAAGTCCCTCGCCGAGCGGAAGACGATCAGGGAGGTCGTCCTGGAGTCGGGCTACGTCGACCGCGGCGCGCTCACCCTCGAGCAGCTCGACGAGGCACTGGACGTCCTGCGCATGACCCACCCCTGAGCGGCCTCGCGGCAGGGTCCGAATCCGGTCGTTTCCCGCCACCCGCCCCCACGGTGACCTGCACCGCAGCATCCGCGGGGGCGGCCGCCCTAAGATCTGCGCATGACAGGTACCTTCAGGCCTGCGGGCAGCTCCGCGCGCACGCGTGCGCAGGGCACGCACTGGGCGCCCGGGGAACAGATCCTCTGGCGCTACCGCGACCACGCCCCCGGGCTGAAGGGCCAGGTGCACATCTGCCGTCCCGTGACGGTGGTGCAGGACACCGGGGAACTGCTCGCCGTCTGGATGGCGCCCGGCACCGAGTGCGTCAAACCGGTCCTCGCCGACGGCACCCCCGTCCACGAGGAGCCGCTCGCCACCCGCTACACCGCCCCGCGGACCACCGTGCGGTCGCGCTGGTTCGGCGCGGGCGTGCTGAAGCTGGCCCGGCCCGGGGAGCCGTGGTCGGTGTGGCTGTTCTGGGAGCACGGCTGGCGGTTCAAGAGCTGGTACGTGAACCTCGAGGAGCCCCGCTCGCGCTGGTCCGGCGGGGTCGACTCGGTGGACCACTTCCTCGACATCTCCGTCTACCCGGACCGCAGCTGGAAGTGGCGGGACGAGGACGAGTTCGCCCAGGCGCAGCGCTCCGGGCTGATGGGCCCGCAGGAGGCGGACCGGGTGCGGGACGCCGGCCGGGCGGCGCTCGAGGCCATCCGGCAGTGGGGCGCCCCGTTCGCCGACGGCTGGGAGGACTGGCGGCCGGATCCGGCCTGGACGGTCCCGGAGCTGCCGGAGGACTGGGACCGCACCCCGGCGCATATGACCTCATGAGACCCTTGATGCGCCCCTGGGGTGCAAACGTAGGATCGTCCTCCGCAAGGTCGCGCGCGGAGGACGGCGCGATGAGACCCTGTGTGCGCAAGTGTCGTGCCGTAGGCGGGATTTGACCGGAGGTCGACGCAGGGCGAGAGGTAACGGGGGAGACGCGGTATCGCGGGGTGATGGTGCCCCGGCCGCTGAGCGGGTATACCGCGACTGACCGAGTTGAGTGCAGCGCACATCGAGCGCAAACGGACGGAATTCCACGCGTGACGGAGTACCCCACCTCTCAGGAGGGCCCGCAGCCCGTCGCCTCCGGCGGAGGTACGGACGAGGCCGGCCACGGCAAGGCGCCCATCGCCGCCGCCGAGGCCGTACGCACGCATGCGCAGGGCCCGGGCGCGGAGCCGGGCGGCGGGCCCGCCGGGCTCCCCCGGCCCCGCGGTGCCGCACCGGCGGACCTCCCGGCCGGCGCCGACCCCGCCCGGGGCCTGGCCATGTCCCGGGACGGCGGTACCCGGGCCAGGGACACCGGCGCCGCGCGCAACGCGGCGGCCGACGGCGCACAGGGGCTCCCCGCCCGGGACGCGGCCGAGGGCGCGGCCGGCGCTCCCGACGCGCCCGGCCCCCGCTCCCCCCGCCCCGCCGGGGGCGACGGGCATGGCGGCGGGCACGGCGGCGGGACCGGCATACCGGCCGGCGGCGGCGCCGGGGACACCGCCGCGCGCCGCGAAGGGGACCGGCTGCGCTTCGTCGGCGCCGCCACCCGGCGGATCGCCCGCGGCATCGACCTCGACGAGATCGTGCTCGGCCTGTGCCGGGCCACCGTGCCGACGTTCTCGGACGCCATCCTCGTCTACCTGCGCGACCCGCTGCCGGTCGGGGACGAACGCCCCGTCGGCCCGGTCGTTTTAAGGCTGCGCCGCACCGACCGGCTCCGGCCGATCGACGACCTCACCGATGCCGCCTCGGGCGGCACCATCGGCGCGGGCCTGGACCTCGCCGGGGCCGCGGGGGCCACCGGCGAGCTCGACTTCAGCCAGCTGCCGCTGGTGGGCCCGCAGGGCGACCTGCCCGCGGCCGAGCTGTGCGAGATCCGCTCCGGCGGCGCGCTCGCCGAGGTGCTGCGCGGCGTACGGCCCGTGTTCGGCTCCTCCGCCGCCGCGAAGGCCGCCCTGCCCGAGCTGCTGGGCCTGGACCACCCGCTGCCGCGCGGCAACCGGGCCGTCCTCGCGCCGCTGCGGGGCCGCCGCCGGGTGATCGGCGCGGCCGTGTTCCTGCGCAGCCCCGAGCGGCCCGCCTTCGAGCAGAACGACCTCCTGGTCGCCGCCCAGCTGGCCACCCACACCGCGCTCGGCATCGACAAGGCGGTGCTGTACGGCCGCGAGGCGTACATCGCCGACGAGCTCCAGCGCACCATGCTGCCCGACAGCCTGCCCCAGCCCACCGGGGTGCGGCTCGCCTCGCGCTACCTGCCCGCCGCCGAGACCGCCCGGGTCGGCGGCGACTGGTACGACGCCATACCGCTGCCCGGCAGCCGGGTCGCCCTGGTCGTCGGCGACGTCATGGGGCACTCCATGACCTCCGCGGCGATCATGGGCCAGCTGCGCACCACCGCGCAGACGCTCGCGCAGCTGGACCTGCCGCCCGCCGAGGTGCTGCACCACCTGGACGAGCAGGCCCAGCGCCTGGGCTCCGACCGCATGGCCACCTGCCTGTACGCCGTGTACGACCCCGTCTCGCACCGGATCACCATCGCCAACGCCGGTCACCCGCCGCCGGTGCTGCTGCACCTGGGCGGCCGCGCCGAGGTGCTGCGCGTGCCCCCGGGCGCCCCCATCGGCGTCGGCGGCGTGGACTTCGAGGCCGTGGAGCTGGACGCGCCCGCCGGGGCCACCCTGCTGCTGTACACGGACGGGCTGGTGGAGTCCCGGCTGCGGGACGTGTGGACGGGCATCGAGCAGCTGCGCGAGCGCCTGGCGACCACCGCGCAGCTGACCGGCCTGGACCACCCGCCGCCGCTGGAGGCCCTGTGCGACGACGTGCTGGACATGCTCGGCCCGGGCGACCGGGACGACGACATCGCGCTCCTCGCGGCCCGGTTCGACGGGATCGCGCCCAGTGACGTGGCGTACTGGTTCCTGGACCCGGAGGAGACCGCTCCCGGCCGGGCCCGCCGGTTCGCCCGGCGCGCCCTGACCCGGTGGGGCCTGGAGGAGCTCCAGGACTCCCTGGAGCTGCTGGTCAGCGAGGTGGTCACCAATGCCGTCCGGTACGCCGAACGGCCCGTCACGCTGCGCCTGCTGCGTACGGACGTACTGCGCTGCGAGGTCGGCGACGACTCCCCGCAGCTGCCGCGCCAGCGCCGGGCGCGGGACACCGACGAGGGCGGCCGCGGCCTGTTCCTGGTGAACCGGATGGCCCGCCGCTGGGGGGCCACCCGGCTGAGCAGCGGCAAGGTGGTCTGGTTCGAGCTGCCGTTGCCGGCGGCTCAGGAACGGCGCTGAGCCGGGGCTCCCCGCCCGCTTGGAACGCCACCGCCCCGCAGCCTTCGGGCTGCGGGGCGGTGGCGTTCGCGGGTTCCGGTGTCCGGTGTCAGCGCCGGTCCGTCTGCGGGAACAGCGGCGGGTCCGGCGGCTTCGGGCCGCCGGTGTTGGTCGCCGTGGGAGTCGGCGACTTCGTCGGGGTCGGCGACTTGGTCGGGGTGTTGGTCGGCGTCGGGGTCGGCGTCGGGCTCGGCGAGTTCGCCGGCGGGGAGCTGCTGGCCGGCGGCTGGCTGGAGGCGCTCTGCGAGGGCGTCGGCGAGGGGCTGCGCGAGGGCGCCTGCGAGGCACCCATCTCCGCCTCGGACACGTCGAACTTGCTCGTGTTCACGCCCTTGAGGACGGCCAGCGTGTACGCCTTCCAGATCTCGGCGGGGAAGCTGGAACCACCCGCGCGGCCACCGCCGGCGGTACCGGTGAGGGTGACCTGCTTGTGGGTGCCGGGCTCCTCGCCGAACATCGCGACGACGGTGACCAGTTCCGGGGTGTAGCCGGTGAACCAGCCGGCCACGTTGGACTCGGTGGTACCGGTCTTGCCGGCGGCCTCGTAGGCGCTGCTCTTGACCTTGCTGCCGGAGCCGTCGTTGACCACGCCGGTGAGCACCTTGGTGACGGTGTCGGCGGTCTGGCGGCTGATGGCCTGCGCTCCGACGGCCTGACGGGGGGTGAACTCGCCGTCGGAGTGCTCGGCGCTCTTGATGATGGTCGGCGTGACCTTCTTGCCGTGGTTGTCGAGGGTCGCGTAGACGCCCGCCATCTCCAGGGTGTTGGCGCTCATGGTGCCGAGCGACATGGCCGGCTTGTCCTCGGGCCAGCCCTCGCGGTCCTTCATGCCGAGCGCCAGGGCCGTCTTCTTCACGGCCGGCGGGCCGACGTCCACGATCATCTGCGCGTAGACGGAGTTGACCGAGAAGTTGGTCGCGTCCTGGACGGTGATCTCCTTGCCGAAGTCCTTGTCGTCCTGGTTCTGCGGGTTGAACGGGATCTTGCTGCCGACGACCTGGCGCTTGCTGGTGCCGTCGTAGAGCGCGTTCGGGGTGATCGGCTTGCCGTCCTGGGTGGTGGCGTTGTTCTCCAGGGCGGAGGCGAGCACGATCGGCTTGAAGGTCGAGCCGGGCTGGTAGTCGTTGCGCAGGGCGTTGCTCGCGGCCTTCTCGGCCAGGCCCTGACCGCCGTACATGGCGACGATCGCACCGGTCTTCGGGTCCACGGAGGTGGCGCCGGCCTGGACGCTCTGGTCCTGGGGCCGGTTCTTGGTGTCCTTGCGGTCGAGCTTGGACTCCAGCTCGTCCTGGACCGCGGTCTCCAGCGCCGCCTGCTTCTTCGGGTCGATGTTGAGCACGATGTTCCAGCCGCCGGCCGCGATCTGGGCGTCGGTGATCTTCTGCTCGTTCATCTCGTCGTTGGCGGCCTGGATCAGGTAGCCCTTCTGGCCGTCCATGCCCGGGCGGGGCTTGGGCTTGATCGGCTCCGGGAGGGTCATGGCCTTGCGCTTGGCCGGGTCCAGCTTGCCCATCTCGACCATGTTGTCGAGGACGGCGTTGAAGCGGATGTTGACCAGCCGCTTGCCGTTGGGGCCGGCCGTCGCCAGGTCGTACTGGCTGGGTGCCTGGATGACGGCGGCGAGGTAGGCGCCCTGCTCCAGGGTGAGCTTGTCGGCGTCGACCCCGTAGAAGGCCTGGGCCGCGGCCTGGATCCCGTACGCGTTGCGGCCGTAGAAGTTGGTGTTCAGGTAGCCGGCGAGGATCTCGTGCTTCTCCAGGCGCTGGTCGACCTTGAGGGAGATGACGAGTTCGCGGAGCTTGCGCGTCGGCGACTGGTCCTGCGTCAGGTAATAGTTCTTGACGTACTGCTGAGTGATCGTCGACCCGCCGGCCTTGCCCTTGCCGGTGACCGTGTTGAACAGGCCGCGGGCCACGCCCATGACGTCGATGCCGCGGTCCTCGTAGAAGGACTTGTTCTCGATGGCGATGAACGCGGTGCGGACGTCCTCGGGGATCTTGTCGAGGGGGACGATCTCGCGGTTCATCTCGCCGGTGCGGGCCATGACCGAGCCGTCGGAGTACCGGTAGGTGTTGCTCTGGAGCGTCGCCGACTCGTTCGGGTCGGTGGGTTCGTCGACCGAGAAGTAGAGGATGATCGCGCCGGCCATCATGAGCAGGATCAGCCCGAGGAACGTCCCGAGGATCTTCCTCCAGGTGAAGAAGCGACGTATGCCACTGCGTTTGCCGGCGCCGCCCTTCCCCTTGGCGCCCTTGGCACGTCCGCTCGGCGCCCGCCGCGCACCGCGCTGCTGCTGCGCCTTACGCGCTTCTGCTCGGCCCATCGCTCCCGCTCCGCTCGATATACCCCCCGACGTCAGCTCAGAAAGCTAACACCGCAGGCTGTGACAAAGGTTGACCAACCATGGCCAATACCGGTCAATTCGGACGTGAGAATCAGCACCCACACCACAGGAACCGACGCACACAATGCCCGAAGGGTTGCCGTGGGAGAAAAAAGTGATATCACTTTGCTAAGCGGCTCGATCAGCTGCGACCACGAGAAACGGGGCAAACGATGACGAATGACGTCTCCACTCCTCAGGACGTACGGGAATTCACCGCGCGGAGCGTGGGCGGCGGCCTGGCGCTGCTGCTCGGGCTGGCCGGTGTCGTGGCCGGGGCGGGCCTGATCGTCGTCGGCTCGGTCCTGGCGGCCGTCGGCGCCAAGGTCTCGCTGATCGCGGCCGGCGTCCTGGTGGTCCTCGCCTCGGTCATCGCGATGAGCGGACTCAACACCATCGCGCCGGGCGAGGCGCGGGTGGTCCAGCTGTTCGGCCGCTACCGGGGGACGATCCGCACGGACGGCCTGCGCTGGGTCAACCCGCTGACCTCCCGGGAGAGGATCTCCACCCGCGTACGCAACCACGAGACGGCCGTGCTGAAGGTCAACGACGCCTACGGCAACCCCATCGAGCTGGCCGCGGTCGTGGTGTGGCGCGTCGAGGACACGGCGCGGGCCACCTTCGAGGTCGAGGACTTCACGGAGTTCGTCGAGACCCAGACCGAGGCGGCCGTGCGGCACATCGCCATCGAGTACCCGTACGACGCGCACGAGGAGGGCGGCCTCTCGCTCCGCGGGAACGCCGAGGAGATCACCGAGAAGCTGGCCGTCGAGCTGCACGCCCGGGTGGACGCGGCCGGGGTGGCCATCATCGAGTCCCGCTTCACGCACCTCGCGTACGCTCCGGAGATCGCCTCCGCGATGCTCCAGCGCCAGCAGGCGGGCGCGGTCGTGGCGGCCCGCAAGCAGATCGTGGAGGGCGCGGTGGGCATGGTCGAACTGGCCCTGAACCGCCTGGCCGAGGAGGAGATCGTGGACCTGGACCCGGAGCGCAAGGCCGCCATGGTGTCGAACCTGATGGTGGTCCTGTGCGGGGACCGCGCGGCGCAGCCCGTGGTCAACGCGGGCACCCTCTACCAGTGACCCCGCCCGAGGAGGGCGGCCGGGCGGGCCGGCAGCCGCGCAAGCAGGTGCTGCTGCGGCTCGACCCGCTGGTGTACGACGCGCTGGCCCGCTGGGCGGGGGAGGAACTGCGCAGCGCGAACGCCCAGATCGAGTTCCTGCTGCGCCGCGCCCTCGCGGAGTCCGGCCGCCTCCCCTCCGGCCCGGGCCCCATCCCCCGCCGAGGCCGCCCCCCGAAGTCCCCGGACTGACCCCTACCAGGGCTCCGCTCCGGCCCCGCCGCTCACTCACCGGCGGGGCCGGGGCGTCCCTCGGCCGGGCTATACACAGCAGGTATACATCGTAGGTATACACACGGTGTAGAGTCCTGCGCATGTCCATCGGTCACACCCTCCTCGGCCTCCTCGAGGCCGGCCCGCGCCACGGCTACGACCTCAAGCGCGCCTTCGACGAGAAGTTCGGCCACGACCGCCCCCTCGCCTACGGGCAGGTCTACTCGACCATGTCCCGCCTCCTGAAGAACGGCCTCGTCGAGGTCGAGGGGATAGAGAGCGGCGGCGGTCCCGACCGCAAGCGGTACGCCATCACCGACGCCGGGATCACCGACGTCGAGACCTGGCTCTCCCAACCCGAGAAACCCGAGCCCTACCTCCACTCGACCCTGTACACCAAGGTCGTCCTCGCCCTGCTCACCGGCCGCGGCGCGGCCGAGCTCCTGGACACCCAGCGCGCCGAGCACCTGCGCCTCATGCGCATCCTGACCCAGCGCAAGCGCAAGGGCGACCTCGCCGACCAACTCGTCTGCGACCACGCCCTGTTCCACCTCGAGGCGGACCTGCGGTGGCTGGAGCTCACCGCCGCCCGGCTCGAACAGCTCGCCCAGGAGGTACGCCGATGACCCCGGCAGGTTCCCTGCTCGCCGCCACCGGCCTGCGCAAGGAGTACGGATCCACCCGCGCCCTCGACGGCGCCGAGTTCTCCATCCACCCCGGCGAGGTCGTCGCCGTCATGGGACCCTCCGGCTCCGGCAAGTCCACGCTGCTGCACTGCCTCGCCGGCATCGTCCCGCCCGACTCCGGCACCATCACCTACGACGGCCGCGAGCTGTCCGCCATGAACGACGCCGAGCGCAGCGCCCTGCGCCGCGGCGAGTTCGGCTTCGTCTTCCAGTTCGGCCAGCTCGTGCCGGAGTTGACCTGCGTCGAGAACGTCGCCCTCCCGCTGCGCCTGGCCGGCGTCAAGCGCAAGGAGGCCGAGCGGACGGCCCTGCAGTGGATGGAGCGGCTCCAGGTGGACGACCTGACCCGCAAGCGGCCCGGGGAGGTCTCGGGCGGCCAGGGCCAGCGCGTGGCCGTCGCCCGCGCCCTCGTCACCCGGCCCCGGGTGGTCTTCGCCGACGAGCCCACCGGCGCCCTCGACTCCCTCAACGGCGAACTGGTGATGCAGCTGCTCACCGAGGCCGCCCGGTCCGCCAACGCCGCCGTCGTCCTCGTGACGCACGAGACCCGCGTGGCCGCCTACTCCGACCGCGAGATCGTCGTACGCGACGGCAGGTCCCGCGACATGGAGCGCCTCGTATGAGCACGCTCCGCACGTGGTCCCGCGACCTCGCCATGGGCGCCCGGTTCGCCTTCGCCGGCGGCCGCGAGGGCTGGACCCGCACCCTGCTCACCGGCGTGGGCGTCGGCCTCGGCGTCGCGCTGCTGCTCATCAGCACGGCGGTCCCCGGAGCCTTCGCCGCCCGCGCCGAGCGCGGCGACGCCCGCAGCACGATGACCGCCACCGCCGAGCACCCCGGGCCGGACACCCTGCTCACCGCACCGGCGAACCAGACCTACCACCGGCAGGACATCGAGGGCAGCCTGCTGCAGGCCGAGGGCCCGCAGGCACCGGTGCCCCCGGGGCTGAAGCAGGTCCCCGGCCCCGGCGAGATGGCCGTCTCCCCCGCCCTGAAGGAGCTGCTGGACTCCCCCGACGGCGCGCTGCTGCGCGAGCGCCTCGACGGGCGGATCACCGAGGTCATCGCCGACGCCGGGCTGACGGGCCCCCACGACCTGGTCTTCTACGCGGGCAGCGACCGGCTGCTCGCGGCCGCCGAGACCTCGCACCGCGTCCAGCGGATCACCGCGTTCGGCCACGACCGGCCGACCGACCCGCTCAGCCCGGTCCTGCTGCTCCTGGTCGTCCTCACCTTCGTCGCCCTGCTGCTGCCGGTCGCCGTGTTCATCGCCGCGGCCGTCCGCTTCGGCGGCGAGCGCCGCGACCGCCGGCTCGCGGCGCTGCGCCTGGTCGGCGCCGACGGCCGCATGGTCCGCCGGATCGCGGCGGGCGAGGCCCTGGCCGGATCGCTGGCCGGGCTCGTGCTGGGCACCGGCTTCTTCCTGATGGGCCGCCGGCTCGTCGGCGGCTTCCACCTCCAGCAGCGCAGCCTCTTCCCCGCCGACCTCGACCCGGCCCCCTGGCTGGCCGTACTCGTCGCCCTCGCGGTGCCGGCCGCGGCCGTCGCCGTCACCCTGTTCGCCCTGCGCGGCGTGGTGATCGAGCCGCTGGGCGTCGTACGGACGGCCCGGCCGAGGCGGCGCCGCATCTGGTGGCGGCTGCTGCTGCCCCTGGCCGGACTGGGCCTGCTCGCCCCCATGACGGGCCGCGGCAACGACGGCGGGAACTTCAATCAGTGGCAGGTCAGCGCCGGTGTGGTGCTGCTCCTCGTCGCCATCACCGTACTGCTGCCCTGGGTGCTGGAACGGTGCGTCGGCCGGATGTCCGGCGGCCCCGTCTCCTGGCAACTGGCCGTGCGCCGGCTCCAGATCGACAGCGGCGGCGCCGCCCGCCTCGTCAACGGGATAGCCGTGGCGGTCGCGGGCGCGATCGCCCTGCAGATGCTCTTCGCGGCCGCCGAGGGCGACTACACCGAGAAGACCGGGCAGGACCCCTCGCGGGCCGCCGTCGCGATCCTCGTCGACCGCGGGTCCGGGACCGAGGTGGACCGGCTGGCGGAGCAGGTCGCCCGCTCGGAGGGCATCGTCAAGACGGTGCCGCTGCGCTCCGTCGGCGCCGCGCACGAGGTTCCGTCGCAGGCCGGGCTGATCGACGTCACGATCGGGAGCTGCGAGGCGCTGCGCGAGGTCGCCGTGCTGGGCTCCTGCAAGGACGGCGACGCCTTCCTGGCCACCGGCGAACCCACCGGCGAACGCGGCCCGTACGGCGGCACCACGGCCCCCGGCGACAAGCTGTTCGTGGGCGACGTGAGGGGCTACTCGGACACGGCCGAGCCCGTGGAGTGGACCGTGCCCGCCACCGCCCGCCCGGTCGCAAGCCGCCCGGACCCGACCGGACAGCTGCGCTCCGGCCTGCTGGTGACCCCGTCGGCCGCGCCGGGGGACACCGGCGAGTTCGGGTCGACGCAGATCTACGTACAGGCCGACGAGTCGGTGCCGGACGGGCTGGAGCGGGCCCGGACGGCCGTCTTCAAGGCGTCCCCGCTGTCCCCCGCCATGACGCTGCGGGCCACGAAGCAGGACGGCGGCTACTCGGCGATCCGCACCGGGCTGTTCTTCGGGGCGACCGCCGTGCTGATCCTCATCGGATCGAGCCTGCTGGTCTCCCAGCTGGAGCAGCTGCGCGAACGCAGGAAGCTGCTGTCGGCGCTGGTCGCGTTCGGCACCAAGCGCTCCACGCTGAGCCTGTCGGTGCTGTGGCAGACCGCCCTGCCGATCGGCCTGGGGCTGGGGCTGGCCGCCGTGTTCGGGGTGGGGCTGGGCGCCGTGCTGACGCGGATGGCCGCGGCGCCGGTGCGGATCGACTGGCTGTCGGTCGCGGGCATGACCGGCGTGGGCGCCGGTGTGGTCGCGCTGGTCACCGTGCTGAGCCTGCCCTTGCTGCTGCGCCTGATGCGCCCGGACGGCCTGCGCACGGAGTAGCCGTGCACGCCCGCCCCGTACGGCCCGCGTTACGGAGGAGCCACGTACGCCCGCCCCGTACGGCCCGCGCACCGAGGAGCCGCGTACGCCCGCCCCGGGAAAGCCCGCCGGCTCAGTCGGTCGGCCACACCGGGAGCGGGCGTACGGCTTCGCGCAGGGCGGCCGCGATGGCCCGGAACTCCTCCTGGCGGGCCGTCCCCGTCCGCATCGCCAGGGCGATCCGCCGGGACGGCGCGGGCTCGGCGAAGTACCCGGTGGCCAGGTACTCGTTGCGGGTGGTCTCCAGCCGCAGCGCGGTGCGCGGCAGCAGGGTCACACCCAGCCCGCCGGCGACCAGCTGGACGAGGGTGGACAGCCCGGCGGCGGTCGTGGTGACGTCCGCGCCGCCCTCCCGCCGCCCGCCGGCCCCCTCCGCGGAGGGTCCGCGCCCCGCCCCTCTCGGAGGCCGCCCGGCCTCCCGGCAGATGTCCAGGGCCTGGTCCCGCAGGCAGTGCCCCTCGTCGAGCAACAGCAGCTGCAGTCCGCGCAGTTCCTCGCGGGGGATGTCCCGGCGCCCGGCCAGCGGATGCTCCCGGGGCGTCAGCAGCACGAAGTCCTCGTCGAAGACGGGCAGTTCGGTGACGCCCGGCACGCCCAGCGGCACGGCGAGCAGCAGCAGGTCGAGGCGACCGCCGGAGAGCCCCTCCAGCAGCGAGGCGGTCTGCTCCTCGTGGACCTGGAGGTCCATCCGGGGATAGCGCCGGTGGAACAGCCCGAGGACGGTCGGCAGCAGGTACGGCGCCACGGTGGGGATCACCCCGAGCCGCAGCACGCCGGTGAAGGGGGCCCGTACCGCCTCGGCCTCCTCCAGCAGTCCGCCCATCGCCTCGAGCACCACGCGCGCCCGGGCCGCGATCCGCTCCCCCGCCGGGGAGAGCAGCACCTTGCGGGTGGTGCGCTCCAGCAGCTGGACTCCGAGCGCCTCCTCCAGGGCGGACACGGCCCCCGACAGCGCCGGCTGGCTCATCCCGATGGCGGCGGCGGCATCCCGGAAGTGCAGGTGCTCGGCCACGGCCGTGAAGGCGCGCAGCTGCGCCAGGGTGGGTTGCTTCGCTCCCCTATTACCGGCAGCCACTGATAGGTACCTCCGATCACCGGACTCAAGTGTAGCTATTTCCGTAATCAATGCAGCTGTGCCAGCATGTGAGATCCGTCCAACCCCCTTGGAAAGCCCCCAAAAAGGTCACTTTCCTCGTCCGCAAGGAGAGCACGTGCTCACTGTCGGTGACAAGTTCCCCACCTACGATCTGACCGCTTGCGTCTCGCTCGAGGCGGGCAGCGAGTTCGCGCAGATCGACCACAAGACCTATGAGGGCAAGTGGCGCGTGGTGTTCTTCTGGCCGAAGGACTTCACCTTCGTCTGCCCGACCGAGATCGCCGCGTTCGGCAAGCTGAACGAGGAGTTCCAGGACCGCGACGCCCAGATCCTCGGCGTCTCCGGCGACTCCGAGTTCGTCCACCACGCCTGGCGCAAGGACCACGCCGACCTGCGTGACCTGCCCTTCCCGATGCTGGCCGACTCCAAGCACGAGCTCATGCAGGCGTGCGGCGTCCAGGGCGAGGACGGCTTCGCCCAGCGCGCCGTCTTCATCGTCGACCAGAACAACGAGATCCAGTTCACCATGGTGACCGCCGGTTCCGTGGGCCGTAACCCCAAGGAGGTCCTGCGGGTCCTCGACGCCCTGCAGACCGACGAGCTGTGCCCCTGCAACTGGACCAAGGGCGAGGGCACCCTGGACGCCGGCGCGCTGCTGGCCGGTGAGTGACGGATGTCCCTCGACGCCCTCAAGTCCGCCATACCGGACTTCGCCAAGGACCTGAAGCTGAACCTCGGTTCGGTCATCGGGAACCAGGACGCCCTCTCGCAGCAGCAGCTGTGGGGCACCGTGCTGTCCTGCGCGATCGCCGCCCGCTCCCCGCGCGTCCTGCGTGAGCTGGAGCCGGAGGCGAAGGCGAACCTGTCGCCGGAGGCGTACGCCGCCGCCAAGTCCGCTGCCGCGATCATGGCGATGAACAACGTCTTCTACCGCACCCGGCACCTGCTCTCCGACCCGGAGTACGGCACGCTGCGCGCGGGCCTGCGGATGAACGTCATCGGCAACCCCGGTGTGGAGAAGGTCGACTTCGAGCTGTGGTCGCTCGCGGTCTCCGCGATCAACGGCTGCGGCCAGTGCCTGGACTCGCACGAGCAGGTCCTGCGCAAGGCCGGCGTCGACCGCGAGACCGTCCAGGAGGCCTTCAAGGTCGCCTCGGTGATCCAGGCCGTCGCGGTCACCCTCGACGCGGAGGCGGCGCTCGCCGCCGAGTAGTCACCCGTACGAGGTCCCGTGCCCCCGCAGCCTTCCCGGCGGCGGGGGCACGGTGCTGCCCGCCGTCACTTCCTCAGGCGGTCCATCAGGTCGCGCATGTCCTCGATCATCGCCGCCCGGAGCGCGTCGCTGTCGATCTCCTCGTCGGCGTTCTCCCCCCACCACTGCGCGTTCAGCGTGAAGACGGCGCCGCCGTCGAGCACCTGGATCTGCGGGGACCTGACCAGTCCCGACACCAGCGCCTGCTCCCCGAGCCCGGGCACCTTCTCCGGGCGGACGGTCTCCACGTCCATGAACGGACTGAGCACCGGCCCCTGGCCGAACTCCGGCTCCGGGTCGCTCTTCTTGTGCAGCTCGACCCGCACCTCCGCGAGGTAGGCGGCCCGGCCCTTGGTGCGCGGCGTCGTGTACTGGCAGTACGACCAGTCCAGCGCGGGGCTCTCGCCCCGGCGCTCCGGGCCCGCCTCGAACTCCCCGCTCATCGCGCCCAGCGCGGGCAGCCGCACCTGGGTGCACAGGTCCTCGACGTGCCGGTAGGCGATCGGCGGTCCATCGGTGCCGAAACGATCCTGCACCGCCAGCGCGCCCGCCCAGACCGCCGAGGCCAGTACCGCCCCGCCCAGCGCCCACAGCCAGGAGCGGACCGGAGGGCGCCGTAACGGCCTGTCCCCCGCTCCCGGCTCCACCGTCTCGGCCGGCCGCTCCGGCCCCCACTCCCCGTCCAGTTCCGGCTCACTGATCACCGTCGTCCCCCTCCCGTGGCGCCGAGCCGAGGGCCGTGGCCCCGTGCGGGCCCGGCCCGACCGCCCCGTGCCCCATGTGGAGCTGCTCGCGCGAGTACGCCCGCAGGTATCCCACCGCGGTGTTGGTGACGGCGACCAGCGGTACGGCGACCACCGCGCCCCCGATGCCCGCGATCAGGCCGCCCGCGGCCACCGAGAGCACCACGGCCAGCGGGTGCACCCGTACCGCCCGGCCCAGGATGAACGGCTGGAGCACATGGCCCTCGATCTGCTGCACCGCCAGGACGACCAGCAGCACCATCAGCGCACTGAACACGCCCTGGGTCACCAGCGCCACGACCACCGCGAGCGCGCCGGAGACCACCGCGCCGACCAGCGGGATGAAGGCGAACAGGAAGATGAAGACGGCCAGCGGCACGGCCATCGGCACGTCGAGGAAGTAGATGCCCAGGCCGATGAAGATGGCGTCGATGAGCGCGACGAGGACGGTGCCCCGTACGTACGCGGTCAGCGTGCGCCAGGCGCGCGGACCGGCTCCCGCCACGCCGGGCCGGGCCGCGGCCGGGACGAGGGCGAGCGTCCACGTCCAGATGCGCTTGCCGTCGTAGAGCAGGAAGAGCGTCGAGAACATCGCGAGCAGGATGCCCGTCAGCACCTCGACGAGGACGGTCACGCCTTGCAGGCCGGCCGTGGTGATCTGCTCGGTGTTGGTGCCGATGGTCTCGCTGAGGTTCTTCGCGATGTCGTTGATCTGCTTCTCGGTCACGTGGAACGGACTGTCCAGTGCCCAGAGTTTGAGTTCGTTGATGCCGTCGCGGACCCGGTCGGAGAGGTCGTCGAGGTTCTCCATGACCTGCCAGACCACGAACCAGCCGACGAGCCCGATGACCACGAAGCCGAGGATCGCGGTGACGGCGGTGGCCAGCCCCCGGGGCAGGCCCAGCCTGCGCAGCCGGACCACGAAGGGCTGCAGGAGCGCGGTGACCAGCATGGCGGCGGCGAAGGCGAGGACGACCAGGCGGACTTCGCTGATCACCTTCATCAGGACCCACAGCATCCCGGCCAGGAGCAGCAGCCGCCAGCTGACCTCGGCGGCCACCCGCATGCCCCACGGGACCACGCTCACCGGGTCGGGGCGCTCGGGGAAGGCGGGGGCGGACGCGGGGCCCGGTTCCGCCGCGGCGGCCGGCGCCCCTCCCCGGCGGGCGGGGGCGGGGTGCGGAAGGTCGCCCCTGGCCTCGGCCTCGACCTCGGCGCGCCGCTCGTCGAGCCGCGCCTCCATCCGGTTCAGCCTGCTCCCGAGCCGGCCGAGCCAGCCTTCCCTCTTCACCATGTCGATCCCTTCCCCCCGCCCCACTGATCACGCCTCGAAAGACCGTACACGCGGGGAGCCCCGCACCGTCGGACGGTGCGGGGCTCCCCGGGATCGAGCGGGTGGCGGTGTCGCCTAGTACCAGCCGTTGGCCTGGTGGAAGCTCCAGGCTCCGCACGGGCTGCCGTACCGGTCTTCCATGTAGTTCAGGCCCCACTTGATCTGCGTCGCGGGGTTGGTGCGCCAGTCGGCACCGGCCGAGGCCATCTTCGAGCCCGGGAGCGCCTGGACCAGGCCGTAGGCGCCCGAGGACTTGTTCACGGCGAGGTAGTTCCAGGTGGATTCCTGGTTGATGATGTTCGAGAAGCACTGGAACTGGCCGGCCGGGACCATCTGCTGGGCGATGGCCTTGACCTGAGCGACCGTGTAGGAGCTCTGGACGGCGAAGTCCCCGGCGTCGCGGGCGGCGGAGCGGCTGGCCGCTTCCTTCACCTCGCGGTCCTTCTTGGCCTTCTCGTCAGCGGCCTTCTGCGCCTCCGCCTTCTTGGCCTTGGCGTCCTCGGCGGCCTGGATGCGGGCTGCCTCCTCGGCCGAGCGCTTGGCGTCGGCGTCGGCGGCGTGGGCGATGGTGTCGGCCTGCTGCGTCAGGGACGCGCTCTGGACCTGTGCCTGGTCGCCGACCGGGATGTCAGTGAGGAGGGTCGCCCCGGACGCGGTCGTCTCGAGATCGTTCGAGGCGGGGTCGCCGGTGGCAACGCCCACGACTGCGCCGACGGTGGTGACCGCGGTGGCAGAAGCCACTGCGAAGCCCCGTACCGAGATCCGGCTCACACGGTGTCCTTCCAGCAGCGTCCGCAGTGACCGAGCGGGCGCAAGAGTGCCCCTCGACACTGGCCTCCGTGGTTCTGGGGTCACTGGAGACGCGGGCCCGTGGGCAGCTCCTTGCGGAGGCTGCCGCGTGAAACTCCGGGCGGCATACGGCAATCGGCTGTGGAGTTGTGGTGCTGCTCGTACCTCACGGGAGGTACGGAAGTGCCGTATGCGGGGCCTGACGGAAAACAGACTCTGCCGGACCTCGACGCCGCAGGGCAATTCTGCGTTGCGTGGGAAAGGTCACACCTGGCATGGACGCTCTGGTTTCGCCAAAGGCCTGTGCAGCGCGACGCCGCCCGGCTAGGCTCTCGGGCCTTTACCGGACGGCGTCAACTCACTTTCCCGCTATGGGTTTTTTGACCGTTTCAGCCCCCTGTCGGGGCCTGCCGGGGTCAGAGGGTCTCCAGCATCTCGGTGACGAGCGCCGCGATCGGAGAGCGCTCCGAGCGCGTCAGGGTGATGTGGGCGAAGAGCGGATGCCCCTTCAGCTTCTCGACGACGGCGACGACTCCGTCGTACCGGCCGACCCGCAGGTTGTCCCGCTGGGCGACGTCGTGGGTCAGAACGACCCGCGAATTCGCGCCCACCCGGGACAGGACGGTCAGCAGGACGTTCCGCTCCAGCGACTGGGCCTCGTCCACGATCACGAAGGCGTCGTGCAGCGAGCGGCCGCGGATGTGCGTGAGCGGCAGGACCTCCAGCATCCCGCGGTTCAGCACCTCTTCGATGACCTCGCGCCCGGCGACCGAGGAGAGGGTGTCGAAGACGGCCTGCGCCCAGGGGCTCATCTTCTCGCCCTGGTCACCCGGCAGGTAGCCGAGCTCCTGCCCGCCCACCGCGTACAGCGGCCGGAAGACCATCACCTTCTGGTGCTGCCTGCGCTCCAGCACCGCCTCCAGGCCCGCGCACAGGGCCAGCGCCGACTTTCCGGTACCCGCCCGGCCTCCCATCGAGATGATCCCGATCTCGGGGTCGAGGAGGAGGTCCAGCGCGATGCGCTGCTCGGCGCTGCGGCCGTGCAGCCCGAAGGCCTCGCGGTCGCCCCGTACGAGCTTCACGTTGCCGTCCGCCGTGACGCGGCCGAGCGCCTTGCCGCGCTCGGACTGGAGGACCAGCCCGGTGTGCACGGGCAGTTCGGCGACCTCCGGCACGTACAGGCGCTCCTCGGAGTAGAGG
Source organism: Streptomyces sp. NPDC048270 (assembly GCF_040652335.1). NCBI lineage: Bacteria > Bacillati > Actinomycetota > Actinomycetes > Kitasatosporales > Streptomycetaceae > Streptomyces > Streptomyces sp. NPDC048270. The sequence continues at coordinate 131,827 of NZ_JBEZLV010000020.1, forward strand.
AGGTCCACCTGCTCTGCGGAGAGGGCGAGCTCGCTCATGCCGGTCCAGCCGGCATCGGTGATCGCGAGCTCCGCGCGGTACTCCTCGGCGATCAGCCCCACCGAGGAGGCCTTGATGCGCAGCGGGAGATCCTTCGAGACCACCGTGACGTCGTAGCCCTCGGCCTGGAGATTGCGGGCGACCGCGAGGATCCGCGAGTCGTTGTCCCCCAATCGGAAGCCGGCGGGCAGGACACCGGGGTCGGAGTGGTTGAGCTCGACGCGCAGGGTGCCGCCCAGATCGCCCAGTGGGATGGGGGCGTCGAGGCGTCCGTACCGGACCCGGAAGTCGTCGAGCAGGCGCAGGGCCTGGCGCGCGAAGTAGCCGAGTTCGGGATGGTGCCTCTTTGCCTCCAGCTCGGTGATCACCACGATCGGGAGCACGACCTCGTGCTCGTCGAAGCGGGAGATCGCGTTGGGGTCTGCCAGCAGGACGCTGGTGTCGAGGACGTAGGTCCGCCTGTCGGGCAGGCGGCGCTTTGTGCTGGTCACCACGGAAGGACGTACCCCCTCGGAAGAGGTCGGGCCATGAAGACCGGACCGGTCATCGGCACCCATGCCAGGGCCGATTCCCGGCCCTCCACTCCGTCCGTGCGAACCGCACGTGCGTCCTGGTGCAAAGGGCCTCCCGGGCGGACGGCCCCATGCCGTCCGCTGAGACTCGACACCCGTGGATCGGGCATCGACCTGAAAGTGGTATTCCCCGATCAGGCCAGGCCATGCCATGGCATATGACGGACGCTCGGTGAATCCCAGGTGAAAGCTCGGGAGGGAGGGTGCGGCGGTGACCGAAGGGGCGTCAGAGACCACTCCGGGTGAATCCGGGGCCGATCAGGTGCCGTAGCGCCGGTGGCGGGCCGCGTAGTCGCGCAGGGCCCGTAGGAAGTCGACCTTGCGGAAGGCCGGCCAGAAGACCTCGCAGAAGTAGTACTCGGAGTGGGCGCTCTGCCACAGCATGAATCCGGACAGCCGCTGCTCGCCGCTGGTGCGGATCACGAGGTCCGGGTCGGGCTGGCCGCGCGTGTAGAGGTGCTCCGCGATGTGGTCGATGTCCAGGATCTCGGCGAGCTCCTCGAAGGAGGTGCCCTTCTGCGCGTGCTCCAGCAGCAGCGAGCGGACCGCGTCGGCGATCTCCTGGCGACCGCCGTAGCCGACGGCGACGTTGACGAGTATCCCCTGGACGTCGTGCGTGGCCTGCTCGGCCTCCTTCAGCACGGTCTGCGTCCGCGCGGGCAGGATGTCGAGGTTGCCGACGTGGTGGACGCGCCAGCGGCCGTCCGCGGCGAGGCCCCGCACGGTGTTCTCGATGATGTTGAGCAGCGGGCGGAGCTCGACCTCCGGCCGGTCCAGGTTGTCCGTGGAGAGCATCCACAGGGTGACGACCTCGACGTCCGTCTCGGTGCACCAGCCGAGCATCTCGGAGATCTTGTCGGCTCCGGCCTGGTGGCCCTGCTCCGTGGTGCCTCCGGACGCCTTCGCCCAGCGCCGGTTCCCGTCCAGGATGACGCCGATGTGCTTGGGCGCCGCGTCATGGTCGAGGCGGCCTTCCACCCGGCGTGCGTAGAGCCTGTACACCAGGTCGCGCAGCTTCACGATCTTCCAGCCCCTCCGTGCAATGCCCCCGTGCGAATTGCGGTCCCCCGAGTGCGCCACATTACTGCGCGGCGGGAGGGGGTACCCAACTCGGTCTGTCACAGCTCCGTGATAGGGAGGACAACATGACTGATACCAATCCCTATCGGGCGGACGCCGCGCGCTACGACTCCATGGAGTACCGGCGCACCGGCCACAGCGGCCTCAAGCTCCCCGCCATCTCCCTCGGCCTCTGGCACAACTTCGGAGACGACAAGTCGCTCGAGTCCCAGCGGGCGATCCTCCGGCGGGCCTTCGACCTCGGCATCACCCACTTCGACCTGGCGAACAACTACGGTCCGCCGCCCGGGTCGGCCGAGCTGAACTTCGGGAAGATCTTCTCGCAGGACTTCGCGTCGTACCGCGACGAGCTGATCCTCTCCACCAAGGCCGGCTACCTGATGCACCCCGGTCCCTACGGCGAATGGGGCAGCCGCAAGTACCTGCTGAGCTCCCTGGACGCCTCGCTCGAGCGGATGGGCGTGGACTACGTCGACATCTTCTACTCGCACCGCTTCGACCCGCAGACCCCGCTCGAGGAGACCATGGGCGCCCTGGCGTCCGCGGTCCAGCAGGGCAAGGCGCTCTACGTCGGCGTGTCCTCGTACACGGCGGAGCAGACGGCCGAGGCGGTGCGGATCCTGCGCGAGATGGGCGTGCGGCCGCTGATCCACCAGCCCTCGTACTCCATGATCAACCGCTGGACCGAGGACGACGGCCTGCTGGACACCCTCGAGGAGGCGGGGATGGGCTGCATCTCCTTCGCGCCGCTCGCGCAGGGGCTGCTGACGGGCAAGTACCTGAACGAGATCCCCGAGGGCTCGCGGGCCACCCAGGGCAAGTCGCTCAACCCGGACCTGCTCTCGGACGACGTGCTGCGCCGGCTGGGCGGCCTGAACCAGATCGCCGCGAGGCGCGGCCAGTCCCTGGCGCAGCTGGCGCTGAAGTGGGTGCTGCGCGACGACCGGATGACCTCGGCGCTGATCGGCGCGTCGAGCGTGCGGCAGCTGGAGGAGAACGTGGCCGCGCTGGCGGCGGAACCGCTCTCCGAGGCCGAGCTGAAGGAGATCGACTCCTTCGCCGTGTCCACCCCCGGCACCAACCTCTGGGCCCAGCGCGGCTGACCTGCGCGGATGCCAGTAGGGGGCGGAGAACAAAAAACGGGCCGGTCCGTGGGGGGGATACGGACCGGCCCGAGGGGGGGGTTCCACCATAACCCTTCGTAAAGCGATATGCGTGCATAGCCGCGCCACGATTACGCTCCGAAACCGCCCAGCAGCACTCCGGTGAGTGCTCCGGCGGCCATGAACGGGCCGAAGGCGAAGCCCTGCTTGCGGGTCGCGGAGCCGCGCAGCAGCAGGAAGAGGCCGTACAGGGCCCCGTAGAGGAAGCCCAGGAAGGCCCCGGCGGCCCATACCCCCCACCCGTACCACCCAAGAGCGACCCCCAGCGAGAGCGCCAGCTTGACGTCGCCGAAACCCATCCCGGCGGGGTGGGCCAGGAAGAGCGCCAGGTACCCGGTCGCGAGCAGGCCGCCGCCGAAGAGCGCGAGCCGCCAGTCGCCCCCGGCGCCGGGCAGGAGGGCCGCCGCCCCGAGCCCGGCGGCGACCGCGGCGGCGAGCGGCAGGGTCAGCACGTCGGGGAGCCGGTGCACGGCCCGGTCGACGAGGGCGAGCAGCACGAGGACGGGCGCGAGCCCCACGTAGACCAGGACCTCGGGCCGCACCCCCACGGCCGCCCCGAGCCCGGCACAGACCACCCCGGCAAGCACGCCGACAGGGAGGCCCCGCCTCCCGTACACATGCGACACGGCCGGGCCGGGCGGCGGGGCGTCCGAGCCGGGCGGCAGGGCGTCCGGGCCGGGCGGCAGCGCGTCCGGGCCGGGCGGCAGCGCGTCCGGGCCGGGCGGCAGCGCGTCCGGGCCGGGCGGCAGCGCGTCCGGGCC
>NZ_JBEZLV010000021.1:0-134634 GCF_040652335.1 Streptomyces sp. NPDC048270
ACCAGCTCCAGCGGCAGACCCTCGAACACGGTCGGGACGGTGTGGCCGCCCATGCCGTTGCCCGCGTCCACGACCACCTTCAGCGGACGGATCGCCGTCAGATCGACCAGGCCGCGCAGGTGCTCCGCATAACCCTCCAGGGTGTCCTGCTCGGTGACCGTTCCGGGCTCGGTGCCGGCCGCGATCGCCGGAGCGCCCTCCACCGACCACTTCTCCACCAGCTCACGGATCTGCGACAGACCCGTGTCCTGACCCACCGGAGCCGCACCCGCCCGGCACAGCTTGATCCCGTTGTACCGCGCCGGATTGTGCGACGCCGTGAACATCGCACCCGGCAGGCCCATCGACCCCGACGCGTAGTACAGCTGATCCGTCGAACACAGACCGATCAGCGTCACATCCACCCCACGCGCCGCGGCACCCCGAGCGAACGCGGCCGACAGACCCGGCGAGGACGGCCGCATGTCATGGCCGACCACGATCGCCGAAGCCTGCGTCACCTCCACGAACGCGGCACCGAACAGCTCCGCCAACGACTCGTCCCACTCGTCCGGCACGACACCACGCACGTCATACGCCTTGACGATGTTCGAAAGGTCGGGCATGTCCACTCCTCCACGGGTGACCGGATGTGCTCCGGACGCTACCCGCCGCCCTCCCCGCCCCGGCCCGCCCGCGCCCATACCGCTGAGGCTTTGGCAGATCGCCGTCACCCGGGGAGGGCCCCGCCCCGCTCCCTGTACCAGCGCGCCGCCCGGTCGAGCCGGGCCAGCGGTCCGGGCCCCGGCGCGATGCCCGCGAGCCGCCATGCCGTGTCCGCGCGGTACCAGTGGTCCCCGGCCAGCAGCGTGAACTGCCGCTCGCTCACCCATCCCGGAGTCCCGGCCAGCGCGTCGAGGCAGGCGGGCCACGGCCAGTCCTCGGCGGGACGCCCCGCCAGCACCCGGTGGCGCACGAGGGCCTCGACGAGGTCGCCGTTGCGCACCGGCTCCGGATGGTGGGCGTGCAGGACGCCCGAGGCCCCGGCCGCGTCGCCGCCGCCCAGCCCGAACGCCACGATGAGCCGTGCCAGATCGCCCACGTCGACGAACGAGGCCAGCCCCTCGCCGCCGCCCCACCCGGCCGGTACCCGCCGGAACGCGTCGACGAGGGCCGGTACGACCCACCGGTCGCCCGTTCCCAGCACCAGCCCCGCGCGCAGGACCAGTCCGCCCGCGTCGAGCACCGGCCCCTCTCCCGCCAGGCGGCTGCGACTGGCCGGCGACACCGGAGCGGGCGTCAGCTCGCCGACGTCCGGCCCGCGGTGCGGGCCCGGACCGTAGACCGCGCAGGTCGACAGCTGAATGATGCGCCGCACGCCCGCCCGCCGCGCTTCGGCCACCAAGGCCCCGGTCCCGTCCGTGTTGACCGCGGCGCACCGTGCGGCGTCCGGTCCGACGTAGGAGGCCAGCGACAGCAGGACGTCCGCGCCCTCGCACACCCCGCGCAGGGACGCGGCGGCGGCCAGGTCGGCGTCCGCCCACCGCACCGCGGGTCCGGTGGCGGGGGGAGGCGTACGGGACACCGCCCGCACCGCAGCCTCCGGCGCCTGCACGGCCAGCCGGCGCAGTACCGCCGACCCCACGAAGCCCGTCGCCCCGGTGACGACGACGCGGGGCGCGCTCACACCAGCTGCTCGGGTTCCGCCGGCTCCGCCGGGGCCCCCGGGGCTCCCGGGGCCGCCGGCCGGGAGGGTCCGGACGGCTCCAAGGTCAGCCGCAGGCTCGCGCGGGTGTCCTCCGTGGCGACGGCGGGCAGCAGGTAGCGCCACAGCGAGGCGATGCGCTGCGGCAGGTCGGCCCGGCCGGTGGACGCCTGGGAGAAGAGCTGCGCCCCGGTGAAGGAGCTGACCAGGACCCATGCCAGCTCGTGGTCGTCGACGTCCGGCTGGAGCTCCCCCTTGGAGCGTGCGAAGCGCAGCTGCTGGCGGAACTCGAGGACCCAGGCCTGGTACGCGACGTCATCGCGCAGGCCGAACTCCCCCTGCTCGACCGCCAGCCGTACGCCGGCCCGGAGCACGGGATTGTGCTGGAGCTGCTCGGCCAGGTAGAGGGTGATGTCCACCAGGTGCTGCAGTCCGTCCTCGCCCTCGGGGAACTCCAGGCCGTCGCCCTGCCCGACCATGACGGCGTAGGCGAGTTCCTCCTTCGAGCCGAAGTGGAAGTACATCCCGCCCTGTGTGACGTCCGCCCGCTTCATGATCTTGCTGATGCTGGCTCCGCTGAAGCCGAATTCGTCGAAGACCTCCGCCGCCGCGCGCAGGATGGCCGCCCGGGTCTGAACTGCCCTTAGTTGAGGCGCCCGTTGGCGCTTGCGGTCGGACATCGGGGTACCTAACTTCCTCGACAAAAAAAACGAACATCCTTTATTTTAGGACCCATCGCCGTACAGCACCAGCTCATGTCCGACGTTTCAAGGGGGGCTCAACCATGACTGTGTCAGCTGACCACTCCGTCTCGACCGTCTCCGTACTCAGCAGCGCGTTACCGCGCGAGTACGTGCACAAGAGCGCACACTCCGAGGTCCTGCTCACGGGGTGGCGTGCCGTCGCGCCCGACGAGTACGTCATCACCGCCCAGTGGCCCCGGGCCCACAGCTTCTACTCGCCGGACGCGAGCGGCCACCACGACCCCCTCCTGCTCGCCGAATCCGTCCGGCAGGCCATCCCGCTCCTGAGCCACGTCGCGTACGACGCCCCCTTCGGACACCGGCAGATCTGGGACACGTTCACCTACTCGATGAACGCCGGCGCCCTCGTGGTCGGTTCGGCGCCCGCCGACATCACGCTGCACATCGCCTGCTCGGACGTCACCCGCCGGGGCCGAAGACTGGCCGGCCTCACGATGCACGTCACCGCCACCCGCGAAGGGGAGCTGCTGGGCACCGCCGAGGCACGTTTCACCAACCAGCCGCAGGCCGTCTACCAGCGTCTGCGCGGCCACAACGCGGACCTCGCCCAGGTGGCCGCGCGCATGATCCCGCTCCCTCCGCCGCTGACGCCCCGCCGGGTGGGCCGCGACCGCTTCCACGACGTGGTCCTCTCCCCGACGAGCTCCACGCACCGCACCCAGCTGCGGACGGACGTCAACCACCCGATCCTCTTCGACCACCCCGTCGACCACGCCCCGGGCATGCTCCTCCTGGAAGCCGTCCGGCAGGCCGCCTACGGCTGCGCCTTCCCGCGGCGAGGGGTGCTGACCGACCTGGAGATACGGTTCTTCCGCTATGCGGAGCTCGATTCGCCCTGCTGGATCGAGACGGCCCCCGCCCCCGGCGGGATGACCGCGTCGGGCCGCCTCCCGATCCGCGTCCACGCCCGCCAGGACGGCGCGGACGTCTTCACGGCCACCGCGACGATCAGCGCGATCCCCGCCCTGTCCCTCTGCTCCTCGCTCTGACGCGGCGTCCGGTGTTCCGGTTCCGGGGCCACGCTCCCGCCGGGACACCGGACGGCCGGCAGTTCAGCTCCATCACGGCCGGCTTCACCGGCTGATTCAGGTACGTGCACCCAGCGCGGCCACGGCGCCGACCATCCGGTCCCAGAACCTCCCGGTCTCCAGGGTCATCGCGACCCGCGCGTTGACCGGGATGTCCAGGGAGCGGTGCAGGTCGACGACCGTGGCTCCGCGCGTGTACCGGCCGTGCAGCTCCACGACCACCCCCGCCGGCACACAGTGCACGAGACCGGCATCGATGACCCGGGCGACGGCGACGGGGTCGTGCAGCGGCGGACTCTCGAAACCCCACAGCCTGCGATAGGTGCCGGCGAAGAACGACAGCAGTCCGGCGCAGGTACGGCCGAGCTCGGTGCCGAGCCCCTCGAAGCGGGCCAGCACCTCGGGGGTGGCGAGCGCCTGATGGGTCACGTTGAGCCCGCACATCGTGAGCGGCACACCGCTGCGGAACACGATGTCCGCGGCTTCCGGATCGGCCTGGATGTTGAACTCGGCGGCCGGAGTGCGGTTGCCGCGGTCGGTGGAGCCGCCCATGAGGACGATCTCCCGGATGTGCGCGGCGGCGTCGGGGTACCGGGTGATCAGCAGGGCGATGTTCGTCAGGGGCGCCGTCGGCACGAGGGTCACGGGCTCGGAGTGCGTGGTCAGGATCCGGTGGATGAGGTCCACGGCATGCTCGGGGACCACGTCCACGGTGGGTTCGGGGAACCGGGGCCCGTCCATGCCGGACTCCCCGTGGACGTCGTCCGCCACCGCCAGCGGCTGGACCAGCGGGCGGTCGCAGCCGGCGGCGATGGGCACGCCCGTGATGCCCGCCACCGTGCAGACGCGGCGCGCGTTCAGGGTGGTCTTGGCGAGCGTCTGGTTGCCGGCGACCGTGGTGATGGCGAGCAGGTCGACCGCGGGATCCCCCGCCGCCAGCATGATCGCCAAGGCGTCGTCGTGGCCGGGGTCGCAGTCGATGATGATCGGAACAGGCACGCTCACTCCTCACAACCGGGGCATCCTGGGCATCTGCCGCACCCAGTCTGCCCCTTCGCGATCCGCGGCTCACCGGAAGGACCGCGTGGCGGCGCGGGGACGCGGGGCCGCCACCGCCGACCCGGACGGACGGCGGGCCGGGGCCGTCAGCGATCCGTACGGACCCGGCCGGGACCGTCAGCGATCCGTATGGACCCGGCCCGGCGGCGTCAAGGTCCCGTTACGGGGTGGCCGGGGCCGGCCGGGTACGGGGATAGCTTCGGGTGCGCGCTCCGATCGCCTCCCCGCGCCCGGGGCGCCGTCCGCCACTCGTGGTTCCTCAGGGAGGGCCCCATGTGTTTGTTCCAGTACGACGACGATCCCGAGCCTGAAGAACGGACCCCGGCCGGGCTCCTGTACGTGCCGGCCCGGCCGGGAGGCGCGCACGTCACCGTGCGGCTGTTCCGCACCCCCCTGGGGGCCCGCACCGCCGTCGGCTTCACGGGCCCGGACCGGCTGGCCGCCACGCTCGGCGCGGGCCAGCCCTGGATCCGGCTCTCCGCGGCCGCGCTGCGTGCGATGGCCGAACCGCTCGGCGCGGCCCTGCTGACCGTGGACCCGGCCCTCACCGCCCCCGCGGCCGCCCCGGCCCCGGTCGCCCCCCTCCCGCCGCGCGCGGCCGTGGGCGCGGCCGCGGCAGCCCGACGGGAGGGCGCGTCGTGACCACGGCCCTGCTCTCCGAGGTCCGCACGGGCGCCGGCGACCTGTCCGTCTGGCCCGCCTCCACGACACCCCTCCCCCAGGGCGGCCTGGCGGTGGGCGGAGTGTCCCTCGCCGAGGCCGCCGAGCGGTTCGACACCCCGCTCTACCTCCTGGACGAGGGCGAGGTGCGCCGGCGCTGCCGGACCTACCGCGACGCGTTCCCCGGCACCGAGGTCCTCTACGCCGCGAAGGCCTTCCTCTCCCGGGCGATGGTGCGCTGGGTCCGGGAGGAGGGGCTGGGCCTGGACGTGTGCTCCGCCGGAGAGCTGGAGCTCGCCGTCACCGCCGGCTTCCCGCCCGAGCACATCGTGCTGCACGGCAACGCCAAGTCGCCCCGCGACCTGGCGGCGGCGCTGCGGCTCGGCGTGGGGCGGATCGTCATCGACGGACCGTCGGAGATCGCCCGGATCGCGGCCGCCGTCGGTCCCGGGAGGCGCCAGAAGGTCATGGTGCGCGTGGTGCCGGGCGTCTCGGCCGGCGGCCACGACAAGATCCGTACCGGTACGGAGGACCAGAAGTTCGGCCTGTCGCTCACCGACGGGGGCGCGCAGCACGCCATCGCCCGGATCCTGGGCCAGCCCCGGCTCGAACTGACCGGCCTGCACTGCCACATCGGCTCCCAGGTCACCGACGTGAAGCCGTACCTGGTGGCCCTGCGCCGCCTGGTGGGCCTGATGGCCCGCGTCCGGGACACGCACGGGCTCGTCCTGCCCGAGCTGGACATGGGCGGCGGCCACGGCGTCGCCTACCGGCCCGGCGAACCGGCCCTCGACCCGGCCGCGCTGGCCCGCCGGATGCGCGCCGAGCTGGTCCGGGGCTGCGCCGCGGCCGGGCTGGCCGTGCCGCGGCTCCTCATCGAGCCCGGCCGGGCCGTCGTGGGGCCGGCCGGTGTGGTTCTGTACCGCGTGCTGGCCGTCAAGCACACCGGCGAGAAGGTGTTCGTCGCGGTCGACGGCGGCATGAGCGACAACCCGCGCCCGGCCCTGTACGGGGTGCGCTACGCGCCCCGGCTGGTCGGCCGCTCCTCGGCCGCCGAACCCCGTACGGCCATGGTCGTCGGACGGCACTGCGAAGCCGGGGACGTGCTCGCGGCGGACGTGGAGCTGCCGGGCGACGTCCGCCCCGGCGACCTGCTCGGCGTGCCGGTGGCCGGGGCCTACCAGCTGTCCATGGCCTCGGGCTACAACCTCGTCGGCCGCCCCGCGGTCGTCGCGGTCCACGGGGGCTCGGCCCGGGTCCTCGTACGGCGCGAGACGCTGGAGGACTTCCGCAGCCGGGACGTCGGCGCGTAGCGGCCGGGGCCGCCCCCCTGGCGCGCGGGCGGCCGTCAGGACGTCGTCTGCTCGGCCGCCCGCCAGACCGTGGTGATGTTGCAGAACTCGCGGATCCCGTGGCCCGACAGCTCGCGCCCGTACCCGGACCGCTTGACTCCGCCGAAGGGCAGGGCGGGGTGGGAGGCCGTCATGCCGTTGACGAAGACGCCACCCGCCTCCAGGTCCCGCGCGACCTGCTCGACGTCCTGCTCGCGGCGGGTCCAGAGGTTCGAACTGAGCCCGAAGGGAGTGTCGTTGGCCCGTTCGACGGCCTCGTCCAGGCTGCCCACCCGGTACAGGGTGGCGACGGGCCCGAAGGCCTCCTCCTGGTCGATGCGCATGGCGGGGGTGACGCCGGCCAGCACCGTCGGTTCGTAGAACCAGCCGTCCGCGTGCCGGGGCGGGCGCCGGCCGCCGCACAGGACGCTCGCGCCGTGCCGTACGGCGTCGTCCACCAGCTGCTCCAGGTCGCGCCGCCCGGCCTCGGTCGCCAGCGGTCCCACGTCGGTGGACTCCTGCATCGGATCGCCCACCGTGAGCGCCCGCATGCCGGCCGTGAACCGCTCGGCGAACTCGTCGTGCACGTCGGTGTGGACGATGAAGCGCTTGGCGGCGATGCAGGACTGCCCGTTGTTCTGCACGCGGGCGGTCACCGCGGTGCGGGCGGCCCGGTCGATGTCGGCCGAGGGCATCACGATGAACGGGTCGCTGCCGCCGAGCTCCAGGACCGTCTTCTTGACCTCGTCCCCGGCGACGGAGGCGACCGCGCGCCCGGCGGGCTCACTGCCCGTCAGGGTGGCCGCGGCCACCCTCGGGTCGCGCAGTACGCCCTCCACCGCCGCCGAGCCGATGAGCAGGGTCTGGAAGCAGCCGCGGGGGAAGCCGGCCCGGTGGAAGAGCTCGCCCAGGTAGAGCGCGGTCTGCGGGACGTTCGAGGCGTGCTTGAGCAGGCCCACGTTGCCGGCCATGAGGGCGGGCGCGGCGAACCGCACGACCTGCCACAGCGGGAAGTTCCACGGCATCACCGCGAGGATCACGCCGAGCGGCCGGTAGGCCACCCGGACGGCCGCCGCTCCGGCGTCGCGCACGTCGTCGGGGGCGGGGTGCTCGTCGGCGAGCAGGGACTCGGCCCGGGTGGCGTACCAGCGCATGGCCTTCGCGCATTTGGCGGCCTCGGCGCGGGCCGCCGCCAGCGGCTTGCCCATCTCCGTGGTCATGGTCCGCGCGATGTCCTCGGTGTCCGCCTCCAGGAGCGCGGCCGCGCGGGTCAGGAGCCCGGCGCGCTCCGCGAAGGAGGTGCGGCGGTACGCGGCCGCCGTGGCCGCGGCGTCCGCGAGGCACCGTTCGATGCCCCGCGCGTCGAGCGGGTCGAAGGTGCGCAGCGTCTGGCCGGTGGTGGGGTTCACGGTGGCGATGGGCATGGTGGGACCTTCCTACGGGGCGGCCGCCTCTCTCGACCCTCCCCCGCGCGGCGGGCCCGCGCAACGCGGCGCACCGGCCTGCGGGGCCGGCGGGGAGCGGGGCGCCGGACCGCGCCGGGGCGTGCGGGGCGGGTCAGACCGCGTCGTCGCACGCGGGGCACCGCAGGTCCGCGTGCTGCGGCGGGTACCACGGGGCGCCGGGGTCGGCGGCGGCCGTCCAGGGGGCTGCTTCCATGGCGAACGTGTCCCTGCCGCAGAGGGTCCGCGGCCCCGGGGCGGAGCTCCGCCCCGGGGCCGCGGGCGCGGCGTGCACCCGCCTGACGGACAGGTCCGGCTGGTTCACCTCGTACATCACGACGATCCCGCTCATACCTCGACGGTAGGCGGCCCGGGAGCGGCCCGCCCGCCGTCCGGCGCCGGCCAGTACGCGGCCTTGTCCCGGGCCGGCAGCAGTACGGCCGCCAGCAGCGGGAAGACGGCAGCCAGGGCGAACAGCAGCGGGTAGCCCTGGGCGGCGATCAGCGCGCCGGCCAGCGGCGGGACGAGGACCACGGCGGCGTGCTGGCCCATCCCGTTCACCCCCAGGGCGCGGCCCGCCCAGTCGGGACCGGCGTATTCGGCGACCGCGGTGTTGTGCAGTCCGTTGGTGCTGACCGTCAGGCCCGAGGCCAGCAGCAGGGCCGCCGTGCCGGCCGCGGAGTTCCACGCGGCACCGGCGGCGAGCAGGGCCAGGTCGGCCGTGGTGACCAGGGCGAGCAGCCGCATCGGCCGGATCCGGCTCGCCACGGTGTCGGACCACCAGCCGACGAGCAGCCGCACCCCCGCGCCGGCCAGGTTGGCGGCGGCCAGTACCCCGCCGGCGGTGGCGGCGGACCAGCCGCGGACCTCGGTCAGGAAGAGCAGGGCGAATCCGGTCACCACGAACTGCGGTACGCACAGCGCGGCGGCGGCGCCGTGCAGCCGCCACAGGTAGCCGCCGCGGTACGGGGACGCGGAGGCCGGTGCGCCCGCCGGGCGCCGGGGGCGCGGCGGATCGGCCGCGCACAGGGCGATCGCGATGCCCGCCGCGCCGCACAGCGCGGCGCAGAAGGCGAAGGCGGCGAAGAGGCCGAAGTGGTGGGCGAGCGGCGGCAGGGCTGCCGCGGCCACCGCGGTGCCCAGCGGCTGCGAGGCCTGCCGGGCGCCCATCGCGATGCCCCGGCGGTCGGGCGGGAACCAGCCGATGACCAGCCGCCCGGAGGCGGAGTTGACGGAGGAGCCCGCGGCGCCGGTCAGGACCAGCAGCGCCGCCAGTGTCGGGGCCCCGTGCACGGTGGCGGCGGCGGCCGTGGCCGCGGCGGCGATCAGCAGTCCCGCGGACAGCGCGAGCCGCTCCCCGTACCGGTCGGCCACCACTCCCCAGCCGATCAGGCCGAGCAGGACCCCGATGATCGGGCAGGCGACGAGCAGACCGGCACCGGCCAGGGAGAGCCCGAGTTCCCGCTGGAAGGCGGGGATCAGGTAGGCCAGACCGTAGAGCACCGTGGTGCTCGCGGCCTGGCCGCCCGTGCCCAGGGCGAGCATCAGCCAACTGCGCGGAACCCTCTGCTTGTTCATGCCGCCAGCCTAACGAGGCAGCCGGAATGTGAGACGAATGATTTCACATGGCGAGACAATGTTCCCCGCCCCCCTTCGGCCCGCACATCCTGACGAATCATCAGGTCAAGCGTCCCGGACTCTTGACTCCGCGGGCGGCAGTGGCGATCGTTTGGCATCACACCCTGTTCGGGCCATGACAATTGAGGCCGCGCGCCCCTCCTCGACCGAAGACGTGAGTGATGACGATGACTGGACACCCGTACCGCCGGCATCGGCCCCTCGCGGTGCTCGCGCTGTTCCTCGCCCTGGTGGCCATGGTGCTCGGCCCCGCGGCGACCTCCTCGGCCGACCCCGGCTGGTGGAACCCGGTCGCGCGGCCCGCACCCGACTCGCAGATCAACGTCACGGGCGAACCCTTCAAGGGCACCGACTCGCAGGGCCGGGTCCGCGGCTTCGTCGACGCGCACGACCACCTGATGTCCAACGAGGGCTTCGGCGGCCGGCTCATCTGCGGCAAGCCCTTCTCCGAGCAGGGCATCGCCGACGCGCTCAAGGACTGCCCCGAGCACTACCCCGACGGCAGCCTCGCGGTGTTCGACTTCATCACCAAGGGCGGCGACGGCAAGCACGACCCGAACGGCTGGCCGACCTTCAAGGACTGGCCCGCACACGACTCGCTGACCCACCAGCAGAACTACTACGCCTGGGTCGAACGGGCCTGGCGCGGCGGCCAGCGCGTCCTCGTCAACGACCTGGTCACCAACGGCGTGATCTGCTCGGTCTACTTCTTCAAGGACCGCGGCTGCGACGAGATGACGGCGATCCGCCTCGAAGCGCGCAAGACCTACGACATGCAGGCCTACGTGGACAAGATGTACGGCGGGCCGGGCAAGGGCTGGTTCCGGATCGTCACCGACTCCGCGCAGGCCCGCGAGGTCATCGAGCAGGGCAAGCTCGCCGTGGTCCTCGGCGTCGAGACCTCGGAACCCTTCGGCTGCAAGCAGATCCTGGACATCGCCCAGTGCAGCAAGCAGGACATCGACCGCGGCCTGGACGAGCTGCACCAGCTGGGCGTGCGCAGCATGTTCCTGTGCCACAAGTTCGACAACGCCCTGTGCGGGGTCCGCTTCGACCAGGGCGCCCTCGGCACGGCCATCAACGTGGGCCAGTTCCTGTCGACGGGCACCTTCTGGCAGACCGAGAAGTGCCGGGGCCCGCAGCACGACAACCCCATCGGCCTCGCGGCGGCGCCCTCGGCGCAGAAGCAGCTCCCGGCGGGCGTGGCGGTCCCCTCCTACGCGGCGGACGCGCAGTGCAACACCCGCGGCCTGAGCGAGCTCGGCGACTACGCGGTGCGCGGCATGATGAAGCGCAAGATGATGCTGGAGATCGACCACATGAGCGTGAAGGCCGCGGGCCAGGCCTTCGACATCCTGGAGTCCGAGTCGTACCCGGGCGTGATCTCCTCGCACAGCTGGATGGACCTGGACTGGACCGAGCGGGTGTACCGCCTGGGCGGGTTCATCGCCCAGTACATGGGCGGCGCCGAGGGGTTCAGCGCGGAGGCCAAGCGCACGGACGCCCTGCGCGACAAGTACGGCGTGGGCTACGGCTACGGAACGGACATGAACGGCGTCGGCGGCTGGCCCGGCCCCCGCGGCGCCGACACCCCGAACCCGGTGCGCTACCCCTTCCGCAGCACCGACGGCGGCTCGGTCGTCGACAAGCAGACCACCGGCGCCCGCACCTGGGACCTCAACACCGACGGCGCCGCGCACTACGGCCTCGTCCCGGACTGGATCGAGGACATCCGGATCGTCGGCGGCCAGGGCGTCGTGGACGACCTGTTCAAGGGCGCCGAGTCGTACCTGACCACCTGGGGCGGCTCCGAGAAGCACAAGGCGGGCGTGAACCTCGCCGCGGGCGCCGCCGCCTCGGCCTCCTCCGCCGAGTGGAACCCGTTCACCAGCTACGCGCCGGGCCGGGCCGTGGACGGCAGTACGGGCACCCGCTGGGCCAGCGACTGGAGCGACGACCAGTGGCTGCGGATCGACCTCGGAGCGCCCGGCCTGGTCAAGCGCGTCACCCTCGACTGGGAGCGCGCGTACGGGAAGTCGTACCGCATCGAGCTGTCGTCCGACGGCACGAACTGGCAGTCCGCGTGGTCCACGACCACCGGCGACGGCGGCCTGGACACGGCGCAGTTCACCGCCACCCCGGCCCGCTACGTACGGGTCCACGCCACCCAGCGCGGCACCCAGTGGGGCTACTCCCTGCACGAGGTGGGCGTCTACAGCAGCTGACGCCGAGGGGGTTCCCCGGGGCGTGTCCGCAGGGCCCTCGGCCCACGACCGGAGGGAACCCCCATGGCACGGATGCCGTCGGCGCAGCGGCGCCGGCAGCTGACGGAGGCCGCGATCCGCGCGATGACCCGGGACGGCGTCGCGCGGACGACGACCCGGTCCATCGCCGCCGAGGCGGGCGTGTCGCTGAGCGTCTTCCACTACTGCTTCGACTCCAAGCAGGCCCTGCTGGAGTCGGTCATCTCGACGATCACCGACCACTACATCGCGGTGGTGAAGGAGGCCATCCAGCCGAAGGCCACCCTGCGGGAGACGGTCCGGGCCGGCTTCCAGGCGTACTGGGACCACGTGGCGGCCCACCCCGGCGAGCACATGCTCACCTACGAGCTCACGCAGTACGCCTTGCGGCAGCCGGGCTTCGAGCACCTGGCCCGGCGCCAGTACGAGCTGTACGCCGACACCTACACCGCACTCCTCGAACAGCTCGGCCCGGACCCGGGCTTCGAACCCCGGGTGCCCGTGCCGGCACTCGCCCGCTACCTGGCGGCCATGACCGACGGGATGACGCTGAGCCTCCTGGTGCTCGGCCACGACGCGGCCGCAGCCGATGTCCTCGACACGATCGCCGACCACGTCGCCGGCCTGGTCGGCGACACCGCCGCCGGCCTGCGCACCGGCCCGTAGCCGGCAGCGCTCGGGCCCCCGCCCCGCCGAGGGCGGTGCGGGGGCCGCCAAGCGGGTCAGGACCGGTACAGCAGCAGGCTCAGCACCTCGTGGAGGACCGACTCCGGATCGA
Source organism: Streptomyces sp. NPDC048270 (assembly GCF_040652335.1). Lineage (NCBI taxonomy): Bacteria > Bacillati > Actinomycetota > Actinomycetes > Kitasatosporales > Streptomycetaceae > Streptomyces > Streptomyces sp. NPDC048270. The sequence goes on from NZ_JBEZLV010000021.1 coordinate 12,628, forward strand.
TCACGGCCTCGGGCGTGCGCCAGGCCACGAAGCCGTCCGGGCGCACGAGGACCGCTCCGGTCTTCGTCGTGCCGTGGACCTCGGCCCAGTCGGCCCCCTCCTCGGGGGCCAGGTCGGCCTCCGGACTGGTGCCGATGGCGTACGCGTCCAGGCCGAGGCCCAGCCCGGCCGCCACCGACCGGGCCGCCGCGCGCCAGGGCGTGCCCTCGGAGCTGAGCAGCACGAAGGACCGCTCGTAGAGGTCCACCGTGGACTGCCGCCCGCCCGTCCCGTGCAGCCACATGTGCGGGGCGCGCGTGCCCGGATCGCCGGCCAGCCGCATCCGTTCGGGCACGACGGGCTGCTCCGGGTCGGCGCCCAGCACCGCGCCCACCGCGTAGCGGTAGCCCATGGCGACCGTGAGCACTCCGCCCGGCCGTCCGCCGCCGCGCGGACCGGGGGCCGGCTCCGGCTCGTACCCCGGATGGCTGTGCTCCGCCGAGCGGGCCGAGGCCCGCTCGCTCGTCGCCCGCGCGACGGGCAGCCGCTCGGCCTCGTAGCTCTGCAGCAGTCGGTGCCCCGCCGCGCCGTTCAGCACGGCGGCGAGCTTCCAGGCGAGGTTGTGCGCGTCCTGGATACCGGTGTTCGAGCCGAACGCACCTGTCGGGGACATCTCGTGGGCCGAGTCCCCGGCGAGGAACACCCGCCCGGCCCCGTACCGTTCCGCGACGCGCTCGGCGGCGTGCCACGGGGCCTTGCCGGTGATCTCGACGTCCAGATCGGGCGCCCCGACGGCCCGGCGGATGTGCTCGACGCAGCGCTCGTCGGTGAAGTCCTCCAGCGTCTCGCCCTGGTCCGGGTGCCACGGCGCGTGGAAGACCCACCGCTCCTGGTTGTCCACGGGGAGCAGCGCCCCGTCGGCGTCCGGCTTCGTCAGGTAGCAGACGATGAAGCGCCGGTCGCCGACCACCTCCGCGAGCCCGCGGGAGCGGAAGGTGATGCTCACGTTGTGGAAGAGGTCCCCGGGGCCGGTCTGGCCGATGCCGAGCTGCTCCCGGACCGGGCTGCGCGGTCCGTCGGCGGCGACGAGGTAGTCCGCGCGCACGGTGCTGTGCTCCCCGGTGTCGCGGTTCTTGACGACCGCGGTCACACCGCTCTCGTCGGTGTCGAAGGAGAGCAGCTCGGTGGAGAACCGCAGGTCCGCCCCGAGCGCGGGGGTCACGGACATCAGCACCGGCTCGATGTCGTTCTGGCTGCACAGGCACCACGCCGACGGGCTGAAACGGGCCAGCGCGCCCCCGGGGTCGATCTCCTGGAACAGCCACTCCTGATCCTCGCCGGTCAGCGAGCCGCCCTGCAGGATGCCGTGATTGTCCGCCAGGACCGAGGCGGCCTCGCGGATCCGGTCCTCCACACCGGCGACCCGGAACAGCTCCATGGTCCGTACGTTGATGCCGCGTCCACGCGGATGCATCGAGGTGCCCGCATGCTTCTCGACCAGCATGTGCCTGATGCCGTGCCGGCCCAGAAACAGCGAGGTGCACAGGCCCACCAGCGAGCCGCCCACGATGAGGACAGGGACGCGGTGGTCGACGTTTTCCTTCATGGCTCTTCCATGCCCTGTGCGAGGGGCGTTCCCTCGCCCGTTCACCCGCTTGGTTCTCCCCTCTCGCGCCGATGGCACTACCGGACCACGATCGGTTCGGGTGGCGCCGCCCCCGTGGCGACCGCGATATGCCGAAGGAGTGTGAACGATGACGACCTTGTCGGAACGGATATCCCAGTCCGCCTTCGACGGCGCGAGGCTTCGGGTCGTACTGCTGCTGGACCTGTACGACGGGGCTCAGAATCAGTTCCTCGAGGTCTACGAGCACATGCGCCGGCGGGTGTCGTCCGTTCCCGGGCACATCCGCGACGAGTTGTGCCAGTCCATCGAGAACCCCTCGCAGTGGCTCATCACCAGCGAATGGGAGAGCGCCACGCCCTTCCTGGCCTGGCTGAACAGCGAGGAGCACGTCGCGACGGTCCAGCCGCTGCACGGCTGCGTGCGCGACACCCGTTCGCTGCGGTTCAGCGTGCTGCGGGAGACCGGCAGGGACTCCGTGCCCGGCACGGATCCGGCCCCCGTACCGATCGCCTCCGCTCCCCGCCGGGGGGACGGCGTCGTACGCCACGCCCTCACCTTCACGGTGAAGCCGGGCAGCGAGGCCGCCGTCGCGAAACTGCTGGCCGGGTACGCCTCCCCGCAGGCCCGGGTCGACGACAAGACCCGGCTGCGCCGCACCTCCCTCTTCATGCACGGCAACCGCGTGGTGCGGGCCGTCGAGGTGGAGGGGGACCTGCTCGCGGCGCTGCGCCACGTGGCCCAGCAGCCCGGGGTCCGTGCGCTGGAGGAGGCCCTGAACCCGCACCTCGAGCAGGACCGGGACCTCGGAGATCCCGGGTCCGCCCGGATGTTCTTCACCCGTGCGGCGCTCCCCGCGGTCCACCACGTGGCCTCGGGCGGGTCCGAGGCGCGGGACACCGCGCGGCACGCGCTCTTCTACCCGGCCAAGGACGGGTGCGGCACTGCGCTGGCGCGGCTGCTGGCCCGCCAGGACGAGGCCGCGGTGGACGACCCCGCGAGCCCCATCACGGCCAGCACGGTCTTCCAGCGCGACGACGTCGTCGTCCGGCTGGTGGACCTGCGCGGCCCGCTCGACGCCCGGCCCGCCCTGGCGCTGGGCGTCGAGGGCAGCCACAAGGCGGCCGTACTGGCCCGGCTGCTCGACAGCCACAAGGACGGCGTCCCCACGACCGACGACGAGCTCACCCGTTTCCTGTGGCGCTCCGAAATGCGTCTGATCACCGACCGGCGTGCGCCGGCGCAAGCCTGAGGAGAGGTCCGTCATGACCGCTGGACTGACTCGACTGACGATGGATGAGCTGGCCGCTCTGATGCACAAGGGCGCGGGCGTCACCGTCGACCCGGCGGCCATGGCCGCCCGCCCCGACGCGGACTTCGCGGAGTGGGGGCTCGACTCCCTGGGGCTGCTCGGCATCGTCGGGGAGCTGGAGAACCGGGGCGGCCGGCCCCTGCCCCCCGACGCGGAGCGGTGCAGGTCGCCGCGGGAGTTCCTGGACCTCGTCAACAGCACGCTGATGACCGACGCCTGACGCGGCCCGTGCGCCCAGCGCCCCGGGACCGGCTCCGTGCCGGTCCCGGGGCGCTGTGGCGCCGGGCGCCGCCGTCACCCGGGGACGGGGACGGTGCACTCGAAGGCGTGCAGGTAGGCGTTGACCGGGCGGACCTCGCCGACCACCAGGCCCGCGTCCTCCATACGGGCGAGCAGGCTGCCCTTGGTGTGCTTCGCGCCGCCCACGTTGAGCAGCAGCATCAGGTCCATGGCGGTGGTGAACCTCATCGAGGGGGTGTCGTCCACCAGGTTCTCGATGATGACGACCCTGGCGCCGGGCCGGGCCGCCTGGATCACGTTCCGCAGGGTCCTGCGGGTGCTGTCGTCGTCCCACTCCAGGATGTTCTTGATGATGTACAGGTCGGCGGCGACCGGGATGGAGTGGCGGCAGTCGCCGGGGATGATGTCGGTCCGCCCGGCGAGCGGTCCGCCGTCGCGCAGCCGGCGGTCGGCCTTGGCCACCACCCCCGGCAGGTCGAGCAGGACGCCCCGTACCGCGGGGTGCTTCTCCAGCAGGCCGGCCAGCACGTGCCCCTGGCCGCCGCCGATGTCCGCGACCACCGAGACGCCGGTGAGGTCGAGGAGTTCCGCGACGTCCAGGGCCGACTGCGTGCTGGAGGTGGTCATGGCCTGGTTGAACACGTGGGCGGACTCGTGCGCGTCCTGGTGCAGGTAGTCGAAGAACCCCTTGCCGTACAGGTCGTGGAACACGCTGCCGCCGGACCGTACCGCCTCGTCGAGCCGGGGCCAGGCCTGCCAGGTCCAGGGTTCCGTGCACCACAGGGAGATGTAGCGCAGGCTGTGCGGGTCGTCCTCGCGCAGCAGGCGTGACATCTCGGTGTGGACGAAGGTGCCCTCCGTCGTCTCCTTGAAGATCCCGTAGCAGGAGAGGGCGCGGAGCAGCCGGTGCAGCGGCTGGGGCGCGGCGTTCACCGCCGCGGCGAGGTCGTCCGAGGTGGCGGGCGCGTCCCCGAGGGCGTCGGCGACGCCGAGGCGGGCGGCCGCCCGGACGGCGGCGGCGATCGCGGCGCCGAAGACGAGCTCGCGCAGCCGCATGGCCGACTGGGGGGCCGCCGTGTCGCCGGAGGCGATGTCGACGGAGGCGATGTCGACGGTGACGTCGACGGTGGGGGCGGTGGTGAGGGTGGTGGTGACGGTGTTGGGACTTACCGTGGTCATACGGCCTCGATTCTCCTGATGAGGGGGAACACCGGTCAGCACATCCCCGTGGGTTGCGAGGTCTCGCACCGGTTGCCGAGGAAGCTGTTGCCGGATCCCGTCCCCTGGTTGGCCAGGTCCGCCGGCTTGTTGCCCTTCACCTCGTTGTCCCTGATCACGTTGTCGGTGTTCGTGGCGCCCACGAAGCTCTTGAAGAGCAGGATTCCGCCGGACAGCGGCGAGGCGCCCACGTTGCCGCGGATCGAGTTCGAACGGATGAGCGTCTCTTCGGCTCCGGTGAGGACGATGCCGGCCCCCTGGATGTCGGGGAGGCGGGTGTTGCCGCGGCAGAACTTGTTGTTCTCGTGGATGCGGTTGCCGCGGATGGTCATGTCCCCGGCGCCCGGCTCGCCCTCGTCGCCCACGACGAAGATCCCGCCGCAGTTCCCGGTGAGGACGTTGTCGTTGACGGAGAGGTTGCGCACCCGCCTCACCGTGACGCCGATCCGGTTGCCGGTCAGCGTGTTGTTGCGGACGACCGCCCCGAGGGTGTCGGTGGCCCCGCCCTCGCGGTCGATGGTGTTGGCGACGAAGATCCCGGACTCCGCGTTGTCGCGGGCGATGTTGTTGCGGAAGGCGCCCCGGGTCGACCTCTCCTGGGCGATGCCCCAGGTGCCGTTCTTCTCGGCGGTCACCTGCTCCACGGTCATCCGGTCGGTGCGGGAGGCCCAGATGCCGCTCTTCTTGAAGCCCGTCAGCGTCAGCGACCGGATGCTCACCCGGTTGACGGTCTTGTCCGCGGCTCCTATGACGCAGATGCCGTTGCCCGTCTGTGCGCAGGGGCTCTCGGCGCGCGCCGCCGGGAGGGGCGCGGCCGGCGGCGTGATCACGGTGGTCGCCCCGGAACCCCGCAGGGTCAGGGACTTCGTGATGTGCACGCTCTCGTGGTAGGTGCCGGGGAGCACGAAGATGATGTCTCCCGGCCGTGCGGCGTCCACCGCTTCCTGGATCGATTCTCCCGGATGCACCGTGCGTCGTGCCGAGGCGGCCGAAGGCGCTGCCGCGCCGAGGCCTGTGGCCATGACGACTGAGATGCATGCGAGGACCGTGAGCTGTCGGTTCGTCACGATTTTGAAGTTATGGGGGATCAGGTCCGCTCGCCACACCGGCTGAGCGGATGGATACATACCGGTGGCAAACGGGCTCATTTAGAGGTCCGGACGGGTGGCCGCCCCGCGCGCCGCCTTGGCGGCCGGGGCGCGTCCCGCGGCCCGCCTCCTCGGCCGTCCCGGCGGGGGCGTTGCCCGCCCGCGCGGCCGGGCAGGTGGCCGGGGGTTTCCCACCTCGGCAACCAGTACGGGAACCACTGGGTGCTCAACAACCAGTACGGCGGTGCGACCGCAAATCTGTGCACCGGCTCCAACGGGGCCGGCTGCGGCGGCCCCATCGCCGCCGAGACCGGCGTCCACGCCCATCTGACGCCCGTCAACTCGGTGCGCCTCAACCCGTAGCACCCCCTCGGTGGAGCAGTGTCCGGAGCCGCCGCCAGCGGGCTCCGGACGTACCCGCTCCTGCCCCGAAACCGAAGGCCTTCGGCCAGTGTGCCGCCGACCGTCCGACCCCCGCTGTAGCCTGGGAACCACCGTTCCGGTACCTGGGCGCGCACGGCCATGGGGGATGTCTTGGGGGATTCGGACGGCCGGCCGGACGCCGGTCACCAGTACGCATCCGACGACACCGGCACCCTGCCGTTCCCGGCGCAGATGAGACGTCTGCGGATGCAACGGGGCATGTCGCTGGCCGACCTGGCCCGGCGCACGCACTACAGCAAGGGCTATCTGAGCAAGATCGAGACGGGCGCGAAGCGCGTGACCGCGGACGTCGCCCGACGCTGTGACGAGGTGCTGCGGGCCGACGGCGAACTGCTGCGCATGGTCCGGGAGACGGCGCCGCCCGACCCGGGCCCCGGTGAGGCGGGGTCGGAGGCCGGTGCGTGCCCGTACCGGGGCCTGCCGGCCTTCACCGCGCAGGACGCGGGGTGGTACTTCGGCCGGGAACGGGCCACGGCCGAGCTGGTCGAGCGGGTCTTCGAGCGGATCGGCAACGGCCCGCTGATGCTGGTCGCCCCCTCGGGGGCGGGCAAGTCCTCCCTGCTGAACGCGGGCCTCGTCCCGGCGCTCCGGCGCGTCGGCGGCTTCCCGATGCCGGGCGCCGACGCCTGGCCGGTGGTGCGCTTCACCCCCACGGCGCATCCGCTGGAGGAGCTGCTGGAGTGCACCGCGAAGGTGCTGGGCGGCGATCCGGGGCTCGGCGCCGAGGAGTTGAGGGAGCGACCCGCGGCGCTGCTGGAGGCCTTCAGCAGGCTGTCGGACCCCTCCCCCGGCCGTCCCGCCGAGCGGCACCGGGAGCAGGAGCCGGAGCCGCCCCCGGTCCGGCTCGTACTGATCGTCGATCAGCTCGAGGAGCTGTTCACCCTCTGCTCCGACGAGGACGAGCGGCACGCCTTCGCCCGCGTGCTGTCGGAGCTGTCCACCTCCCGGCCCGCCGGGGACGGGCCCGATCCGGCCGTCGTGGTGCTCGGCGTACGGGCCGACTTCACCGGCAGCTGCCTGGACCTGCCGGACCTGGCCCCGGCCTTCGCCTCGGGGCTCTTCGTCCTGCCCCCGATGTCCCTGGCGGAGCTCCGGGAGTCGATCACGCGCCCGGCGGAGCTCGCCGGGGTCACCCTCGAACCGGGCATGGTGCCTCTGCTGCTGCGCGACGCCGGGGTGCGCGAGGACGCCCCCGGCCACACGCCCTCCGGGGTGCTGCCGCTGGTCTCCCACGCCCTGATGGCCACCTGGCAGCAGCGCACCGGGTCCACCCTGACGGTCGCCGGGTACGAGCGGACCGGCGGCATCCAGGGGGCGATCGCGCGGACCGCCGAGACCGTCTTCGCCCGCCTGTACCCGGCCGAGCAGCGCACGATCCGCCGGGTCCTGGTCCGGCTGGTCCACGTCGCCGACGGCGCGGGGGCGACCCGCAGCCGGATGAACCGGACGGCGCTGCTGGGGCAGCGGGCCGACCCGGACCGGGCCGCGGCGGCGCTCGACACCTTCGTCCGGGCGCGGCTGGTCACCATGGACCGCGACACCGTCGAGATCACCCACGAAGCGCTGCTGCACGCCTGGCCGCGGCTGCGCGGCTGGATCCACGCCGACCGGGCCGGTCTGCTGATCCACCAGCAGCTGGCGCACGCCGCCGCCGAATGGGAGCGCGAGGACCGCGATCCGTCGGCCCTCTACCGCGGGACCCGGCTGGAGACCGCCCGGTCGTGGGCCGACGAGCTCGACGGCCGCAGCCGGCTCGGCCCGCGCGAGGAGGACTTCCTGCGGGCCAGCCAGGCCGGGGAGGACGCCCGGGAGCGGCAGGCCCGGCGGCAGGTGCGCCTGCGGCAGCGGATGCTGGCCACCCTCGTGGTCCTGCTGGTGCTGGCCGTGGGCGCGGGCGGGCTTGCGTACGAGCAGCGCTCGGGCGCGCTCGGCCAGGAGCGCGTCGCCCGCTCGCGGGCGCTCGCCCTGCAGTCCGCCTCGCTGGCGGCGGGCCAGCCCGAGCGGTCGATGCGGCTGGCCGCGGAGGCCTACGCGGCCTCACCCACGACCGAGGCCCGCGGAGCACTGCTGAGCACCCAGTCCCAGCCGTTCGTCGCCCGGCTCGGCGGGCACGGCGGCCCGGTGAACGCGGTGGCCTTCGCCCCGGGGAACGCCGAGCTGGCGACGGCCAGTTCGGACGGCACGGTGATCCTGCGGCGGGTGGCCGACCGCAGGACGACGGCGTCCTTCACCCTGCCCGGGCGGGTACGGGCCGTCGCCTTCAGCCCCGACGGCCGCACCCTCGCGGCCACGTCCACGGACGGCCCCGCCCGGCTGTGGGACGTCGCCGCCCGGCGTACGGCCGCGGTCCTGGCGCCGGACACCACCGGCGCCCGGGCCGTGGCCTTCGCCCCCGACGGGCGGACCCTGGCCGTCGCGGCCCCCGACGGGACCGTGCGGCTGTGGGAGGCCTCCGGGGAACACCGTGCGGTGGCCTCCCTGCCGGGCCACACGGGGCGGGTGAACGCCCTGGCATACGCGCCGGACGGCCGCACGCTCGTGTCGGCCGGGGCCGACCGGACGGTGCGCCTGTGGGATCCGGTGGGTGCCCGTCCGCTGGCCGTCCTCGCCGGGCACACGGACGAGGTGCTCGGGGCGGCGTTCGCGCCGGACGGGCAGAGCGTCGCCACCGGGGGCGTCGACCGGACCGTACGGCTGTGGGACGTGGCCGGGCGCCGGACGACCGCGACGCTCACGGGACACAGCGACGACGTCAACGGCGTGGCCTACACACCGGACGGGACGACGGTGGTCAGCGCGGGCGGCGACGGCACGACCCGGCTGTGGGACGTGCGCGCCGGGCGGCTGACGGCGACGCTCGCCGGGCACACCGACTACGTGCTCGGGGTGGCCGTGGACCCGGCCGGGGGGCTGCTGGCCACGGCCGGGTTCGACCAGTCGGTGGTGCTGTGGGACCTGCGCGGACACGTCCTGACCCCGCGTCCGTTCACCGAGGTGTGGCACGCCGCGTACAGCCCTGACGGAAGACTGCTGGCCACCGCCGAAGCCGATCACGCGGTGCGGCTGTGGGACGTGGCACAGCGGCGGGTGGTCGCCACGTTCGAGGGGCACACCGAGACCGTGTTCTCGGTGGCCTTCGCCCCCGACGGGCGCACCCTGGCCTCGGCGGGCTCCGACGGCACGGTCCGGCTGTGGGACCTCGCGTCGCGCGGCCCGGCCGGCACCCTCACCGGTCAGGGCGGCACCGTGTTCTCGGTGGCCTTCGCCCCCGACGGGCGGACCCTGGCCTCGGCCGGTTCGGACGGCACGGTCCGGTTGTGGGACGTGGCCGCGCGCGGCGCGCTCGCCGTGCTCTCCGGGCACACGGACTTCGCCAACGACGTGGCGTTCAGCCCCGACGGGCGGACCCTGGCGAGCGCCGGTGACGATCTGACCGTGCGGGTGTGGGACGTGGCCGAGCGCCGGCAGCTGGCCGCGCTCACCGGCCATACGGGGGCGGTGCGGGGCGTGGCCTTCAGCCCGGACGGCCGGACCCTCGCCAGCAGTGGCAACGAGGGGACCGTACGGCTGTGGGACGCCCGCCGCCACCGCTTCGAGGCGGCGCTCACCGGCCACACCGGTTCCGCGCGGGGCATCGCCTTCTCGCCCGACGGGCGGACCCTCGCCAGCAGCGGCAACGACCGCACGGTACGGCTGTGGGAGGTGGCCGGCCGCCGTCCGGTGGCCGCGCTGGCCGGTCACACCAGCGCGGTGTGGGGGGTCTCCTTCTCCCCCGACGGCCGGACGGTGGCGAGCAGCAGCACCGACGGCACCGTACGGATGTGGAGCGTGGACGTGGGGGCCCGGCTGGCGGAGATCTGCCGGCTCTCCCCCGGCCCGGCCTGCGGGCGGGGCCGCTGAGGGCCCCGCCCGGTCGGCTCCCGGGCCGTCTAGCCGGCGTCGCGGACCGCGACGATGCCGTTGAAGACGCCGACGTAGGCGGTGCCGTCGGGCCCGAGGGTGATCGGGGCCCAGTTGTTGTCGTACAGCGGGCCGGTGCCGGTGAGCCGGCGCCAGCGGCGCTCGCCGGTGCGGAAGTCCACCGCGGTGAGGTACCAGGCGTCGATGCCCCAGGAGTTGGGCTCCTTCTCGTAGAAGTAGAGCAGCCCGTTCGCGGTGGAGAGCTTGGGGACGACGGAGGGTGCGCGGACCGGGCTCGTCCACACCGTGTCGCAGCCGCTGCCGTCGGGGCGGACGTCGATGCGGGACGCGCCGCCGACGACGGACTTGCCCAGCAGCAGGGTGGTGACGTTCTCGTAGCCGTAGTTGTTCTCCACGACGATGCTGTTGCCCCAGGTGATCAGGGAGTTGTCGGTGGTCGAGGCGCCGGATCCGAACACCGGCACCTTGCAGACGAGCCGCCGGTCGGCCGGGACCTCCGTGCCCCGCCGGTAGACCAGGACGTTCATCCGGTCGTCGGCGTTGTCGGTGATGGCGACATAGCCGTCGCCGAAGAGGTCGGGCGTGGTGCCCGAACCCTGGTTCACGGAGCCGGGCTTGGCACCGGTGCCCCGGTCGTAGGCCTGGCGCCACTGCACCTCGGGGGTGCCGTCGGCGGCGGCGCGGAAGCTGTAGAGCGCGTGGTCGGAGACGATGGAGACGCCGTCCTCGGCCACGGAGAAGGAGTTCTGGATCTCCTCGCCGTCCAGCCGCACGGAGCGGATGCGCGAGGTCGCCGGGTCCACGGTGCCGACGCGGCCCTGGCGGGTGACCCACCAGATGAGGCCGTTCCAGTCGGGCATCACGGAGGTCACGGGGTCGCAGGTGCCGCTGGGCCGCAGGTTGGTCCAGGTGACGCAGTCGTGGGGCACCTGGCCGGTGAGGTCCCAGTCGTCGTCGACGGTGAACTTCCAGCTGCCGTCGGGGTTCTGGGAGTGGGAGAGCCGCAGGATGTGCTGGCGGGAGTCGGCCAGCACGGCCCGGTCCTGGTCGTCCAGGTAGAAGTAGGCGCCGCCCGAGGTGTCCTTGAAGATCTTCGAGAAGTCGAGGGAGGTGATCGCCTCGACCGTCGAGGAACGCTGCGGGAGCTGGTACTCCGCGAGGGTGGCGAGCGTACGGGGCTCGAGGAGCTTGACCTTGAACCCGGAGAAGGTGCCGCACACCGTGACGAGCCGGCCGCCGGCGTCGAAGGTCGCGGTGGCGCACTCGCCGCCGAGGGCCGCGATCTTCTCGCTGGTCACCTTCGGGTCCTTGCCGAGCGGCCCGGACCAGGGGGAGGTGGCGCTGCCGGCCGCGTCGGAGTGCATGCCGCTGCGGCCGTTGGGCGCGAGGTGGGGATGCTGCGGCGGGGCCTCGCCGGGCAGGGGCGCGGGGGCCGCGGGGGCGCCGTCGTAGTTGCTGATCAGGCGGTGGCCGGGGGCCTTGGGTATCTCCTCGGCCTGGGCCGGCGTGACCCCGTACATCACCGTGAACGCGGCGACGACCGGTGCCACGGCGCAGTGCAGGGCTCTTCGGAACATCCGGACTACCTCCGTGTCTCTTCAGTGTTGTTGACATCGCGTCTGATGTCGCGCCGCCGCCAGACGCTAGGTCGCGTGGCCCGAAGAGTCCATGCGGGAGCCGGATGATTCACGAACGCGCAACAGTTCTCGATCTCCCTAGGGCTTGAGGCTGGAGACCACGTTCGCGGTGGCCGTCAGGCCGTCGTGGATGGTCGCCGCCATGCTGCTGCTCGCGAGGTAGAAGCCGAGGAGCACGCAGACGACGGCGTGGGAGAACTTGAGGCCGCCGCTGCGCAGGAAGATCCAGGCGAGGATGAGGAGCAGGACGACCACGGAGAGCGAAATCACCATCGAAACCTCCTTACTCGCCGCCATGGTGGCGCAGGGAGGGGTGCCGTCGGGCGAAAGACGTGTCGGCCGTACGGGTGTTGACCGTCCGTGATGGCCGGTCAGTCCTTGACGATCTCGTCCCAGTGGGTCGTGCGGTCGCACCAGCGCTCCAGCAGCACCGGATCGTGGCCGACGGCGAGGAGGCCCGCCCCCGTCTCGGCGCGGTACTCCTCGACCACTCTGACCAGGGCGGCCGTGGTGGAGGCGTCCAGCATCGCGGTCATCTCGTCGCAGACCAGCCAGCGCGGCCGGAGCACCAGGGCCCGCGCCAGACAGGCGCGTTGCAGCTGGCCGTCGCTGACCTCGTGGGGGCGGCGCGCGAGCAGATCGGCGCCGAGGCCGACACGCCGCGTCAACTCGGCGACGCGCTCTTCCACTTCCTCGCGGCGCCCGGTGGCCCGGAGGGGTTCGGCCACGAGGTCGCGCAGCCGCAGGCGGGGGTCCGCGGAGAGCCGGGGCTGCTGGAAGACGACGCCCACGGACACGCGCAGGGAGCGCGGGGCCCGGTGGCGGAAGCCCGTCACGGTCCGGCCGTCCAGGGCCACGGTCCCGCGGTCGGGACGGTGCAGCAGAGCGGCGACCCGGGCGAGGGTGGACTTGCCGCAGCCGCTCGGCCCCAGCAGGCCGAGGGATTCGCCCGGGCGCAGGGTCAGCTGCGCCCCGCGGACGACGGGGGCGTGGCGGTCGTAGCCCGCGGTGATGTCCGTGAGCTCAAGCATGGTGGCAGGCCACCCCTCCGGTGAGCAGGGGCAGCCGGGTGCGGCAGTCCCGGTCGGCTGGAGGTCCCCCCGGAGCGGCCAGGGACGGCGGGACGGGGCAGCGGGCGGCGAAGGCGCAGCCGGCCGGCAGCGCGCCGAGCTCGGGCGGGGCACCGGCGATGGGCGTGAAGGCGCGCTCGGGCAGTGCGTCGAGCAGGCCGCGGGCGTAGGGGTGGCGGGGGCCGGGCCCGCCGAAGAAGGTTCCGGCCGGGGCCAGTTCCACGATCCGCCCGGCGTACATGACGGCGACCGTGTCGGCGATCCGCTCGGCCGCCGCGAGGTCGTGGGTGATCAGCAGCAGGGCCCGGCCGGTGTCGCGGGTGTGGGCGCGCAGTTCGTCGACGGTGCGGTGGACGAGGTCCCGGTCCAGGCCCGTGGTCGGTTCGTCGGCCAGGAGCAGCGGCGCGTCGCCGACGAGGGCGAGCGCGGTGGCGGCGCGCTGGGCGAGTCCGCCGGAGAGCTGGTGCGGGTGGTGGTCGAGGTGGCTCGCGGGGAAGGCGGCGCGTTCGGCGGCCGCCTCCGCGGCCGCGCGCAGCTCCGCCTTCGGAACTCCGGCGAGCTCCCGGACGGTCTCCTCCAGCTGGGCCCGGATGGTGCGGACCGGGGTGAGGTGCGCGGCCGGGCTCTGCGGGACCAGGCCGATGCGGCGGCCCCGTACGGCCTCGGCCAGGGTCCGCTCGTCGGCGGCGAGCACGTCCAGGCCGTCGGCGAGGCGTGCGGACCCGGCGGTCTCGGCGTTGCCGGGGAGCAGCCCGAGCAGGGCGGAGGCCAGGACGGACTTGCCGCAGCCGCTCTCGCCGACGAGGGCGAGGCACTGGCCGGGGGCGAGGTCGAAGCGGACGTCGGTGACGGCCTCGACGTGCCGGCCGCCGGGCATCCGGAACCGGACGGAGAGCTGCTCGACGCGGAGCACGGGCGGGGTGGTCACAGGGTCAGCTCCGAGCGGCGCCGGGGGTTGAGCCGGTCGCGCCAGGCGCCCGCGAGGCCGGCGATCGCCAGGGTCGGGATGATCAGGAGGAGCCCGGGGAAGAGGGTGGGCCACCAGTCCCCGGCGAGCAGCGAGCCGCGGGCGGTCTGCACCAGGTTGCCGAGGCTGGCCTGGTGGGACGGCAGGCCCAGCCCCAGGAAGGACAGGGCCGACTCGTGCCACATCGCGTGCGGGACCATCAGCACGGCGGCGAGGCCCGCCTGCGGGAGGACGCCCGGCACCAGGTGCCGTACGGCCACCCGCCACCGGGAGGCGCCGCCCGAGACGGCGGCGTCCACGAAGGGGCGGCCGCGCAGGGACAGCACCTCCGCCCGGACGATGCGGGCGGTGGAGAGCCAGTGCGTGACGGCCACGGAGACGACCACGGGCCAGACCCCCGGGCGGAACACGGCCACGATGAAGATCCCCAGCAGCAGGTGCGGGATCGAGGACAGCGTGTCCACGGCCCGCATGACCAGCCGGTCCACCCAGCCGCCGAGCGCCCCCGCGGCGGCGCCGACGGCCGTGCCGATGACCGTGGCCACGAGCGCGGCGACCAGGCCGACCAGCAGGGAGACCCGCAGTCCGTAGACGCAGCGCAGCAGCAGGTCGCGCCCGACGTCGTCCGTGCCGAACGGGTGGGCCCAGGACGGCGGCTGGAGCTTTGCCGACAAGTCGACCGCCTGCTGGTCCAGTTGCACGAGCGGCGGGACCAGCAGCACGGCCAGCACGATCAGCGCCGCGGTCACCGCCGAGGCGCGCACGCGCAGGGTGCGCGTCGAGCGCCGGGCCCGCCCCCGGGAGCGCCACGTCACCTCAGCCATCGAAGCCCACCCTCGGGTCCGCGAGCCCGTACAGCAGGTCGGACAGCAGATTCCCGGCCAGCACGGCGGCGGTGGCCAGGACCGTCAGCGCGGCCAGCAGCGGGAAGTCCACCGAGGTGGCCGCCTGGACGGTGGCCGCCGCGATGCCCGGCCAGCTGAAGACCGTCTCGACCAGCAGCGCGCCGGTGATCAGCTCCGGAACCCGGGAGCCGACCAGCGTCAGCATGGGCAGCATGCCGGAGCGCAGCCCGTGCCCGAGCAGGACGGTCCGCTCCGCGAGCCCCCGCGCGCGGGCGCCGCGTACGGGGTCCTCTTCCAGCGCGTCGGCGACGCCCTGGCGGACGTACAGGAAGAACCAGGGGAGCTGGGAGACGCCCAGGACCAGCGCGGGGAGCACCAGGTGCGGGGCGACCTGCGCGAAGGTGACCGTGTCGCTGCCCGCGTCGGTCAGGCCGCCCGCGGGGAGCACCCCCAGCCGCACGGAGAAGAACCAGATGGCGAGCAGACCGAGCCAGAAGGCCGGGGCGGCCTCCAGGGTGTAGGCGAGCGAGGACGCGCACCGGTCCAGCCACCCGCCCTGGCGGCGTGCGGCGAGCACCCCGAGGGCCGTGCCGGCCAGCACGGCGACCGCGAAGGCGCAGCCGGCGAGCAGCGCCGACCAGCCGACCCGTTCGGCGATCACGTCGGCGACGGGCTGGCGCATCACGGCGGAGGTGCCGAGGTCGCCGGTGAGGGCGGAGGTGAGCCAGTCCCACCAGCGGGCGACGAGCGGCTGGTCCACGCCGAGGTTGGCCCTCAGCTGGTCGAGCTGCTCCTGCGAGGCGGTCAGGCCCGCGGTGCCCGCGTAGGCCTTGACGGGGTCGAAGGGGGACATCGCGGCGATGGCGAAGACCCCGAAGGTGACGACGAGCAGGACGGGGACGGCGGACAGGGTCCGCCGCCCGGCCATGCGCGCCATCGGCCCCCAGCTGCCGCGGGGAGGCGCCCCCGCCCCGGGGCGGGGGACGGTGCGGGGGGTCACGTGGCTCGGCTCACTTCTGCTTCGGCTTCCAGCTCTCGACGTTCCACCAGGGGCCGGAGCCCAGGCCGTGGTCGTGCGGTTCGACCTGGGTGGCGGGCCCGTCCCACTTGTCGTTCACGACGTACAGGTGGTCGATGTGGGTGAGGAAGACGTAGCCCGGGTCCTTGACCAGCTCGCGCTGCACCGTGTCGTACGCGGCCTTGCGCGCGGCCGGGTCGCCGCTGCGCCGGCCGTCGACGAGTGCGGCGTCCACGACCGGGTTGTCGTACCGGGCCATGTTGTTGAAGCCGTCGCCGCCGAGCGAGGAGGTGAGCAGCTGGTACTGGTCGAAGTCGGGGTCGGCCGGGGAGCCGCCGCCCGCGAGGACGGCCTCGGTCTTCATCCGCGGCTCGATGACCTCCCAGGTCCCGGCTTCGGTCTTGACCTCGATGCCGGCCTTCTTGGCGTCGGAGGCGAAGGCCAGCGCGTGGTCCTGGCGGATCTTGTCGCCGGAGGTGTACCAGAGCGGGAAGGAGGCCCGGACGCCGTCCTTGGCGCGGATGCCGTCCTCGCCGGCCTTCCAGCCGGCCTCGTCGAGGATCTTCTTCGCACCGTCGAGGTCGTGGGCGCGCTCCGTGCCGGCGGTGAACCACGGGCTGTCGGTCGGGACCGGACCGTAGGCGGCCTTGCCCGCGCCGTCGAGGAGCCCCTCGACCATGGCCTTGCGGTCCACGGCGATGTCCAGGGCCCGGCGGACCGCGGGGTCGCCGGTGACCGGGTGGTGGGTCGGCAGGGTCACGTTGCGGTAGTCGAAGGTCTTGGCCTCGTATGTCGTGCGCGCCTTGTCCCCGGCGAAGCCCTTGGCGAGGTTCGGCGGCAGGATCGCCCCGTCCAGCTCGCCGGAGCGCAGCCGGGTGGCGCGGACGTCGTCGTCCTTGATGACGGCCATGGTGAACTTCTTCACCGCGGGCTCGCCTCCCCAGTAGCCGGGGTTCGCCTTGAAGCTGAGCTTCTCCCCCTTGGACCAGGCGGTGAGCACGTAGGGCCCGGTGCCGACGGGGTGGGTGGTGAAGTCGCCGCTGTTGACGTCCTGGCCGCCCGCGATGTGCTCGGGGGCGATCGGCAGCACGGTCCGCTCGGCGAACGGCGCGTAGGGGTACTTCAGCGTGAAGACCACCGTGTCCCCGCCGCGCGCCTCGACGCCCGCGAGGGCGTCCAGCTCGGTCTTCGACGCGTTGTTCGTCTTGGCGTCGAGGATCGTGCGGTAGGTGAAGACGACGTCCTCGGCGGAGAAGGGCGCCCCGTCGCTGAACTTCACGCCCTGGCGCAGCTTGTAGGTGTAGGTGAGCCCGTCCGCGGAGACCTCCGGCAGGGACTGGGCGAGCGCCGGCTTCAGCTTCATGTCCGCGTCGTGCGCGAGCAGGCCGTCGAAGATCTTGGAGTTGCCGTCCTTGCCGTAGCCGAGCAGCGGGCTGAGGCTCTCCGGCTCGGTCGCGATGCCGACGACGGCGGAGTCCGCGCCGCCCGGCCCGGCGGCCGCGCCCCCTCCGGGGTTCGAACAGGCCGCCAGGCCCGTGATGAGTGCGGCGGCCAGCGTCGCCGTGGCCATTCCCCGTACGGTCCGGGCCGTCATGCTGTGCACATCCCTGTTCGCGATCATCTTTTATTGCAAAGAGCTCGCAATAATGCCAGACAAGAGCAGAAGAAGACGAACCGGGTCACATGGGCGGCCGCCGCCGCACGGGTCTTGCCCGGCCCGCACCCCGCGTGCCATATATGTCTAGACCTTTACGCGGAAGCGGAGGAAGGCATCCCGTGCGACGCACCGCCCCCCTGCTCGTGCTCTGCGTGGCCGTCGGCGGCCTGTCGGTGTCCGCCGCCGCGTGCACCGCGCCCGACACCGACCCGCCGCCCGCCCCCGCCGGGCTCACCGCGCAGGCCTCCAGCTCCACCACCGTGCACGTGATGTGGGACGCGGCCGCCGAACGCGACGGGGTGCGCGCCTACCAGGTCTTCGAGGCCGGCCGCATGGTCCGCGAACTCCCGGCCGGGAAGACGATGGCGGACATCACCGGCCTCGCCCCGCAGACCGGTTACGCCTTCACGGTCCGCGCCCGGGACGCGGCGGGGAACCTCTCCGGGGCGGGCCCGGAGGTCCGGGCGACCACCCCGGCCGCCAAGGCCGAGGACCTGCGGGCGCCCACCGCCCCGGCGACCGCCGCCGCGCGGGCCACCGGCCCCCGCGCCGCCTGGGTGTCCTGGTCCGCCGCGACGGACGACACCGGCGTCACGGCGTACGACGTCTACCAGGGCGGGGTCCGGATCCACAGCGCGGGCCCCGGCGAGAGCGGCACCGCGCTGAGCGGCCTGCAGCCCGACACGGTCTACACCTTCACCGTGCGGGCCCGCGACGGGGCGGACAACTCCTCCCCCGACTCCCCCGCGGTGGACGTGACCACCCCGCCCGCCTCCGGCGGCGGGCCGGGCACCTCCCCCGGCGGGTTCACCGCGACCGCCTCGCCGGGCACGGTCACCCTCGGCTGGAGCGCGCCGGACACCGGCCGGGAGACGAGCGAGTACGAGCTGTACGTCAACGGCCGTCCCACCACCGTCATCCAGTTCGGCAAAGGCGCGGTGCCCAGCGGACGGGCGGAACACCGGATCACGGTGACCGAGCCGGCCGGTACGGTGTGGGCCGTGAAACTGCGCGCCCGGCTGCCCGACGGCAACTGGGGCGCCTTCTCCGCGGAGCGGACCGTCACCCTCGTGGCATGAGACACGGCATGCGACCGGACGGCGATCCGGCCTGAACGGCACTGCCACGAAAGAAGATCACGCACAATACATCCGTGTTCGGTGAGTACTCGGTCAACAACAGTCAGGCAGACTCCACGGGCGGCGGCGCTGAGCCAGACTCGGGCGCCGTGCCGGGAAACCTGCCGCCGGAATCGGCGAGCTTCGTCGGCCGGGAGCTCGAACTCGGGCTCCTCGACCGCTTGTTGAGTGAACGAAGACTGGTCACCCTGACCGGGGTGGGCGGCGTCGGGAAGTCCCGGCTCGCCCTGCGGGCAGCCGCCGCGGCGGGCCGGACCCGGCACGACGGCGTGTGGTGGGTGGAGCTGTCGCCGCTGCGCGACCCCGCGCTCCTCACCGCGACCGTCGCCCACGCCGTCGGCCTCGCCGACCACTCCCCGCGCCCCCTCGACGAGGAGCTGTGCGCGTGGATGGCCGACAAGGAGATCCTCCTCGTCCTCGACACCTGCGAGCACCTGGTGCCCCACTGCCGCCATCTGGTGGGTGAACTCCTGCAGTCCGCACCGGGCCTGACGGTCCTGACCACCTCGCGGGAGCCGCTGGGCTCCCCCGGCGAGGAGGTCGTCGAGGTCCGGCCGCTGCCCTGCGCCGGGCCCGACAGCGACGCCCTCGCCCTCTTCCGCGCCCGCGCCCTCACCGCGACCCCGCGGGCGGCGGCCGCCTTCGAGGACCCCCGCAGGACCGCGATCGCCGCCGAGCTGTGCCGCCGCCTCGACGGGATCCCCCTGGCCCTGGAACTGGCCGGCGCCCGGATGCGGCGGTGGACGCTGGAGCAGATGGCCGAGCGGATCGGCCGGCGCTTCGACGTGCTCACCGACGGCCGGGCCGCGCTGACGCCCCGGCACCGGACGATGCGGACCGCGATCGGCTGGAGCCACGAGCTGTGCGAGCCGCTGGAACGGCTGCTGTGGGCCCGGCTCTCGGTCTTCACCGGGGACTTCGACGTCGCCGCGGCCCGCGCCGTGTGCGCGGGCGGCCCGCTGTCCGCCGCCCGGGTGGAACGGGTCCTGGCGGGCCTGGTCGCCAAATCGGTGGTGCGGCGCACCGAGGAGCGGGGCGCCGGCGCGCGGTACCGGATGCTGGACACGATCCGCGAGTACGGGCACGACTGGCTGGGCGAGCTCGGCGAGGCGCGGGTCGTCGCCGACCGGCACGCGCACTGGTACGCGGCGCTCTCCCAGGCCGCCGACCGGGGCTGGCTGGGTCCGGGCCAGGTGGACTGGTACCGCAGGATGACCGCCGAGCACGCGCAGCTGCGCACGGCCCTGGAGCACCTGCTCGGCTCCGACCCGGTGGCGGCCCTGGAGATGGCCGGGGCGCTGTGGTTCTACTGGTTCGCCTGCGGGCACGTCCACGAGGGCCGGGCCTTCCTGGAACGGGCCCTGGGCGCCACCCTGCCCGCCGGAGCCGCCTACAACCAGGCCCTGTGGGCCCTCGGGCTCACCGCCCTGCTCCAGGGCGACCTCGGGACCGCCCAGCGGATCGGTGCGGAGTGTGCGAAGGGCGCGGCCCATCTCGCGGATCCCGAACGGGAGTTGCGTGCGGCCTACCTGCACGGCGTGTCGCTGCTGATGCCCGGCGACCCCGTACGGGCCCTCTCGCTGGCCGGTCCGCGGGCGCGGGCCGGCCACGGCGGGCGGACCAGCGGCGCCGGCTGGCTGCTGTGCAAGCTGGCCACCAGCTATGCGCTCTGCGACCTCCGGCGCTTCGACGAGGCCGCGCAGGAGGCGCTGTCCCTGCGGGAGGCCTGCGCGGAGCTGGGCGAGCGCTGGCTGCGGGCCTACGCCGACTACATCCTTGCGGTGGCCGCGCTGGGCTTGGGCGACCACGGGGAGTCGGCCCGGCACGTGCGGGCCATGCTGTCGGGCAAACGGCTGCTCGGCGACCGCTTCGGGATCGCGCTGGGCTTGGACCTGCTGGCCGCGGCGGTGGCGGGGCTGGGTGATGGCGAGCTGGCGGCGCGGCTGCTGGGCACCGGACACGCCTGGTGGCGCACGGTCGGCCGGCCGCAGATGGGCGGCTCGCCCTCGCTGACGGCCCTGCGGGACCAGGGCGAGCGCCAGGCCAGGGCGGCGATCGGCGACGCCGCCTACGAGACGGCGTTCCGGGGCGGCGCGGCGGCGCCCACCGGCTGATCGGAGGCCGGTGGGCGACCGGGGCTGTGGACCGGTGCGGTCGGGGCTCCCGTCAGTACGGGAGGGGCTTGCCCGACGGTGTGCGCAGGTCCAGGTCTCGGGGGGCGGGCTTGGGGACGGGCTTGCGGATCAGCTGCTGGCGCATGCTGCCTCCTCGCTCAGACCAGGGCCGGGCGGCGGGGTTCCACCGTCTGGCCGTCGGGGAGCAGTTCACCGGTGTCGTCGAAGACCATGACGCCGTTGCAGAGCAGGCTCCAGCCCTGTTCCGGGTGGAAGGCCACGGTGCGGGCGGCGTCACGGTCGGCGCTGTCGGCGGGCGGGCAGGGGGGCTGGTGGGAGCACATGGCGCACCTCCTCGCAGAGTGGGGCGGGAGGGCCGGTGGTCACCCGGTCGAATCCGCGATCCACGGTGGCGGTGAGTATTACCGATCGCCACCCCTGGACGGAACCCATATTCGCCGTCCAGTTCAGGGTGTGTATGCCCGATTACCATGCGCTCATGCCCGGTATCCGGATCATTCACCGCACCCCCCTCGAGCCGGCCGGGGCGTGGTCCCGGCTGACGGACTGGGAACGCCACGGGGAACGCGTCCCCCTCACCCGGACGATCATCGAGACGCCGTCCCCGACGGCGGTCGGAACGGTCTTCACGGCGCGCACGGGCGTGGGCAGGATCACGTTCGACGACCCGATGGAGGTCGTCGTCTGGCGACCTCCCGCGGAGGGTAGGGGCGGGTTCGTCCGATTGGTGAAGCGCGGCCGGACGGTGACGGGCTGGGCGGAGATCGAGATCCGCCCCCTGCCGGCCGGGGGCAGCGAGGTCCACTGGCGCGAGGACCTGCGCCTGCGCGGCCTCCCCCGCGTACTGGATCCCGCGGTCGCGCTGGCCGGCCGGCTGCTCTTCTCCCGCGCCCTGCGCGGGCTGTTGCGCCGTTAGGGTTCCTCCGTCACCGACCGGTGACGACCGCGAGAACCGAGGGGGATCTCCGTGGCCACCCCGCCACCGCCGTATCCGCACCAACCGGCCGGCCCGTACCCGGGGCACGCCCCGCAGGCTCCGTACGTCCCACAGGCCCCGTACGCCCCGGCCGCCTCTCAGGCCGCGTACGCCCCCCTCACGCCGGAGCAGGGCGCGTACGGCTGCCGCGTCTGCGGGTCGCTGCCCGTCGCGGACACCACGGTGTACGGCCATCAGGGCCTGGTCGTGCTGATGCGGTTCCGCAGCCGCAAGGGGCCGTTCTGCCGCGACTGCGGGGTCGCCACCGTCCGCGAGATGTCGGCGCGCACCCTGTGGCAGGGCTGGTGGAGCCCGCTGTCGGTGGTCATCGCGCCGATCACCCTGCTGGTGAACCTCGGCCCGTGGGGGAAGCTGTGCAGGCTGGGCCCGCCGAGGGGCGGGGTCATGGCCCCGCTGGACCCGGGCAGGTCGCTGTGGCTGCGGCCCCCCGCGCTGGCCTTCCTCGTGCCGCTGGTCCTCGCGGTCCTCGCGATCCCCACCCTCATCCTCGTCTCCACGCTGAACGGGGACGACAAGGAGGCGGTCCTCCAGGTGGGCCAGTGCGTGCGCAACGAGGGCGACTGGAAGAACGAGGCGCTGGTGGTCACGGACTGCAAGGCGGGTTTCGCGCAGTACGAGGTCACCGGGCACCTGGACCACACGGGGGCGCGCTGCGCGGACGGCGAGTACATCACCCACCTGAGGGAGCGCCCGCAGGGCCCGGCCTCGTCCTGCCTGCGGCCGCTGCCGCTGCGCCCCTAGGGCACAACCGCGCCGGGCACCCCGCGCGGGGTGCCCGGCGGGGTGCCCGGCGGGGTGCCGGGGCGGCTAGCGGATCGGCATGTCCGAGATGGTGCGGGCGATCACCAGCCGCTGGATCTCGCTGGTCCCCTCGAAGATCGTGTAGATGGCGCTGTCTCGGTGCATGCGCTCCACCGGGTACTCCCGGGTGAAGCCGTTGCCGCCGAGGATCTGGACCGCCTGGGCGGTCACCTTCTTGGCCACCTCGCTCGCGAAGAGCTTCGACATGGAGCCCTCGGCCGAGGTGAACGGCCGGCCCGCGACCGCCATCCAGGACGCCCGCCACACCAGCAGCCGGGCCGCGTCGATCTGCGTGCGCATGTCGGCGAGCTGGAAGGCCACGCCCTGGTTGTCGATGATCGGGCGGCCGAACTGGGTCCGCGTCTTCGCGTAGTCCAGAGCCACCTCGTACGCGGCGCGCGCCGTCCCCACGGCCATGGCGCCGACCGCCGGCCGGGAGGCCTCGAAGGTGGCCATGGCCGCGTTCTTCACGCGCTCGCCCCCGCCGCTGCGGGCCCGCTCGTGGGCCCGTGCGAGCCGCTCGTCGAGCTTCTCCTTGCCGCCGAGCAGGCAGGAGCCGGGGATCCGCACGTCCTCCAGCACCACCTCGGCGGTGTGCGAGGCGCGGATGCCGTGCTTCTTGAACTTCTGGCCCTGCGACAGCCCCGGGGTGTCGGGCGGCACGATGAAGGAGGCGTGGCCCTTGGTGCCGAGCTCCGGGTCGACCACGGCGACGACGATGTGGACGTTGGCGATGCCGCCGTTGGTCGCCCAGGTCTTGGTGCCGTTCAGCACCCACTCGTCCTTGGCCTGGTCGTAGACGGCCCGGGTCCGCATGGAGCCGACGTCGGAGCCCGCGTCCGGCTCGGAGGAGCAGAAGGCGGCGACCTTCACGTCGTCGGGGGTGCCGTACATCTGCGGGATCCAGGTGCCGATCTGCTCCTCGGTGCCGTTGGCGACGACGCCGATCGCCGCGAGCCCGGTGCCGACGATGGACAGGGCGATGCCCGCGTCGCCCCAGAAGAGCTCTTCCATGGCCATCGGGATGCCGAGGCCCGTAGGGTCGAAGAACTGCTGGGCGTAGAAGTCCAGCGAGTAGATGCCGACCTTGGCGGCCTCCTGGATGACGGGCCAGGGAGTCTCTTCGCGCTCGTCCCACTCCGCGGCCGCGGGGCGGATCACGTCGGCGGCGAAGCCGTGGATCCAGTCCCGCACCTGCTTCTGGTCGTCGTTGAGCTCCATGGTGAACTCCGCCATGTCCCCTCCACCTGTCTGTGCTCGTTCCTGGTGTGTTACTAGCGGTAACCCACACGTGGACACAGTCTGTTACCGGTCAGTAAGCAGTGTCAAGCGCGGACGGTGCGCGAAGGCCCGGGCCACCACCGATTCGATCGCGAGGGTGTGCGGGGTGTTACGTTGCGTGGGCGTCACGCACATCGCAAGGGCGGGGAGAGAAAGACATCATGGAGACCACGCAGCAGGCAGGGGAGCCGGGAGCGGGCGAGCGCCGTCGCCGGGAGCTGCTCGAAGCCGCCGACCGGGTGGTGCTCAGGGACGGCCCCAAGGCCTCCATGAACGCCATCGCGGCCGAGGCGGGCATCACCAAGCCGATCCTCTACCGGCACTTCGGCGACAAGGCCGGCCTCTACCAGGCCCTCGCCGTACGGCACACCGACGCGCTGCTCGACTCGCTGCGTGCCGCGCTCGACGCCCCGGCCGAGCGCCGTCGCCGGGTGGAGTCCACCCTCGACACCTACCTCGCGGCCATCGAGGCCCGCCCGCAGGTCTACCGCTTCCTGATGCACCCGGCCGAGGACTCCCAGAGCACCGAGCGCGGGTTCGACGTGGGCCTGCACTCGGCCCCGCTGCTGCGCCGCCTCGGCGAGGAGCTGGCGGAGGTGATCGGCGAGCGGGTGGACCTCGGCCCGGGCGGCGAGCGCCTCGCCCGCGTCTGGGGCCACGGCATCGTCGGCATGATGCACGCGGCCGGCGACTGGTGGCTCGGCGAACGCCCCTGCGACCGCGCGGAGCTGGTCACGGGCCTCACGGACCTCCTCTGGGGCCGCCTGGCCACAGCCGGCAACCGAGAAGACGGCCCGGGCTTCTGACACCGGGGTCAGCCGCGCAGCGCCGCCGCCCCCCAGGAGGTCTTGCGGATCGCCCGCCGCAGGCGACGGGCCCGCAGCCCCGTGACCCGGTCCGCGTACACCGCACCGGCAAGGTGGTCGCACTCGTGCTGCAGGCAGCGGGCGAAGAACCCGGTCCCCTCGATCCGCACGGCCGCCCCGTCCGAGGTGACCCCTTCGACCACCGCCCGGTCGAAGCGGGCCGTGCCCGCCTCCAGCCCCGGCAGGGACAGGCAGCCCTCGGGCCCGAGGAACTCGTCCCCGTCGGCTTCGACCAGCCGCGGGTTGACGACGTGTCCGACATGGCGGACGTCCTCGTCGTCGGGGCAGTCGTAGACGAAGACCCGCTGCCCGACCCCGATCTGGTTCGCGGCGAGGCCGACGCCCTGCGCCGCGTACATCGTCGCGAACATGTCCTCGATGAGCCGGTCGAGCTGGGGTCCGAACTCGGTGACCTCCGCGCAAGCGGAATGGAGCACCGGATCGCCCAGCAGGCTCATGGTGCGGACGGTGCCGGTGGTACCGGGGATGGGGCGCTGTCGCATGGCCGTAAGGGTACGACGGGCGAATATATGAGGAGATCTGCCGTGGTGTGGGGGCGCCGCGGTCAAGGCCCCGGCCGCTACTGGATAGGCTGGGGCCGACCGACGCAAGGAGGACAAGGGACGATGGCAGGCAACACGGAGCCGCTTTCGCCGCGGGCCAAGCTGGCCGTGACGGCGGGCAAGGCCGCGGCGGCGGTGTCGCGGGCCGCGGGACGCGGAAGCGGATCGGTGATCGGCGGCAAGGTCGCACTCAGGCTGGACCCCGATCTCCTCGGCGCGCTGGCGCAGCATCTCGACGTCGTCCTCGTCTCCGCGACGAACGGCAAGACCACGACGACCCGGCTGATCGCGGAGGCCCTGCGGGCCAGCGGTCCGGTCGTCTCCAACGCGCTCGGCGCGAACATGCCGGCCGGCATCACCTCCGCCCTGGCCGGCGGCTCGGACGCCAAGTACGGCGTCATCGAGGTCGACGAGAAGTACCTGGCCGGTGTGGCCCGCGACGTCACCCCCAAGGTGATCGCCCTGCTGAACCTCTCGCGCGACCAGCTGGACCGCGCCGCCGAGACCCGCATGCTCGCCGAGAAGTGGCGCGAGGGCCTCCAGGGCTCCAAGGCCGTGATCGTCGCGAACTGCGACGACCCGCTGATCGTCTGGTCCGCCTCCTCCTCGCAGAACGTGGTGTGGGTCGCGGCCGGCCAGGAGTGGAAGGACGACGCCTGGTCGTGCCCCTCCTGCGGCGGTGTCATGCAGCGCCCCGGCGACGACTGGTTCTGCGGCGAGTGCGGCTTCCGCCGCCCCACGCCGAGCTGGGTGCTGTCCGGCGACCACGTCCTGGACCCGCACGGTTCGGCCTGGCCCATCCACCTCCAGCTGCCGGGCCGCGCCAACAAGGCCAACGCCGCCACCTCGGCCGCCGTCGCCGCCGTCTTCGGCGTCCCGCCGCAGGTCGCGCTGGAGCGGATGTACCAGGTGCAGGCCGTCGCCGGCCGCTACGACGTGGTGAACTTCCAGGGCCGCGAGCTGCGGCTGCTGCTCGCGAAGAACCCCGCGGGCTGGCTCGAAACGTTTTCGCTGATCGACCCGCCGCCGACCCCGGTGATCCTGTCGGTGAACGCGCGCGGCGCCGACGGCACCGACACCTCCTGGCTGTGGGACGTGGACTACCCGCGCCTGGCCGGCCACCCGATCTTCGTGATCGGCGACCGCAAGCTGGACCTCGCGGTCCGCCTCGAGGTCGCGGGCCTGGACTTCCGGGTGTGCGAGACCCTCGACGAGGCCGTGCAGCTCGCGCCGCCCGGACAGATCGAGCTGATCGCCAACTACACCGCCTTCCAGGACGTGCGCCGCCGCGTCGGCAACTAGCCCCCTCAGAACCGCAGAGGACAAGAGCATGAGCGACAACAGCCTGCGTCTGGTGTGGGTCTACCCCGACCTGCTCAGCACGTACGGAGACCAGGGCAACGCCCTCGTGGTGGAGCGCCGGGCGCGCCAGCGCGGCCTGGACGTGCAGCGCGTGGACGTGCGCAGCGACCAGCCGATCCCCACCTCGGGCGACATCTACCTGATCGGCGGCGGCGAGGACCGGCCGCAGCGGCTGGCCGCCGAGCGCCTGCTGCGCGACGGCGGTCTGGAGCGCGCCGTCTCGAACGGGGCGATCGTCTTCTCCGTCTGCGCCGGTTACCAGATCCTCGGCAAGGAGTTCGTCAACGACCAGGGGCAGCGCCAGGAGGGCCTCGGCCTGCTGGACGTGGTCACCCTGCGCGGTGAGGGCGAGCGGTGCGTCGGCGACGTCCTCGGCGACATCGACCCGCGCCTCGGCCTGCCGCAGCTGACGGGCTTCGAGAACCACCAGGGCGTCACGCACCTCGGCCCGACGGCGCGCCCGTTCGCCCGGGTCAGCATGGGCCGCGGCAACGGCACCGGCGACGGCACCGAAGGCGCGTACAACGACACGGTGTTCGGCACCTACATGCACGGGCCCGTGATGGCCCGCAACCCGCAGATCGCGGACCTGCTGCTGAAGCTGGCCCTCGACGTGAACGCCCTGCCGGCCATAGACGACCGGTGGTACGAGGCGCTGCGCGCGGAGCGCATCGCGGCGGCGACGCAGCCCGCGTAGCGCCCCTGCGTGCCGCTCATCGGGGCGGCCCCGCCATCATGTGTTCGGCCCGGTTTTCCCTAGGGGGAACCGGGCCGACGTCGTTTCGTACGACGGGTGCGACCAGCATGTGGAGGATGGTTCAGTCCACCGCTCCACCGCTTGTAGGGTGGCCGTAGTTCCCACCGGACGACGTGGTCCGGTCGTCGGCCCACGTTGCAAAGGTCTCTTCCCGCCATGCGCATTGGTGTGCTCACTTCCGGTGGCGACTGCCCCGGCCTGAATGCCGTCATCCGCTCCGTCGTGCACCGCGCCGTCGTCGACCACGGCGACGAGGTGATCGGCTTCCTCGACGGCTGGAAGGGCCTGCTGGAGGCGGACTACCGCAAGCTCGACCTCGACGCCGTCGCCGGCATCCTCGCCCGCGGCGGCACCATCCTCGGCTCCTCCCGGGTGCAGCCCGCGCACCTGCGCGACGGGGTGGAGCGCGCCCGCGGCCACGTCGCGGACCTCGGCCTCGACGCGATCATCCCGATCGGCGGCGAGGGCACCCTGAAGGCCGCGAACCTGCTCTCGCAGGCGGGCCTGCCGATCGTCGGTGTCCCCAAGACCATCGACAACGACATCGCGTCCACCGACGTCACCTTCGGCTTCGACACCGCCGTCGGCGTGGCCACCGAGGCGCTGGACCGGCTGAAGACCACCGCCGAGTCCCACCAGCGCGTGATGGTCGTCGAGGTCATGGGCCGCCACACCGGCTGGATCGCCCTGCACTCGGGTATGGCGGCCGGCGCGCACGCGATCGTCGTGCCGGAACGCCCCTTCGACATCGAGGAGCTGACGGCGATCGTCGGCGAGCGGTTCTCGGCGGGCAAGCGGTTCGCGATCGTCGTGGTCGCCGAGGGCGCCAAGCCGCGGCCCGGCTCGATGGACCTCGAGGAGGGCGGCGTCGACATGTACGGGCACGAGCGGTTCGCCGGCATCGGCAACCGGCTCGCCGTGGAGCTCGAGAACCGCCTGGGCAAGGAGGCCCGTCCGGTGATCCTGGGCCACGTACAGCGCGGCGGCACGCCCACCGCGTACGACCGGGTCCTGGCGACCCGCTTCGGCTGGCACGCCGTGGAGGCCGCCCACCGCGGGGAGTTCGGCATGCTGACCGCGCTGCGCGGCACGGACATCGCGATGGTCCCGCTCGCCGAGGCGACCTCGACCCTGAAGACGGTCCCGGCCGAGCGCTACGACGAGGCCCAGACGGTTCTGTAACCGTATGCCCGTTACGGCCGCCCCCGGGCGCAGGAGCGTACGGGGGCGGCACTACTGTGGTGGGGCGCCACAGTCAAGGGAGTGAACAGATGGACCACAGCGGGCACGGCATGGGCATGAACATGGACCTGCCGCCCTTCACTCTCGGGCGCGGGCTGGAGTTCTCCTTCGACCCCTTCTTCCTCTTCGCCTCCCTGCTGGGGCTCGCGCTGTACGGCTGGGGCGTGCTGCGGCTGCGCCGGCGGGGGGACTCCTGGTCGCCGGGCCGGACCATCGCCTTCACCCTGGGCGTGCTGAGCGTGGTGCTGGTGATGTGCACCAAGCTGAACGACTACGGCATGGTCATGTTCAGCGTGCACATGGTCCAGCACATGGTGATCAGCATGATCACCCCGATCCTGCTGCTGCTGGGCGCTCCGGTCACGCTGGCGCTGCGCGCGCTGCCGCCCGCCGCCCGCGGCCGCAAGGGCCCGCGCGAGCTGCTGCTGATGCTGCTGCACAGCCGCTACATGCGGATCATCACCCACCCGGCGTTCACGATCCCCATGTTCATCGCCAGCCTCTACGGGCTGTACTTCACCCCGCTCTTCGACTTCCTGATGGAGTCCAAGCCGGGGCACATCGCGATGATGGTGCACTTCCTCGCGGTCGGCCTGGTCTTCTTCTGGCCGATCATGGGCATCGATCCGGGGCCGCACCGCCCCGGCTACGTGATGCGGATGCTGGAGCTCTTCGCCGGCATGCCGTTCCACGCCTTCTTCGGCATCGCCCTGATGATGGCCAGCGAACCGATGATCAAGACGTACGCGGACCCGCCCGCCTCGCTGCGCGTCGACGCGCTGCTCGACCAGCAGTGGGGCGGCGGCATCGCGTGGGCCTTCAGCGAGATCCCCTCGGTGCTGGTGCTGATCGCGCTGGTCTACCAGTGGTACCACTCCGAGCAGCGGGCGGCGAAGCGCTCCGACCGGGCCGCGGACCGGGACGGCGACCAGGAGCTGGCGGCGTACAACTCGTATCTGGCCTCGCTCCAGGCGCGTGGCCAGTAGCGGAGTACGGCCCTCGCGCGGCACCATGGAGCATGACCGGATCCGTTAAGGCGATGGCAGTCATGACCTTCGCCGCCCTGGTGGCCGTCGCCACGTATTCCGTGGCCCTCGGCAGCAACGGCTGGCTGTGGTTCGGCTGGGTGGTGCTGGGGCTGCTGACCGCGGGAATGGCCGCCTCACGCGGCGCGTGAGCACCCCGCGGCTCCCGTCGCCGCCGCACCGTCGGGCTCGACTGTGCGTGCCAGGTCGTGACGGTGCGTGTGAGCGCACCTAGACTGGCCCCTTCGCCATGTCCGGCGGCGGCCGGCACCGCGCCGCCCAGGGGATCGGGAGCGGCCTGGTGTTCTACCACTTGCTCAAGCACGTCTTGCTCGGTCCGCTGTTGCGGCTGCTGTTCAGGCCGCGGATCGAGGGCCTGGAGAACGTTCCGGCCGAGGGGGCCGCGATCGTCGCTGGCAACCACCTCTCGTTCTCCGACCACTTCCTGATGCCCGCGATCCTCAAGCGGCGGATCACCTTCCTCGCGAAGGCCGAGTACTTCACCGGTCCCGGGGTCAAGGGGCGGCTCACCGCCGCGTTCTTCC
Source organism: Streptomyces sp. NPDC048270 (assembly GCF_040652335.1). Taxonomy (NCBI): domain Bacteria; kingdom Bacillati; phylum Actinomycetota; class Actinomycetes; order Kitasatosporales; family Streptomycetaceae; genus Streptomyces; species Streptomyces sp. NPDC048270. Next base: position 42,361 of record NZ_JBEZLV010000021.1, read on the forward strand.
GCAGTGCCGGGCAGATCCCCGTGGACCGGTCCGGCAAGGACGCCGGCCGGGCGGCGCTGCGCGAGGGGCTGGGCGTGCTGGCCAAGGACGAGCTGCTGGGCATCTACCCGGAGGGCACGCGCTCGCACGACGGGCGCCTGTACAAGGGCAAGGTCGGCGTGGCCGCGATGGCGCTGGGAGCGGGGGTGCCCGTCGTCCCGTGCGCGATGGTCGGCACCTTCGAGATCCAGCCGCCCGGGAAGAAGATCCCGAAGATCCGGCGGGTGACGATCCGCTTCGGCGAGCCGATGGACTTCTCCCGGTACGCCGGGCTGGAGGGCGAGCGGACCGTCCTGCGCGCCGTGACCGACGAGATCATGTACGCCATCCTCGAACTGTCCGGCCAGGAGTACGTCGACCGGTACGCGGCCGAGGTCAAGGCCGAGGAAGAGGAGGAACGGAAGAAGGCCCGGCGCCGGTCGCGCTGAGCCTCCTTGCGTTCGGACGTCCCGGTGCTAGCGGACGGTCGGGAGTTCCTCGCGCGCCGGCCACTCGGCGCCCGGAGCCTGCTCGAGCGACAGCGCGGCGACCGGGGCCGGGGCGACCGGAGCGGCGTGCGGAGCGCACTTCACGTCCTTGGCGTCGACCTTGCCGGTCAGCAGGTACGCGTCGACCCGCGTGTTGACGCAGGGGTTCACCAGGCTGGTGACGCCGTGGGAGCCCGCGTTCTGCTCGGTGATCAGACGGGAGCCGGCGAGGCGGCGGTGCAGCTCGACCGCGCCCGCGTACGGCGTGGCCGCGTCCCGCTCGGACTGGACGATCAGCACCGGCGCCAGACCGCGCTTGGCACCCACCTCGATCGGGGTGCTCTGCTTGGACTTCCAGGTCGCGCAGGGCAGGTTCATCCACGCGTTCGACCAGGTCAGGAACGGGTACTTCTGGTGCAGCTTGGTGTTGTCGCGGTCCCACCTGGCCCAGCTGGTGGGCCACTTGGCGTCGGCGCACTCGACCGCGGTGTAGACGGCGTTGCCGTTCTCGGCCGCGGCGTTGCCCTGGGTGTCCGACATGTCCGGGGCGATGGCGTCGACGAGCGCCTGCTCGTCACCGGCGGCCCAGGCGGCGAAGGTCTGGGCGACGGGCACCCACGAGGAGTCGTAGTACGGAGCGCCCTGGAAGAAGCCGATCAGCTCGGCCGGGCCGACGACCCCGCCGATCGGGTTGGCCTTGGCCTTGGCGCGCAGCTCCTGGTACTTGGCCTCGACCTCGGCGCGGGTGTCGCCGAGGTGGAAGACCGCGTCGTTCTTGGCGACCCAGTCCTGCCAGTCGTTCCAGCGCGTCTGGAAGGCCACGTCCTGGCCGAGGTTGGCCTCGTACCAGATGTTGTCCGGGTCCGGGTTGACGACGCTGTCGACGATCATGCGGCGCACGTGGGTCGGGAAGAGGGTCGCGTAGACCCCGCCGATGTAGGTGCCGTAGGAGACGCCGAGGAAGTTCAGCTTCTGCTCGCCGAGGGCGGCCCGGATCACGTCGAGGTCGCGTGCGGTGTTGGGCGTGGTCATGTGCGGCAGCATCTCGCCGCTGCGCTCCTTGCAGCCGTCCGCGTACGCGGCGGCGAGCCCCCGCTGCGCGCGCTTGTCCGCCTCGTTGGACGGGACCGGGTCGGCCTTGGGCGCCTTGACGAACTCCTGCGGGTCGATGCAGGAGATGGGCGCGGAGTGGCCGACGCCGCGGGGGTCGAAGCCCACAAAGTCGTAGGCCTTGGAGGCGTTGACCCACAGCGGGCTCTTGGTGGTGACCCGGCGCGGGAAGCGCATGCCGGAACCGCCGGGGCCGCCCGGGTTGTAGATGAGGGCGCCCTGGCGCTCCTCCTTGGTGCCCGTGCTGCCGATCCGGTCGACGGCGATGTCGATGGTCTTGCCGAACGGCTTGGTGTAGTCGAGCGGGACCTTCACCCAGCCGCACTGGATGGGCTTCTCGAAGCCCCAGTCGGCGGGACAGTCCTTCCAGTCGATCCCGGTGCGGGCGGCGCGGGCGGCGGCGATCTGGACGCCCACCGCTTCCGCGGCCCCGTTGTCGCGGCCGGCCGAGGCGGCCGTGGCCGACGGCGCGAGCATCAGGCCCGCCGCCAGTGTGCCGGTGATCAGTGTGGCAGCGCTCCCCAGCGCCGCGTTGCGTATCACGTGGTCGTTCCCCCTGCGTCAGTTCGGTCGTCGACGTGCAGGTCGACGTGCAGGGGGATCCTCGCGCCTCACCACGGCCCCGCGACAGAGCGGGGCCGAGTTCTTTGCCAACCCGATAACCGGAGAGGTGAGTACCGCTGAACGGTGCCGCTCGGCGTCCGAACTACGCCCGGGACGGCGGCCCGTAGGTCCGGGCGGCCTCGTCGAGCAGTTCCCGCAGCCGCAGGGCGTCGGGGGCCAGGGCGGTCACCAGGACGGCGGGCCCGGCCAGCGGGGTGACCGCGGCGAACTCGCCCAGCGGCCCCGCCGCGGGCGGGGCCTGGGCGAAGGCCGGGTCCACGACGAGGAGTTGGCCGAGCGCCCGGTGTCCCGCCAGACCCGCGGGACCGTCCCAGCCGCCGGGTGCCCCGGGTCCGCAGGTCAGTTCCTGGTCCAGCAGCGGGCGGCCCCCGCGGGTGGCGGCGAGCCGGCTGCGCAGCAGGCCGGGGACCTCGCCGCAGCGGCCCAGCACCTGTTCCTCGCGCAGCAGCAGCCGGGCGGTGGGGGCCAGTCGGACCCGTGTGCGCACCCGCAGGTCGCTGCCGCGCACGGAGACCAGCGGCTCGGGCAGCCAGCGCACCGACGCGCCGTCCTCCAGGGTCAGGAGCACGTCGTACCGGGCGGGCTCGCCGCACCGGCCGGGCAGCGCCAGGGTGGCCGCCGCCGAGCCGAGGGACAGCCGCGCCCCGGGGCCCGCGGTCGCCTCCACGGTGAGGTGGTCGCCGCCGAGCGGGGCGCTCATGGCGCCGACCAGCATGACCCCGGCCTCGGCGGCGGTCCCCCGGGTGCGGCGCAGCGCGAGCGGCCCTTCCCCGGCCAGCAGCGGCAGGGCGGTGCCGCCGCGGCCGTCGGCGACGGCGTGGACACGGGCGGTGGCCCGTACCCCCGCGGCGGTGACGGGGGCCGCGCCGGTCACCGTACGACCCAGGCCGCGATCCGCTCGCGCACCCAGGCGGCCACCGGAGCCACACCCTCCGGGCCGCGCAGCGACTGGAAGGCGACGGGCAGTCCACCGCGCTGCTCGGCCGCGTCCCGGGCCATCCGCCCGAGGTCGGAGCCGACGTACGGGGCCAGGTCGGTCTTGTTGACGACGAGGAGGTCGGCCGTGGTGACGCCGGGGCCGCCCTTGCGCGGGATGTCGTCGCCGCCGGCCACGTCGATGACGAAGATCTGCGCGTCGACGAGCCCCCGGGAGAAGGTGGCGGTGAGGTTGTCGCCGCCGGACTCGACGAGGATCAGGTCCAGCCGGCCGGACTCCCGGAAGGCGTCCTCGAGTTCCTCGACGGCTTCCAGGTTGGCGGAGATGTCGTCGCGGATGGCGGTGTGCGGGCAGGCCCCGGTCTCCACCGCGGTGATCCGCTCGGGCGGCAGGACGGCTTCGCGGAGCAGGAACTCGGCGTCCTCGCGCGTGTAGATGTCATTCGTGACGACGGCCATCGACAGTTCGGCGCGCAGGGCGCGGCACAGGGCGGCGACGGTGGCGGTCTTGCCGGAGCCGACGGGTCCGCCGAGTCCGATGCGCAGGGCGCGCCGGGTCCCGTCGGCGCGCAGCGGCGCGGCGCTGTGCGTGTGGCGAGGGGGGTAGGCCACCGCGTGGTCGAGGTGCATGGGGGATCTCCTTGGGGGTGGTCAGGAAGCGAAGAGGCGGACCGGCCAGTCGGCATGGACCTCTGCCGCGATCTCCAGCAAGGGCGAGGAGGCCGCGGGCAGGGCGTCCGTGCCCTCCGAGCAGGCCCGGTGCGCGGCCTCGGCCGCCCGGGCCGCGACGGCGTCGAGCGCGGGGGCGAGCCGGGCCAGGACCCCGCTCGCCTCGAAGGGGTCCAGGCCCAGCAGCCGCACGGTCGCGGTCGCGGGCCCGCCGACGCTCTCGTACGCGGCCACGTGCGCGGCATCGAGCGGGCCGAGCCCGGCGGCCCGGGCGGTGAGGCCGAGGACCACGGGCTGGTGGGCCCCGCGCGGGAACGCGGCGGCCAGCGCGTCCAGTTCGGCGGCGGGCCAGGTGGCCCGGGCGGCCCGCAGGAGCTGGCGGCCCAGCCGCCGCGCGGCGGTGCGCAGGGCGGGCGAGGGCGTGCGGGCGTCGGCGGCGGCGTCGAGCTCGGCCGGGTCGAGGCCGAGCGCGGCCGCCGCCGCGAGGGCGGCGGCAGTCAGGCCGGCGGTGTGCAGCCGGCCCCGGCAGAAGTCCTCCAGGGTGGCGGCGTCGTGGATCCGGCCCGCCTTGCAGGCGGCCTCGGCCCCGCCGGAGTGGGCGTGCCCGCCGGCGGGGAAGCGGCCGTCGGCGAGGACGAGCAGTGCGGCGAGGCTCATCAGGCTGTGCCCATCAGAAGAGGAAGTATCTCTGTGCCATGGGCAGTTCCGCGGCCGGCGCCGGTTCCACGGCCTCCCCGTCGATGGTGACGGTGAAGGTGTCCGCGTCGACCTCGACCCGGGGCATGGCGTCGTTGTTGCGCATGTCCGCCTTGCCGACCTTGCGGGTGCTCTCGATGGCCACGAAGGCCTTGCCGAGGCCGAGCCGGTCGGGCAGTCCGTCGTCGAGGGCGGCCTGGGCGGTGAAGTTGAGCGAGTTCAGGCCGGGCGCCCGCCCGTGGCCGCCGAACATCGGCCGGGGCAGCACGGGCTGCGGGGTGGGGATCGAGGCGTTGGCGTCGCCCATCTGCGCGTAGGCGATCTGGCCGCCCTTGACGACCAGTTCGGGCTTGACCCCGAAGAAGGCGGGGTTCCACAGGACGAGGTCGGCGAGTTTGCCGGTCTCGACCGAGCCGATCTCGCGGGCCAGTCCCTGGGCGACGGCGGGGTTGATCGTGTACTTGGCGACGTAGCGTCGGGCCCGCTGGTTGTCGGCGGGCCCGTCGCCGGGGAGGAAGCCGCGGCGCTTCTTCATCACGTGGGCGGTCTGCCAGGTGCGCAGGACGACCTCGCCGACCCGGCCCATGGCCTGGGAGTCGGAGGAGATGATGGAGATGGCCCCGAGGTCGTGCAGGACGTCCTCGGCGGCGATGGTCGAGGGCCGGATCCGGGATTCGGCGAAGGCGAGGTCCTCGGGGACGGCCGGGTTGAGGTGGTGGCAGACCATCAGCATGTCGAGGTGCTCCTCGACGGTGTTGACGGTGTGCGGCCGGGTCGGATTGGTGGAGCTGGGCAGGATGTTGGGCTCGGAGACCACGGTGATGATGTCGGGGGCGTGCCCGCCGCCGGCGCCTTCGGTGTGGTACGAGTGGATGGTCCGTCCGGCGATGGCCGCGAGGGTGTCGGCGACGAAGCCGGCCTCGTTGAGCGTGTCCGTGTGGATGGCGACCTGGGCCCCGGTCTCCTCGCAGACGCCGAGGCAGGCGTCGATCACGGCGGGGGTGGAGCCCCAGTCCTCGTGGATCTTGAAACCGAGCGCCCCGCCGCGCAACTGGGAGTGCATGGCCTCGGTGGACATGGTGTTGCCCTTGCCCAGCAGGCCGATGTTGACGGGGTAGGCCTCCAGGGCCGCGAACATCCGGGCCAGGTGCCAGGGCCCCGGGGTGACGGTGGTGGCCTTGGAGCCCTCGGCCGGGCCGGTGCCGCCGCCGACGAGGGTGGTGATGCCGGAGGCGAGGGCCGCCTCGATCACGGTCGGGGAGATGAAGTGCACGTGGGCGTCGATGGCGCCGGCGGTGACGATCTTCCCGTTGCCGGAGATGATCTCGGTCTCGGGGCCGATGACGAGTGCGGGGTCGACCCCGTCCATGGTGTCGGGGTTCCCGGCCTTGCCGATGCCGCAGATGCGGCCGTCGCGGATGCCGAGGTCCGCCTTGACGACGCCCCAGTGGTCGAGGATCACGACGCCGGTGATGACGGTGTCGGGTGCGCCTTCGGCCCGGGTGGTGCGGGCCTGTCCCATGGACTCGCGGATCACCTTGCCGCCGCCGAAGACGGCCTCGTCGCCGGCCCGGCCGGGGCCGCCGCTGAGGTCCTCCTCGATCTCGACGAAGAGGTCGGTGTCGGCCAGCCGGATCCGGTCACCGGCCGTTGGCCCGAAAAGGTCGGTGTACCGCGCGCGGGAGAGCTCAGCCATCGAGCGGCCCCCCGGTCTCCCCGCGCAGTCCGGGTACGGTGCGCAGTCCGGCCAGCGGTACGAGCTCCACCGCGACCGGGATGCCCGGCTCGAACCGCACGGCGGTGCCCGCGGCGATGTTGAGCCGGAGCCCGCGGGCGGCGGAACGGTCGAAGTCGAGGCCGGGGTTGGCCTCGGCGAAGTGGTAGTGGGAGCCGACCTGGACGGGCCGGTCGGCGGCGTTGAGCACGGTGAGGCGGGTGACGGGGCGGCCCTCGTTGAGGTGCACCGGACCGTCCCCGTAGGCGATTTCGCCGGGGATCATGGCGGTACTCCCCCTCAGACGATCGGGTCGTGGACGGTGACGAGCTTGGTGCCGTCCGGGAAGGTGGCCTCGACCTGCACGTCGTGGATCATCTCGGGGATCCCCTCCATGACCTCGGCGCGGCCGAGCACGGTACGTCCGGAGGACATCAGCTCGGCCACGGTCCGCCCGTCGCGGGCCCCTTCGAGGATGTGCGACGTGATCAGCGCGATCGCCTCGGGGTGGTTGAGGAGCACCCCGCGGGCCCGGCGCCTCGCGGCCACGTCGGCGGCCACGTGGATGAGCAGTCTCTCCTGCTCGTGCGGAGTCAGTTGCACGGGTTATCACCAAGTTTCCGGGACAGGGCCAACATCGCGCCGGGGTGACCCTATCGGCCGTCAACCCCCCATTGACCTGCGGATATCCGAGCCAAGCAAGTCTTGCCCAACGCAGAGAAAGACATTCCGTCCCGACCACCGCCGCTTTACCGGATCATGGGTGATCTTTGGCAGAGGAACGTGGAGCCACGCTAGGCGCCGCGCTTTTCCATCGCGTTAACCCACGTTTCGGGGAGGCACCCGGTTCATCTCACGGGCCCCCGGGTGCCGGTTCCGTATACGGCCGGCGGGCAAGGCCGCTGCGGGGCCGCGCCGGCCCGGAGCCGGCGCGGTCATCCCGGAGCCGGCGCGGTCATCCCGGACTCAGCAGCCGGTGGTGGCGGTCCGCGCCGCCGCGCCGACCGTCCAGGGCAGCGCGATCCAGACGGTCTTGCCGCCGTCCTCGGTGGGGCTGACCGAGAGCCGGCCGCCCGCTTCCGCGGTGAGCCAGCGGATGATGACCATGCCCCGGCCGTTGTCCTGCTGGACGGCGGCCGGAAGGCGCTTGGGCCAGCGGGGGTGGCTGTCGGTCACCCCGATGCGCAGCCACTCCTCGCGCTCCAGCCGGATGTCGACGGTGAAGGTGGGCGACTGGCCGAAGGTGTGCTGTACGGCGTTGGTGGCGAGCTCCGAGACGATCAGCCGGACGCTGTCGGCGGTGGCGGCGTCATCGGGCAGTCCCCATTCGCCCAGCACCTGCGCGACGTAGCGGCGGGCGGTGGAGACCGAAGCGGGATCGCTCGGCAGAGTGACGGATGCTTCCTGGTGATCTGCCATGGCGACGGTCCCTTTCCCACCGGGGCCAAGCCGCCCCGGATCTGTGCTGGACGCCAGAGTGCCACCCATCGTCCCGTCGTTTCTCCCGTTCCCCCAAGATATGCATATATCTGTCGCTCAATGCGGTGAACTCTGCTACGGAAGAGCGTATTTGGACGGCAGACTGGTGCGAGCTGTGCCGGTGAAAGGAGGCGGGTATGCAGCACGGTCCCGCGGTGCGTCGGCGCAAGCTCGGCGAGGAACTGCGTGCGCTGCGCGACCGGTCCGGTCTCACGAGTGGTGAGGCGGCCCGGATCGCAGGATGGCACCAGTCGAAGATCAGCCGCATCGAGACGGGGCGCAGCGGGGTCAAGCCGGAGGACATCCGCCTGCTCCTCGACGTCTACGGGGAGATCGTGAGCCCCGAGCAGCGGGCGCTGCTGGAAGCGCTTTCGGCCTCCGCGGCCGGCCCGAACCCGGGGGGCGACACCGGGCGGGGACGCCAGTGGTGGCACGACTACCGGGGCCTGCTGCCGCAGGAGTACCGGGACTTCATCAGCCTGGAGGCGGGGGCCCGGTCGGCGCGCACGGTGGAACTGTCCGTGGTCCCCGGACTGCTGCAGACCGCCGGCTACGCGCGGGCGGTGACCCGGGCCGCGCTGGGCGGGCTGCCGGAGCCCAAGGTGGACGCGCTGGTGGAGGTCCGGCTGGCGCGGCAGAAGGTGCTGCGGGCCGATCCGCCGCTGGAGCTGAGTGCCGTACTGGACGAGGCGGTGCTGCGCCGGCAGATCGGCGGGCCGGGGGTGATGGCGGGACAGCTGAGGCACCTGGTGGAGGTGGGGCGGCTGCCCCAAGTCCGACTTCAGGTATTGCCGTTCAGTGTGGGGGGCCATCTCGGCCTCACCGGGCCGTTCGTGATTTTCTCATTTCCGAACATCGCCGATCTGGATGTGGTGGTACTCGACCATTTGACGAGTAGCCTCTATCTGGAGCGGAAGGAAGACCTTGAGGCGTACAGCGCCGCGTTCCGCACCATTCAGGAGCACGCCCTCCCGCCCCAGGACTCGTCGGATCTCATCAGCTCACTCGCTGACGACGCGTAAGGAGGCACCCCCCGTGTCCGCAACCCCCTTATCCACCAGCGGACTTCTGATCAGCGCGCGGTGGCGGCGGAGCAGCCGCAGTACCGGAATGAACAACTGCGTGGAAGCGGCCGTCCTCGGCGGCGGCCTGCTGGCCGTCCGCGACTCCAAGCGGGCGGACGGCCCGGCCGTGCTCTTCACCGGGCCGGCCTGGACCGGCTTCCTCGCGAGCGTACGAACGGACCTGTCCGTCTGACGTCCTAGCGGTCCGTGGCTCCGGCCGGGGCGGTCTGCAGAATCGTTCCGACGGCCTGCTCGATCTCCTCCCCCGTGAGATCGGCCCGGGCGGTCAGCCGCAGCCGGGAGATACCGTCCGGCACCGACGGCGGCCGGAAGCACCCCACGGACAGACCTGCCTCCCGGCAGTCGGCGGCCCAGCGCAGCGCCGCCGAGGCCGACGGGGCCCGTACCGACACCACGGCCGCGTCCGGCCGGGCCGCGGTCAGGCCGGACGCGGTGAGCCGCCCGTACAGCCGGTCGGCCACCTCGCGGGCGCGGGCGGCGCGCTCCGGTTCCCGCCGGAGCAGGCGCAGGCTCGCCAGCGCCGCGCCCGCGGCGGCCGGGGCCAGCCCGGTGTCGAAGATGAAGGTGCGCGCCGTGTTGACCAGGTGCCGGATGACCTTGGCCGGGCCCAGCACGGCGCCGCCCTGACTGCCCAGCGACTTCGACAGGGTGAGCGTGGCCACCACCCCCGGGGCGCCCGCGAGCCCGGCGGCGTACAGCGCGCCACGGCCGCCCTCCCCCAGCACGCCCAGGCCGTGCGCGTCGTCCACCAGCAGGGCCGCGCCCTCGTCACGGCAGGCCGCCGCATAGCCCGCGAGCGGGGCGGCGTCCCCGTCCACGGAGAACACCGAGTCGGTGACCAGCAGCGCCCGGCCCTCGTGTGCGGCGAGCGTCTTGCGCGCGGTGTCCGGGTCGGCGTGCGGGATCACGGCGGTCTCGGCGCGCGCGAGGCGGCAGCCGTCGACGATCGAGGCGTGGTTGCCGGCGTCGGAGACGACCAGCGTGCCGCGGTCGCCGAGCGCGGTGACCGCGGCGAGGTTGGCCGCGTAGCCGGAGGAGAGGACCAGCGCGGCCTCGAACCCGCAGAAGGCGGCGAGCTCCCGCTCGAGCTCCGCGTGAAGCTCGGTCGTGCCCGTCACGAGACGGGAACCGGTGGCTCCGCCACCCCACAGCTCGGCCGCCTCCCGTGCGCCGCGCACGGTCTCCGGATGCCGGGACAGCCCCAGGTAGTCGTTGCTGGCGAGGTCCAGCAGCGGGGAGGCCGCCGGCCGCGGGCGGAGCGTACGGACGAGCCCCGCCGCTTCCCGGGAGCGTTCGGCGGCATCGATCCAGGCGAAGACGTCCACCGGACCGGGGGTGTGCTGGGGCATCGGCAGATCCTCGTGTTTTGTCGGCAGTCCACAGACCTGCCCGACCCTAGCCGCCGCGACTTGAGTGTCAGGTGTGGCGATACACACACTCCCATCCGGCCATGTTGTGCGATCTCTCCTTGGCCGGGAGTGGTGGTGTGGTCCAGGATCGGCCTCATGGACCTGCTGAACACCCTGGTGGACAAGGGGCTGCGGCGCGAGCTGCCGACCCGCGAAGAGGCGCTCGCCGTACTGGCGACTTCCGACGACGAACTGCTCGACGTGGTGGCCGCGGCCGGCAAGGTGCGCCGCCAGTGGTTCGGCCGCCGGGTCAAGCTCAACTACCTGGTCAACCTGAAGTCGGGCCTGTGCCCGGAGGACTGCTCCTACTGCTCGCAGCGCCTCGGCTCGAAGGCCGAGATCCTCAAGTACACCTGGCTGAAGCCGGAGGAGGCCTCGCAGGCCGCGGCGGCCGGTGTCGCGGGCGGCGCGAAGCGCGTCTGCCTGGTCGCGAGCGGCCGCGGGCCGACGGACCGGGACGTGGAGCGCGTCGGCAAGACGATCGCCGCGATCAAGGAGCAGAACGAGGGCGTCGAGGTCTGCGCCTGTCTGGGCCTGCTCTCCGACGGCCAGGCCGAGCGGCTGCGCGACGCGGGTGCGGACGCGTACAACCACAACCTCAACACCTCCGAGGCGACGTACGGTCAGATCACCAAGACCCACACCTACGCGGACCGGGTCGACACGGTGCAGAAGGCGCACGCCGCCGGCCTGTCCGCCTGCTCCGGCCTGATCGCGGGCATGGGCGAGAGCGACGAGGACCTCGTCGACGTCGTCTACTCGCTGCGCGAGCTGGACCCGGACTCGGTTCCGGTCAACTTCCTGATCCCGTTCGAGGGAACCCCCCTCGCCAAGGAGTGGAACCTCACCCCCCAGCGCGCCCTGCGGATCCTCGCGATGGTGCGCTTCGTCTGCCCCGACGTCGAGGTCCGGCTCGCGGGCGGGCGCGAGGTGCACCTGCGCTCCATGCAGCCGCTGGCCCTGCACCTGGTGAACTCGATCTTCCTGGGCGACTACCTGACCAGCGAGGGCCAGGCGGGCCAGGCGGACCTCGACATGATCGCGGACGCCGGCTTCGAGGTGGAGGGCGCCGGTACGACCACCCTCCCGGCCCACCGCGCCGACATCGCGGAGGCGGCCGCCGGGGGCGGCTGCGGCTCGCACGGCGGCGCCTCCCTCTGCGGTCCGGCGGGCTCCGGCGACGCGGCCGCGGACCCGGCCTCCGGTGCGGGCTGCGGCTCGGCCTGCGGCGGCTGCTCCGGCCACGCGGAAGCGGCGCCCGTACCGGTGCGCGCGGACGCGGGCGAGGTCCGCTCGGACCTCGTCGCCGTCCGCCGCCGCGGCGCGGGAACGGACCTCGCGCCCAATGCCTGACCAGCTCGACCCGTCGCTGTCCGGCGCGGAACTCCTCGCCCTGGACCGGCAGCACGTCTGGCACCCGTACGGCCCGATGCCCGGGCGGCAGGAGCCGCTGGTCATCGCCTCCGCCTCGGGGGTGCGGCTGCGGCTCGCCGAGCCGTCCCAGGGGCAGGGCCACGAGGAGCTCGTCGACGGCATGTCCTCCTGGTGGTCGGCGATCCACGGCTACAACCACCCGGTGCTGAACGAGGCGGCGACCACCCAGCTGGGCCGGATGTCGCACGTGATGTTCGGCGGGCTCACCCATGAGCCCGCCGTCCGGCTCGCCGCGAGACTCGTCGAGATCACCCCGCCGGGGCTGGAGCACGTCTTCCTCTCCGACTCGGGCTCGGTGTCCGTCGAGGTCGCGGTCAAGATGTGCCTGCAGTACTGGCGTTCGCTGGGCCGGACCGGCAAGACCCGGCTGCTGACCTGGCGCGGCGGCTACCACGGGGACACCTGGCAGCCGATGGCCGTCTGCGACCCCGAGGGCGGCATGCACGAGCTGTGGCAGGGCCACCTGCCGCGGCAGGTGTTCGCGGACGCACCGCCCGGGGGCTTCGACACCCCCCTGGACCCGGCGTACGCGGACCACCTGCGCTCCCTGATCGCCGCCCACGCGCACGAGCTGGCAGCGGTGATCGTGGAACCGGTGGTGCAGGGCGCGGGCGGCATGCGCTTCCACCACCCCGCCCACCTGCGGGTGCTGCGCGAGCTGTGCGACGAGTACGGCGTCCTCCTCATCCTGGACGAGATCGCGACGGGCTTCGGCCGCACCGGTGCGCTGTTCGCCGCGGACCACGCGGGGATCACCCCGGACGTGATGTGCCTGGGCAAATCGCTGACGGGCGGTTACCTCACGCTCGCGGCGACCCTGTGCACGGAGCGGGTGGCCGAGGGGATCTCCCGGGGCGAGGTGCCGGTGCTCGCCCACGGGCCCACCTTCATGGGCAATCCGCTGGCGACGGCCGTGGCGCTCGCCTCGATCGAGCTGCTGCTCGGCCAGGACTGGGCGACCGAGGTCAAGCGGATCGAGGCGGGGCTGCGCGAGGGCCTTTCGGCCGCGGCCGGGCTGCCGGGCGTACGGGACGTACGGGTGCTGGGCGCGATCGGCGTGGTCCAGCTGGACCACGAGGTCGACATGGCGGCCGCCACGGCGGCGGCGGTGCGGGAGGGCGTCTGGCTGCGCCCGTTCCGGGACCTGATCTACACCATGCCGCCGTTCGTCACGGGCGACACCGATGTCGCCCGGATCTGCCGAGCGGTGTGCGCCGCGGCGCGGGAAGGCTGAGATGTCCATTCTGGTCGTGTCCGGTACGGGCACGGAGATCGGCAAGACCGTGGTCACCTCGGCGGTCGCGGCCGCGGCGGTGGCCGCGGGGCGCTCGGTGGCGGTGCTCAAGCCCGCCCAGACGGGCGTCGGCCCGGACGAGCCGGGGGACGCGGCGGAGGCGGTCCGGCTGGCCGGCCCCGCCGTCACGGCGGTGGAACTGGCCCGCTACCCGGAGCCGCTGGCCCCGGACACGGCGGCCCGCCGGGCCGGGCTGGCGACGCTCTCCCCCTCGGACATCGCCGGGGCCGCCCGCGAACTCTCCCTCCACCACGACCTGGTCCTGGTGGAGGGCGCGGGCGGGCTGCTGGTCCGCTTCGACGAGGCGGGCCACACCCTGGCCGACGCCGCGGCCCTGCTCGACGCCCCGGTCCTGGTGGTCGCGGCGGCGGGCCTCGGCACCCTCAACTCCACCGCCCTGACGGCGGAGGCCCTGCGGGCGCGGGGCCTGACGGCGCTGGGCGTGGTCGTCGGCAGCTGGCCCGCCTCCCCGGACCTGGCCTCCCGCTGCAACCTGGCCGACCTCCCGAAGTCCGCGGGCGTCCCCCTCCTGGGCGCGATCCCGGCAGGCGCGGGCAGCCTCCCCCCAGCGGATTTCCGCACCCAGTCCCCCACCTGGCTCGCCCCACCCCTGAGCGGCACATGGTCCCCGAACTCCTTCCTGAACAGGTGGTCACCCCCGGCAGGCAAATCCAGCCCCGCCGGCGCTTGAGGCACGGGGCCCGGGGCGGAGCCCCGATCTGCAACCGCCACCCCGGCCCCGGCCCGCACCCCACCCCGCCGCACACACACCCCAGCCGGGGCACACTCCACCCCCGCCGGCGCTTAAGGCACGGGGCCCGGGACGGAGCCCCGATCTGCAACCACCACCCCGGCCCCGGCCCGCACCCCAACCCCGCCGCACACACACCCCAGCGGGGCCCACTCCAGCCCCGCCGGCGCTTGAGGCGCGGGGTCCGGGGCGGAGCCCCGGCGGCGGCGCCGCGCCTTCGCCGGGAGGGACGAGGCCCCGCCGGGCAAACCCAGCCCCGCCGGCGTTTGAGGCGCGGGGCGGGCAGCGGCCCGGCCACGCAGCCGCACCCCGCTCACGGCGCCCCACCCCCGGGAGGGATGAGGCCCAGCCGCCGGGGGCAGGCTGAAGGTACGGGTACGTACGCCACCGCCACCGCCCCCGGAGGTCCGCCATGCCGCCGCGCCACGACCCGGTCCACCACCCGCTCTTCTCCCGGTTCTACGCCCGCGCCGGCAGAGCCGCCGAGACCCGAGGCGGCATCGCCGCCCTCCGCCGCGAGCTGCTCCACGGAGTGTCCGGCCGCGTGATCGAGATCGGCGCCGGGAACGGGCTGAACTTCCCGCACTACCCCCGCGCCGTCTCCGAGGTCGTCGCCGTGGAACCGGACCGCACCCTCCGCCGGCTCGCCACCCAGGCGGCCCTGCGCGTGGAGGTCCCGGTGGACGTCGTACCCGCCGCCGCCGAGGCCCTCCCGGTCAAGAGCGAGGCCTTCGACGCCGCCGTCGCCTCGCTGGTGCTGTGCTCCGTACGGGACCTGCCCCGCTCCCTCGCCGAACTGCACCGCGTGCTCCGCCCCGACGCCGAGCTGCGCTTCTTCGAGCACGGCCTGGCGCCCGGCCCCGGCATGGCCTCCGTCCAGCGCGCCCTGGACCGCACCGTCTGGCCGTTCCTCTTCGGCGGCTGCCACACCTCCCGCGACCCGCTCGCCGCGGTGGAGGCGGCCGGGTTCCGGATCGTCTCGCAGCGCAGCTTCCGGCTGCCCGAGCGCGGCCCGGCCCTGCCCACGTCCTACTGCGTCATCGGGGCGGCGCGCCGAGTGGCTTGACCCAGCGGGTCCACTGCTCCTCGGGCCGGTAGCCGGCCGCGTCCCACGCCCGGTGCGCGGATGCGTTGCGGTCGAGCACCATGGCGTCCCCCCGCCGTCCCCCGAGCGCCTCGAACCGCTCCTCGGCCGCGGCCAGCAGGGCGGTGCCGATGCCCTGCCTGCGGTGTCCCGGGTGCACGGCGAGCCGGTAGAGGTGGCAGCGCCAGCCGTCGAAACCGGCGATCACGGTGCCGACGAGCTCCCCGTCCCGGCGGGCGAGCAGCAGCGCCTGCGGGTCGCGGGCGTGGAGCCGCTCGACCCCCGCGGGATCGTCGCTGATACTCGTGCCCTCGGCAGCGGTTTTCCAGAAGTCCAGCACGGCGGTGAGATCGGCCGCCGAAGCAGGGCCGATGTGAAGATCGCTCATGCCCGGATCCCATCATCCGGGCCGCTGCGCCAAAAGAATGATCCCTCCTCTTTGCCCGTCCTTTACCATGGGGGCAAAGATCCTCCTGATTGAAAGGTGTGAGCGTCCGCCCATGGGCGAGCCTCCCAGTCCACGAGATACCCGCTTCCCCCGCTCGCGACATCGCGCGGCACCCCGCCTCCTGGCCGATCATGGGACGGAGGTGATCCAGCGATGACCGAAGTGCTCCTGCTCGTCGTGGCGCTGCTGCTCTGTCTGGCCTGCGGAGTCTTCGTCGCGGCCGAGTTCTCGCTGACCACCGTCGAGCGCAGCGAGCTCGAGAAGGCCGTCGAGCGAGGTGAGCGCGGAGCCGACAGTGCTCTCGCCGCCGTCCGGACCCTGACGTTCCAGCTCTCCGGCGCCCAGCTCGGCATCACCGTGACCGGCCTGGTCATCGGCATGATCTCCAAGCCGTCGATCGCCGCCCTGCTCCAGGGCCCGTTCCAGTCCATGGGGCTGTCGGCCGGTGTCGCCTCCTCCACCGCCCTGGTCCTCGGCACGGTCCTGTCGACCGTCGTGCTGATGGTCGTCGGCGAGCTCGTGCCGAAGAACTGGGCGATCTCCTCCCCGCTGGCGATCGCCAAGCGCGTGGCGACGCTGCAGCGGCTCTTCAGCCGGGCCTTCAGGCCCCTGATCAGCCACCTCAACACCACCGCGAACCACATGGTGCGCCGCCTCGGGATGGAGCCCGCCGAGGAGCTGGCCTCCGCCCGCACCCCGCAGGAGCTGGTCGCCCTGGCGCGGCACTCCGCCAAGGCGGGCGCACTGGAGAAGGACACCGCCGAACTGTTCGTACGGACCCTGAACCTCGCCGACCTGACCGCGGAGAACGTGATGACCCCGCGCGTCCAGGTCACCGCCCTGGACGTGCAGGCGACGGCCGAGGACGTGGCGAACGCGACGCTGGCCACCGGCCTGTCCCGCTTCCCCGTCTACCGGGGCAGCCTGGACACGGTCGTCGGCACCGTCCACATCAAGGACGTACTCGCCCTGCCCGCCGAGGAGCGCCACCGGCGCCCGGTGTCGCAGCTGCTGCGCGAGCCGCTCCTGGTACCGGAGTCCCTGACCGTGGACCGGCTGCTGGACCGGCTGTCCGGCAGGCGGACGATGGCCGTGGTCATCGACGAGTACGGCGGCACGGCGGGTGTGGCGACCCTCGAGGACATCGTCGAGGAGGTCGTCGGCGAGGTCCGCGACGAACACGATCCGCACGAGACCGCGGACCTGGCCCCGGCCGGCACGGACGAGGACGGGCGCCTCGTGTACTCCGCCGACGGCGCGGTCCGCACCGACCAGCTCCAGCGCATCGGACTGCGCGTGCCGGAGGGTCCCTACGAGACCCTGGCCGGGCTGATAGCGACCGAGCTGGGCCGGATCCCGTCCGTCGGCGACAGCCTCGAGCTGGACGGCTGGCACCTGGACGTGGTGGACGCCGGCGGCCGGCGGGCCGCGCGGGTGCTGCTGCACGTCCCGTCCGAGCCGGACGGCGACACCGACGAGAAGGACGAGAAGGACGGGGAGAAGGGCCGATGACCGCTGTCCAGCTGCTGATCGGCCTGGCGACCCTGGTCGTCAACGCCTTCTTCGTCGGCGCGGAGTTCGCGCTGATCTCGGTCCGGCGCAGCCAGATCGAACCGTACGCCGAACAGGGCGACCGGCGGGCCCGGGCCGTACTGTGGGGCCTGGAGCACGTGTCGGCCATGATGGCGGCGGCCCAGCTCGGCATCACCCTGTGCACCCTGGTGCTGGGCGTGGTGGCGGAACCGGCCATCGCCCACCTGCTCACGCCGCTGTTCGACGCCGTCGGGGTGCCGTCCGCCCTGACGCACGCGATCTCCTTCGCGGTGGCCCTGGCGCTGGCGACGTACCTGCACATGCTGTTCGGCGAGATGGTGCCGAAGAACGTGGCCCTGGCCGAACCGGTGCGCACCGCGCTGCTGCTGGGGCCGCCGCTGGTCACCCTGACGCGGGGGCTGCGCCCGGTGATCTTCGCGATCAACGCCTTCGCCAACGCCCTGCTGCGGCTGCTGCGGGTGGAGGTGAAGGACGAGGTCGCGGCGACCTTCTCGGACGACGAGCTGGCGCGGATGGTCAAGGACTCCAGCAATGCGGGTCTGCTGGACGACCGGGCGAGCGAGCGCCTGCACGACGCCCTGGAGCTGGGCCGCCGGCCGGTCACCGATGTGGTGCTGCCGGCGGACCGGGTGGTGGCGGCGCAGGAGGGCATCACCCCGGCGGGCCTGGAGCGGATGTCGGCGCAGACCGGCTACTCGCGTTTCCCGGTGCTCGACGCCCAGCACCGCATCCTGGGCTACCTGCACGTCAAGGACGCCCTGGACGCGGAGCCGGACGCCCGTGACGAGCCCTTCCCGGTGCCGTCGCTGCGGCCGATCGCCCAGGTCCGGGCGGAGACCCCGCTGGACGACGTGCTCACCGCCATGCGGCGCAGCCGTACGCACCTGGCCGCCGTCCTGGGGCCGGACGGCGCCATGACGGGGCTGGTCTCCATGGAGGACGTGCTGCGCGAGCTCTTCGGCAGGCCGGCTTCCGCCTGACGCGTGGGTCCCCCGGCCCTGCGGGGCCGGGGTACTGCGCGGTAGCATCGCTCCCGCCATGGAGATGAATGCCTCTTACACCAGTTTCGTCGCGGTCGGCGACTCCTTCACCGAGGGCATGTCCGACCTGCTGCCCAACGGCTCCTACCGGGGCTGGGCCGACCTGCTGGCCGCCCGCCTAGCGGCGCGCGAGCCCGGCTTCCGCTACGCGAACCTCGCGGTCCGCGGGAAGCTGATCGGGCAGATCGCCGAGGAGCAGGCCCCGGTCGCGGCCGCCATGGGCGCCGACGTGGTCACGCTGGTCGGCGGCCTGAACGACACCCTGCGCCCCAAGGTGGACATGGGCCGGGTCCGCGGCCACCTGGAGGCGGCCGTGGAGCTGCTCGCCCCGTCCTCCAAGCACCTCGTGCTGATGCGCTCCCCGGGACGCAACGGGCCGGTCATGGAGCGCTTCCGCCCGCGGATGGAGGAGCTCTTCACCATCATCGAGGAGCTCGCCGCACGGCACGGCGCCCTGGTGGTCGACCTGTACGGGGCACCCGCGCTCGGCGACCCGCGCATGTGGGACGTCGACCGGCTGCACCTGACGGCCGAGGGCCACCGCCGGGTGGCCGAAGCCGTCTGGCAGGCCCTCGGCCTGCCCGCGGAGCAGGACTGGCGCACGGAACTGCCCGCCTCGATGCCCCCGGGCTGGGCTCTACGCCGCTCCCAGGACCTGAGCTTCGCCCGCCGGCACCTGCTCCCCTGGGTCGGCCGCCGCCTGACGGGCCGCTCCTCCGGCGACGGCCGCCCGGCCAAGCGCCCGGACCTGCTGCCGTACGAGCCCGTGGCGAAGGATCGGCTCTCGTAGCAAGGCACAATCGGAGGCGGGGTCCCTACCTGCGTAAACGCACAGCTTCGGCCCAAGTAGAATCCCTCTACGTGACTGCCAAGCCCCGCATCCCCAATGTCCTGGCCGGCCGCTACGCCTCCGCGGAGCTCGCCGTCCTGTGGTCCCCCGAGTACAAGGTGACGCTGGAGCGGCGGCTGTGGCTCGCCGTGCTGCGCGCCCAGAAGGACCTCGGCATCGAGGTCCCCGACGCGGCCCTCGCCGACTACGAGCGCGTCCTGGAGACGGTCGACCTCGCCTCCATCGCCGAGCGCGAGAAGGTCACCCGGCACGACGTGAAGGCCCGCATCGAGGAGTTCAACGCCCTCGCCGGCCACGAGCACGTCCACAAGGGCATGACCTCCCGCGACCTCACCGAGAACGTCGAGCAGCTCCAGATCCGGCTCTCCCTGGAGCTGGCGCGTGACCGCACGGTCGCCGTCCTGGCCCGCCTGGGCAAGCTGGCCGGCGAGCACGCCGAGCTGGTCATGGCCGGCCGCTCCCACAACGTCGCCGCGCAGGCGACCACCCTGGGCAAGCGCTTCGCGACGGCCGCCGACGAACTGCTGGTCGCCTACGACCGCCTGGAGAACCTCCTGGAGCGCTACCCGCTGCGCGGGATCAAGGGCCCGGTGGGCACCGCCCAGGACATGCTGGACCTGCTCGGCGGGGACGCGGCCAAGCTCGCCGACCTGGAGCAGCGGATCGCCACCCACCTCGGCTTCGCCCAGGCCTTCACCTCGGTCGGCCAGGTCTACCCGCGCTCCCTCGACTACGACGTGGTCACCGCCCTGGTCCAGCTGGCCGCCGCCCCGTCGTCGATCGCCAAGACCATCCGCCTGATGGCCGGCCACGAGCTGGTCACCGAAGGCTTCAAGCCGGGCCAGGTCGGCTCCTCCGCGATGCCGCACAAGATGAACACCCGCTCCTGCGAGCGCGTGAACGGCCTGATGGTCATCCTGCGCGGCTACGCCTCGATGACCGGCGAGCTGGCCGGCGACCAGTGGAACGAGGGCGATGTCTCCTGCTCCGTGGTCCGCCGCGTGGCCCTGCCGGACGCGTTCTTCGCCTTCGACGGCCTGCTGGAGACCTTCCTGACCGTCCTGGACGAGTTCGGCGCCTTCCCGGCGGTCGTCGCCCGCGAGCTGGACCGCTACCTGCCGTTCCTCGCGACCACCAAGGTCCTGATGGGCGCGGTGCGGGCCGGGGTCGGCCGCGAGGCCGCCCACGAGGTCATCAAGGAGCACGCGGTCGCCTCCGCGCTCGCCATGCGCGAGCGGGGCGCCGAGCGCAACGAGCTGCTGGACAAGCTGGCCGCAGACGACCGGATGCCGCTGGACCGTGCCCAGCTCGACGCCCTGATGGCCGACAAGCTGTCCTTCACCGGCGCGGCGGGCGACCAGGTCGCGGCGGTGGTCTCCCGTATCGAGGCCATCGCCAAGCAGCACCCGGAGGCAGCCGGGTACGCGCCGGGGTCGATCCTCTGACCCCCGACGAGCTGAACGCCGCCCGTGACCGCGTCATCCCGGACGTGGTCGCGGGCGGTCTGCGCGTGCTCTTCTGCGGCATCAACCCCGGTCTCCTCTCCGCCGCGACGGGCCACCACTTCGCCCGCCCCGGCAACCGCTTCTGGCCCGTCCTGCACCTGTCCGGCTTCACACCCCGCCGGCTGGACCCCGCGGAGCAGGAAGAACTGCTGACCTACCGCCTCGGCATCACCAACGTCGTGGCCCGCGCCACGGCCCGCGCCGACGAGCTCACCGCCGAGGAGTTCCGCGAGGGCGGCCGCATCCTGACGGCCAAGGTGGAACTGCTGCGCCCCCAGTGGCTCGCCGTGGTCGGAGTCACCGCCTACCGCACCGCCTTCGGCGAGCGGAAGGCCCAGATCGGCCCCCAGGAGCGGACCATCGGCGCCACCCGCGTCTGGGCCCTTCCCAACCCCAGCGGCCTGAACGCCCACTGGACGGCGGAGTCCATGGCCCAGGAGTACGCCCGCCTCCGCGCGGCCGCCGAAGCCCCCGAGCTCCCCGAGCTCCCCGGAGCCTAGGGCGGGTCGACCACGGTGACTCCTGCCATCAGCAGGTAGGGGTCGCCCTCGTCCCACCGGGCCACATAGGCCACCAGCCACTGCTCCCCCGCCCGCCACAGGTGTACGTGGTCCGTGCTGTTGCTGAGCTCGTCCCACGGCTCGGGTATCTCCTCGCCGTCGAACCCGCGCTCCCGCACCGTTGTGAGGCTGAAGACCTGCGGGGATCCCCACCGGTCGGACAGGGCCTGGGTCAGCGCCCCGTACTCGGCGCCGATCTGGTCGGCCGCCTCGGCACGGCCCGCACCGCCGTCCTCCCAGAAGTCCGCGGTCCGTCCGACCGGGACGAGGTGGTAACCGGGGCCGCTGCTCTGCCCGCCGGACCAGACCGGCTCGGTGGGGAACTCCCGCACCCTGAGCCGGTCGATCGTGTCGAGATGCTCTGCCGTGGTCATACCGTCAGTATCCCGACCACCACTGACAACTGGCCCCCGGTCACACGTCCCTGCGCCGCACCGCCAGCCATCCGCCGAAGACCGCCGCCCCCGCCCACAGCGCCATCACGCCGAGCCCGGTCCAGGGGCCGAGGCCCTCCTGCCCCTGCGAGTGCATCACCATCTGACCGGCGCGGTCCGGCAGGAACTGCGCCAGGCCGCCCGAGGCCTCGCCGACGAGGAACGAGACCAGCAGGACGAAGGGTATGAGCAGGCTCAGCACGGCCGTTCCGCTCCGCAGCACGGCAGCCAGCCCGGCCGCGAACAAGGCCATCAGCGCCAGGTAGAGACCGGAGCCGACGATGGCGCGGTAGGTACCCGGGTCGCCGAGCTCAAGGGCGTAGGGACCCATGAAGGCCTGCCCGCCGAGGAAGGTGACCAGCCCGGTGATCTGACCTGTGAGCAGCGTCAGTCCGCCCACCACCGCCATCTTCGACAGGTAGAACCGGGTGCGGTTGGGCACGGCGGCCAGCGAGGTGCGCAGAGCGCCGTTGTGGAACTCGCAGGACAGGGCGCCCGCGCCGAAGGCCATGGCGGCGATCTGCCCGAACAGGAGTCCGTAGTAGGCCGCGTAGAGCGGGTCCGCGCCCATGCTGCCGGCCTCGGCCGTGCCTATCGCCGCGGCCGTCAGCACCTGGATGCCCGCGGTGGCCGCGAACACGGCTATCAGCGCACCGAGGGAGCCGCGCAGGGACCGTATCTTGATCCATTCCGAGTGCAGGGCGGGGATGGTGGGCAGAGCGGCGCGCATGGCGGTGCCTCCTGGAGGTGGGGAACGTCAGCGGGTTGCGGTGAACTGGGCGTGATCGGCGGTGAGGTCGAGGTAGGCCTGCTCCAGCGAGGCCCGCTCGTCGGAGAGTTCCAGCATGGGGATGCCCTCGCGGGCGGCCAGCGCGCCGAGCTGTTCGGCCTGAAGGCCTTCGACGGTCCACCGCCCGTCGTCGGCGGTCACCAGCTCGAAGCCGTCCCGAGCCAGGGCGGCCCGCAACCGGACCGGGTCGGAAGTGCGCAGGCGCGCCTTGCGGGTGCTGCGGGCGTCGATGAACTCCTCCATCGAGGTGTCGGCCAGCAGCTTGCCGTTGCCGAGGACGACCAGGTGGTCGGCGAGGGAGGAGGTCTCCGACATCAGGTGGCTGGAGACCAGGACGGTGCGTCCGTCCGCGGCGAAGCCGCGCATCAGCTCGCGTATCCAGATGATGCCCTCGGGGTCGAGGCCGTTGGTCGGCTCGTCCAGCAGGAGCACCCCGGGGTCGCCCAGCAACGCGGCGGCTATGCCGAGGCGCTGGCGCATGCCGAGTGAGAACGACTTGATCCGCCGACTGGCCACGGAAGCTATCCCGGCCTGCTCCAGGACCTCGTCCACCCGCCGCACCGGCACGCGGCCGGCCGCGGCGAGCATCCGGAGGTGGTCGCGGCCGGTGCGGCCGCCGTGCGCCGCCTGCGCGTCCAGCAGTGCGCCGACCCGGTGCAGCGGGTCGGGGAACTCCAGGTAGGCGCGGCCGCCGATGGTGGCCGTGCCCGACGTGGGCCGGTCCAGGCCCAACAGCAGGCGCATCGTGGTGGACTTGCCGGCGCCGTTGGGGCCCAGGAATCCGGTGACCCGTCCCGGCAGGACGTCGAAGGTGAGGCCGTCCACCGCACGGTGGCGGCCGTACTCCTTGGTGAGTGCTCGGATCTCGATCGTGTTCATGCCTCAACGTTCGCCGCCCGCCCCACCCCCCGCCCTCCCCCGCGCGGGGGGATCGTCTCCCCCGCACGGGGGAGACGTCCCCCTGCGGCCGACTGCCAGGATGAGGACATGTACCGACTGCTTCGTGCTCCCCTCCGCGGGATCACGTACACCCGCTGGCTGCACCTGCTCGTGCCCGTCCTCATCGTGTCGATCTGGATGTACATAGAGCCGGCGTGGCCCTGGATGCCCGCCCTGATCGTCGCGCCGTTCGGGCTGATTCCGTGGGTGCGGGTGGCCGAGGGCCTCCAGGCGCAGTTCCTGCTGACCCCGCACGAGCGCGGCGGCCCCGACGGGTCCATCAGCACCGCGCCGTCGGCCCGGTGGGGGGACCGCTGGCGGACGGTGGCATGGCTGGAGATACGTCTCGTGATCGCGAGCGCGGCGATCGTGGCCACCGTGTGGCTCCCGATGATGACGCTGGAGCTGATCCTGACCGGAGCGGGGCAGCCGCTGGGCGGGGACGACGTGATCCTGCCCTTCGTCCCGCCCCGCTGGGCGGCCCTCCTCCTCGTGCCGGTGCCGGTCGTGCTGCTGCTGCTTGTGGTGGTCCTGCTGGGCGATGCCGTCACGGCGATCGCCGCCAGGCTGCTGGGGCCTTCGGCCGCCCAGCGGCTCAGCGCGCTCGAGGCGCGTACCGAGCAGCTGCTGGAGCGGACCAGGATCGCGAGGGAGCTGCACGATTCGATCGGGCACGCGCTGACCGTGGCGGTGGTGCAGGCGGGCGCCGCCCGGGCCGCGCGGAACCCGGAGTTCACCGAGCGGGCGCTGTGCGCGATCGAGGAGACCGGCCGGGCCGCGATGGAGGACCTGGAGCGGGTGCTGCTGGTGCTGCGGGAGTCCGCGCAGCCGCCCTCGCAACGGCCCACCCTGGCCGACGCCGACCGGCTGTTGCAGTCGGCACGGGCCTCCGGTTCCACGGTGGAAGCCGAACTGTCCGGCCCGCTCGAGCAGTTGCCGGGGCCGGTCACCCGTGAGGGGTACCGGATCCTCCAGGAGGCACTGACGAACGTGCTGCGGCACTGCGGTCCGGTGCCGGTCCGGGTGCGGATCGAGGCGGCGGTCGGCCGGCTGGACCTGGAGGTGGTCAACCCGCTGCCGGACGGTCCGGCGCTGATGACCGGGACGGGCGGCGGGCTGCGCGGGATGCGGGAGCGTGCCGCACTGCTGGGAGGGGAGGCCGAGACCGGTCCGTACGAGGGCAACTGGAGGGTGCGCGCCCGGCTTCCGCTGGAGCGAATACGCTGACGGGATGCCGGTTACCGTACTGCTCGTCGACGACGAACCCCTGGTGCGCGCGGGTCTGCGCGCCGTCCTGGAAGCGCAGCCCGACATCGAGGTGGTGGGCGAGGCGGCCGACGGCGCGTCGGTCGTGCCGCTCGTGCGGCAGCTGCGGCCCGACGTGGTGGCGATGGACGTGCGGATGCCGCTGCTGGACGGGATCGAGGCGACCCGGGCGGTGCTGCGAACGGTGGATGCCCCGCCGAAGATCCTGGTGGTCACGACCTTCGAGAACGACGAGTACGTCTACCAGGCGCTGCGGGCCGGCGCGGACGGGTTCCTGCTCAAGCGGGCGCGGCCCTCGGAGATCGTGCACGCGGTGCGGCTGGTGGCGGAGGGCGAGACGCTGCTCTTCCCGGCCGCGGTGCGGGCGCTTGCCGCGGAGTACGGCAACCGGCAGGCCCGGGCCGTGCTGGAGCGGGCGGCCCTGACCGAGCGGGAAGAGTCGGTGCTGCGGCTCATGGCGCGCGGCCTGACCAACGTGGAGATCGCGGGCGAGCTGATCATCGGCGCGGAGACGGTGAAGTCACATGTCAGTGCGATTCTGGCGAAGCTGGGCGCGCGGGACCGGACCCAGGCGGTGATCACGGCGTACGAGTCGGGCTTCGTCGCCCCGGCCTGAGGCGAGGGGCGCATTCCGGCCGATGGGGGGCCGCTTCTCGCCGCTGGGACGGGTGCGCAGTACGATCCGGCTGACAGGCTCACCCGCTGGGAGGACACACGTTGGGGCAGCTGACCGGCGGGGATCCCTCCCTGCTCCGGCGGATCAACTCCGCCGTGGTGCTTCGGGCACTGCGCGCGGCCCAGTCGCCGACCCTCACCGACCTCACCCGGGTCACCGGGCTGTCCCGGCCGACCGTCGAGGGAGTCGTCGAAGGACTGATCGGGACCGGGCTCGTCGTCGAGGCCGACGCCGAGGAAGGAGCGCGGCGGCAGGGGCGCCCTGCCCGGAGGTTCCGGTTCCGGGCCGAGGCGGGGCACCTGCTGGGCATCGAGATCGGCTCGCACCGGATCGCGGTCCTGCTGTCCGGGCTGGACGGGCGGGTCATCGGCGCCGGCACCAAGGAGGTCGCCGAGGCGGCCTCGGCCGACGAACGGCTGGACCGGGTGCGGGCGGCGGTCGCCGACCTGCTGCGCCGGGCCGGGGTTCCGCGCGACTCGCTGCGGGCGGTCGGCGTCGGCAGCCCCGGGATCGTGGAGGCGGACGGCACGGTCCGCCTCGGCACGGCGCTGCCCGGCTGGACCGGGCTGCCGCTCGGCGACCGGCTGCGGCGCTCGTTCCGCTGCCCGGTGCAGGTGGAGAACGACGCCAACGCGGCGGCGGTCGCCGAGCACTGGAAGGGCGCCGCGCGGGACACCGACGACATGGTGTTCGTGATGGCGGGGCTGAGCCCGGGTGCGGGCTCGCTGATCGGCGGGCGGCTGCACCGGGGCTTCGGCGGGGCCGCCGGTGAGATCGGCGCCCTGCACCTGCTGGGCCGGGAGGTCACTCCCGAGAAGCTGCTGTCCACCACCGGCGAGCCGCTGCATCCGCTGGACGAGCCCGCCGTCGCCGAGGTCTTCGCGATGGCCCGGCGGGGCGACGAGCGGGCGGTGGCGGCCGTGCAGCGGTTCATCCAGCGCCTGGTGCACGACGTGGCGGCGCTGGTCCTGGCGATGGATCCGGAGCTGGTCGTCGTCGGCGGCTGGGCGGCCGGCCTGGACGGGGTGCTGGACCCGCTCCGCCAGGAGCTGGAGCGCTACTGTCTGCGCCCCCCGCGGGTGGCCCTGTCGATGCTGGGCGAGGCCGCGGTGGCCACCGGGGCGCTGCGGCTGGCACTGGACCACGTCGAGGAAGAGCTCTTCGCGGTGGAGAAAACGGTCACGACCCGCCGCCGCTGACACCAGCCGACCCGCCCGACCCGCCCGACCCGCCGCTGACGCCGCTGACGCCAGCCGACCCGCCCGACCCGCCGCTGACGGCGCCGACGCCCGCCGACCGGGCATCATCCCCGTCGGCGGGTGTCTCAGACCGGTGCGGCGTGGTTCAGGAGGCGACCCGCGACTCGTGCGTGATCTCGACGTCGCCCGAGTCGCCGAAGGTCAGGCGGCAGGTGTCGGCGCGGTAGGTGGCCACCGAGACCGCGGCCGTGCCCTCGGCGGTGAAGTACCGCGTGGTGACCAGCAGGACCGGGGCTCCCGGCAGGCGGTCCAGCTCCTTGGCGTCGTCGGCCCGGGCGGAGCCGAGCTCGACCGAGCGGTCCTGGCCGTCCAGGGCCAGCCGCTGGAGTTCGCGCAGGACGGCGCGGGCGCGGGCGGGTCCGCTCGGCGCCTCGATGGCGGGGAGTCCGGGCACGGAGGCGGCCGGCACGTAGAGGAGTTCGGCGGCGACGACCTGGCCCTGGGTGACGCGCGTGCGGCGGACCGTGTGGACGGGCTGGTCGGCGGCGAAGGCGCCACCCGCACCGAGCAGCTTGAGGACCGCGGCCGACGGCAGGCCCTCGCCCGCGTCCACGGGCTCCCAGCCGTCGACGCCGTCACCGGGCCAGCCGTGCTGCGTGCTGCCGACGGCGACGCCGACGCGCGGCGGGGCGACCGTGGTGCCGACGCCGCGGCGCCGCTGCAGGCGGCCTTCGAGCTCGAGCTGCTCCAGCGCCTGGCGCAGGGTCGCGCGGGCGACTCCGAAACGGGCCGCGAGTTCACGCTCGTTGGGCAGCACCTCGCCGACGGCGAAGTCCTGGTCGAGCGCTTCGCTGAGGACGGTCTTGAGGTGCCAGTACTTCGGCTCCGGCACCGTTTCGAGCTGCGTGGTCCCCACCCTGAATCCTCCTGCCATCGCTGCACTCGCCGTGTGTTCCAGCGGCAGTTCCGCGCCCTTGTTTATTAAAGGTTCCTGCACTATCCCTGCGACGATAGGACGGTGCACCCCCTTGGTCAAGACCAATGCTCAGCCCTTTGCCGGGCAGATCGGGCATAGGTATCAAGCCGTTCACGGGATGTTCTCGTGCACCCGGAAGGCCCCAGGGGCTTGTAGTCAAGGGCTACCGGGCGGTAATCATTGCGGTGGGTACTACTGACAGCTTGTCTCGTACGCGTCCACCGACGAGGAGCAGCATGACCGCCACGGTCTCGTTCACCATCGATTCGCCGCTCGGCCCGCGCACCGCCACCGTCGCCTACGAGCGCAAGGGCGCGGGCGAACCGCTCCTCCTGCTGCACGGCATCGGCCACCACCTCCAGGCATGGCACCCGGTGACCGACATCCTGGCCGCCCAGTACGACGTGATCGCCGTCGACCTGCCCGGCTTCGGCGTCTCGGAGCCGCTGCCCGAGGGGGTCCCGTACGACCTGGACACCGTCGCCCCCGCCCTCGGCGGGCTGTGCGCCGCGCTCGGCGTCGAGCGCCCGCACGTGGCGGGCAACTCGCTCGGCGGGCTGCTCGCGCTCGAAATGGGCCGGATCGGCCTGGCCCGCTCGGTGACGGCGCTCTCCCCCGCCGGGTTCTGGACCGAGGGCGAGCGCCGCTACGCCTTCGCCACCCTCCTCGCGATGCGCGCCGGCGCCAAGGCGCTGCCCCGCCCCCTGCTGGAGCGGCTCTCGCACGCCCCGGCCGGCCGCGCCGCCCTGACGGGGACCATCTACGCCCGGCCGGCCCGCCGTTCCCCGGACGCCGTGGTCGCCGAGACGCTGGCCCTGCGCGATGCCACCGGGTTCGAGAAGACGCTGGCCGCCGGCGGTTCCGTACGGTTCACCGCGGACGTGCCCGGCCTGCCGGTCACCATCGCCTGGGGCACCCGCGACCGGCTGCTCCTGCGCCGCCAGGGCGTGCGCGCCAAGCACACCCTCCCCGGGGCCCGGCTGGTGCGGCTCCCGGGCTGCGGCCACGTACCGATGAGCGACGATCCCGCGCTCGTGGCCCGGGTCGTCCTGGACACGGCCCGCCGCGCGGCAACCCCGCTGGCCGCCTGACCTGCTGACGGCTGTTCATCCGGGGTTCGCGTGGGAGACGCGGCCGGGCCGGGGTGCGGCGGCACGCTGGTGCGACCCGATCCCGCCGGCCCCTGGAGACGCACCGATGGCCCCGAACCCGCACACCCGACGGACCCTCCTCGGCGGTTCCCTCGCCCTGTCCACCGCACTGCTCGCCGCCCCGGCGCTCGCCGCCCCCGCCTTCGCCCGCTCGGGGCGCCCGCAGGCGCTCTGGGGCGTGCAGTCCGGCGAGGTCACCGCGCACTCGGCGGCGGTCTGGACCCGCTCGGACCGCCCCGCTCGGATGTACGTGGAGACGTCCCCGAGCGAGGCGTTCCGCTACGCCGTACGCCGCCACCGCGGCCCGCTGCTCGGCCCGTCCGGCGATTTCACCGGCACCACGGTCCTGCGGGACCTGCCGCCCGGCCGGCAGATCCACTACCGGGTCGTACTGGCCGACCCCGACGACCCGCGCCGTACGGGCGAGCCGGTCTGCGGCAGCTTCCGCACCACCCCGGTCTCCCGGCGCCAGGACGTGCGCTCCGTGTGGTCGGGGGACCTGGCGGGCCAGGGCTGGGGCATCAACCCCGACCTCGGCGGCTACCGCGTCTTCGAGGAGATGCGGCTGCGGGACCCCGACTTCTTCCTCTTCAGCGGGGACACGATCTACGCCGACGGCCCGATCCAGGCCGCCGTCCCGCTGCGCGACGGCAGCGTGTGGCACAACGTCACCACCGAGGAGAAGTCGAAGGTCGCCGAGACCCTCGCCGAGTTCCGCGGGAACTTCCGCTACAACCTGCTCGACCGCAACCTGCGCGACTTCAACGCCCAGGTCCCCGTCCTCGCCCAGTGGGACGACCACGAGGTGCGCAACAACTGGTACCCGGGCCAGCTGATCGAGGACCCCCGCTACACCGTCAAGGAGGCCGACGTCCTCGCCGCCCGGGCCCGGCAGGCCTTCGGCGAGTACTTCCCGGTGACCGACCTGCGCGGCGGCCGCGCCGAGGGGCGGATGTACCGCGTGATGCGGTACGGCCCGCTGCTCGACGTCTTCGTGCTCGACATGCGCACCTACCGGGGCGCCAACTCCCCCGGCACCCAGACCGAGGACCCGATCGGCATCCTCGGCCCCGAGCAGCTGGCCTGGATCAAGCGCGAGCTGTCGCGCTCCCGCGCCACCTGGAAGGTGATCGCCGCCGACATGCCGCTGGGCATCGTGGTCCCCGACGGCGCGGTGGACTTCGAGGCCGTGGCCCAGGGCGACCCCGGGGCCCCGCTGGGCCGTGAGCTCCAGATCGCCGAACTCCTGCGTCACATCAAGCACCACCGCATCACCGGCACCGTATGGCTCACCGCCGACGTCCACTACACGGCCGCGAACCACTACGCGCCCGAGCGGGCGGCCTTCTCCGACTTCGCGCCGTTCTGGGAGTTCGTCTCCGGCCCGATCGGCGCGGGCGGCTTCCCGGCCGGCCGGCTCGACGCCACCTTCGGCCCGCGGACGGCGTACGTGCAGTCGGCCCCGCTCGCCAACATGGCCCCCTCGGAGAACCCTCCCTACTACGGCGAGGTCGGCATCGAGGGCGGCAGCGGGGAACTCACCGTCCGGCTGCGGCGCCAGGGCGGCGGCGTGCTCTTCACCAGGACCCTCCAGCCCGGCCGCGTGGGTCAGTGAGCCCCGCCCCCGGCCCGACCGAGCCGCACCACCCCTGCCCACAGCGGCCTCAGGAATCCGGAAATCGCGCGGAAAACCGGGTGGAATCGACCAGACGGACACTTAACCCATCGGTCACAGATCGTTCGTGATCACGCAACACCCCTACGCCACAGTGGTCTGCATGACTGACCGTAGTGCTACCCCTGCCCAGCGTCTCCACCGCCACCACTGGCGTCGCGACGTCGTCGAACTCGCCGCGCTCTTCTGCGCCGTCGCGGTCGCCGACGCCATCGCCAATCTCGTCGTGCACGGTCCGAGGGGCCCGGTCCTGCTGGTCGCCTCGGCCGTCGCACTCCTGGTCACGGCCGCCTTCCACACCTGGTGGGCACGGCGCCACAGCCATGCGCCCCCGCCGGACGGCACAGCGCCCGGCGAGCCGGCCCCGCCGCGGACCGCCTCCTCCGGCGCGGCCGCGGCCGCCTCCGCCCTGTGGCGGATGCGCACCACCGTCCGCGACGAGCCCGGCTCCCTGGCCGCGCTGTGCACCGCCCTGGCCCGCAGCGGCGTCGACATCCTCACCCTCCAGACGCACCCGCTCCCCGAGGGCGGCACCGTCGACGAGTTCCTGCTGCGCGCCCCGCAGCAGCTGACCTCCGCCGAGCTCAGCCGCGCCATCGCCCGCGCCGGCGGACACAGCACCTGGATCGAGCGCGCCGACGCCCACGACCTGGTCGACACCCCGACCCGCGTCCTCGGCCTGGCCACCCGCACCGCCCTGGACGCCGCCGAGCTCCCGCTCGCGCTGCGCCAGCTCCTGGGCCGCTGCACGATCCACTCCATCCCTGCGACCACCCTGTCCGGCCGCCCCAACTCCGGCGCCGACGCCCCGGTCGAGGGAGTCCTGGAGGCCACGGTGATGCGGCTGCGCGACCCCTCGGGCGGTGCGATCACCGTGGAGCGGCCCTACCTGCCGTTCACCCCGACCGAGTTCGCCCGCGCCCGCGCCCTGGTCGAGCTCGACGCCCGCCTCGGCCCCCGGGTGCCCCGCAGCCAGGACGTGCTGACCCTGCCCGAGGGCAACGAGATCACCGTGCGCCGCGCCGACAACTCCGACCAGGCCGCGGCCCGCGCGATGCACGACCGCTGCTCGGAACGCACCCTCGGCCTGCGCTACCACGGCCCGGTCTCCGACGCCGACGCCTACCTCGGCCACCTGCTGAGCCCGCGTTTCGGCCGCACCCTCGCCGCGACCACCGTCTCCGGCAAGCTCGTCGCACTCGGACACCTGCTCTGGGACGGGGACGAGACCGAGGTCGCCCTGCTGATCGAGGACGAGTGGCAGCGCCGCGGCATCGGCTCCGAGCTGCTGCGCCGGCTCATCTCCCTGGCCGTCGAGGCAGGCTGCGACAGCGTGTACGCCGTCACCCGGGCCTCGAACACCGGCATGGTCGCCGCCATGCGCGGCCTGGGCCTGCCCCTCGACTACCAGATCGAGGAGGGCACGCTGGTGATCACGGCCCGGCTGGACGCCACCCCGGTCGCCTCGCGGCTCCCCTACGAACTCCCCCGCGAGCAGCAGAGCCCGCACCACCGGCACTGACCCGGCGGGGCCCGGACCACCGGGGCGGGGGACGGCCGGCGGCGAGCGCGGCCGACCCGTCCCGCAGAGCGGTGCCGAGCGGCACGCCCCGGTCCCCCCGCCCCTCCCGGGCGCAGGCGGACCGGGCCGCCGCAGCGCGCTGATCAGCCGCTCACGTCAGCAGGCTGGCGTCAAACGGTGATGACGTGACGCGGTCCCGCGTACGAAGATGTCCCCATGTCAGAGACCCTCCACAACGGCAGCGACACCAGGCTGCCCCGCCAGGTGGCCGACGCGTACGTCGACGACCTGATCGCCCTCGACCCGATCACCGGCACCTACCTCGGTGTCGCCGCGAGCTCGGGGAAGCTCCCGGACTTCTCCCCGGCCGGCCGCGCGGCCGTGGCCGACCTCTCCCGCGCCACCCTCGCCTGGCTCGACGCGGCCGAGCGGCTCCCCGGCGCCGACAGCGACGCCGAGCGCCGCTGCGCCCGCCTGCTGCGCGAGCGCCTCACGGCCGAACTCGCCGTCCACGACGCCGACGAGGACCTGTGCGCGGTCAGCAACATCCACAGCCCCGCGCACGCCGTCCGCGAGGTCTTCACGCTGACCCCCGCCGACACCGCCGAGGACTGGGCGGCGATCGCCGAGCGGCTGCGCGCCGTACCGGCCGCGCTCGCCGGCTACCGCGAGAGCCTGGGCCTGGGTCTGGAGCGCGGCCTGTACGGCGGCCCGCGCGCCACCGCCACCATGATCGACCAGCTCTCCTCCTGGGCCGGCCAGGACGGCGACGAGCCCGCCTTCTTCGAGGACTTCGCCTCCGCCGGCCCGGACGCCCTGCGCGCCGAGCTGGACGCGGCGGCGGCCGCCGCGACCGCTTCCGTCGTCGAACTGCGCGACTGGATGGAGTCGGTGTACGCGCCGGCCGTCGAGGGCAAGCCGGACACCGTCGGCCGTGAGCGGTACGCCCGCTGGTCGCGGTACTTCAACGGGACCGACCTGGACCTGGACGAGGCGTACGCCTACGGCTGGTCGGAGTACCACCGGCTGCTCGCCGAGATGAAGGCCGAGGCGGCCAAGATCCTGCCCGGCGCCGGTCCCTGGGACGCGCTGCGCCACCTCGACGAGCACGGCACCCACATCGAGGGCGTGGAGGAGGTCCAGGCCTGGCTCCAGGGCATCATGGACGAGGCCATCGAGAACCTCGACGGCACGCACTTCGAACTCGCCGAGCGGGTCCGGAAGGTGGAGTCCCGGATCGCCCCGCCGGGCGGCGCCGCGGCCCCGTACTACACCTCCCCCTCCGAGGACTTCTCCCGTCCGGGCCGGACCTGGCTGCCCACCATGGGCCAGACCCGGTTCCCCGTGTACGACCTGGTCTCCACCTGGTACCACGAGGGCGTGCCGGGTCACCACCTGCAGCTCGCGCAGTGGACGCACGTGGCGGACCGGCTCTCGCGCTACCAGGCCACGGTGGGCATCGTCAGCGCCAACGCCGAGGGCTGGGCGCTGTACGCGGAGCGCCTGATGGACGAGCTGGGCTACCTCAAGGACGCGGAGCAGCGGCTGGGCTACCTGGACTGCCAGATGATGCGCGCGGCGCGGGTCATCGTGGACATCGGCATGCACCTGGGCCTGGAGATCCCGGCGGACTCGCCGTTCCACCCGGGCGAGACCTGGACCCCCGATCTCGCGCAGGAGTTCTTCGGCCTGCACAGCGGGCGGCCCGCCGACTTCGTGGAGAGCGAGCTGACCCGTTACCTGTCGATGCCCGGTCAGGCGATCGGGTACAAGCTGGGCGAGCGCGCCTGGCTGCTGGGCCGGGACAACGCCCGCGCCGCGCACGGCGATTCCTTCGACCTGAAGGCCTGGCACATGGCTGCCCTGTCGCAGGGTTCGCTGGGGCTGGACGACCTGGTGGACGAGCTCTCGAAGCTCTGACCCCGCCGCGCGGACGGGCCGCGGTCCCCCTGGGAGTGCGGCCCGTCGGCATGCCGGAGCGGTTCAGCAGCCGCAGTCGTCCGAGTCGGTGGGGGCGGTCAGCGGGTCGGCCTCGGCGCGCTGCTGGCTGCCCTGCCAGGTCTCGACCTCGAAGCCCTCGCGGATCCAGTACTCGATCCCGCCGAGCATCTCCTTGACCTGGAAGCCGAGTTCGGCGAGGGCCAGCGCGGAGCGGGTGCCTCCGTTGCAGCCCGGACCCCAGCAGTAGGTGACCACGGGCAGGTTCTTGTCGAGGAGCCGCTCGGCCTGCTCGGGGACGAGCGCGGTGGGCAGGTGGACGGCGCCCGGTACGTGGGCCTGGTCCCAGGAGGGCGTGGACCGGGAGTCGACCAGCTGGAAGCCGAGCTCGGCGCCCCGCTCGCGGTGGGCCTTGAAGGCGGCGGCGACATCCGACACGTCCGCGTGGAAGGCGAGGCTCGCCGCGAAGTAGGCGGCGGCCGCGGCCGGGGAGGCCGGGGGCACCCGCAGGACGGGGTTGGCTGCGGTCGCGGTCGAAGTGTTCTGCGTAGTCGTCATGGCTCGAAATCTACGATCTGCTGAACGAGCCCGGAAGTGGATTTCCCCGGCCTTTTCCTTGTCTAACCGGGGATTCCCCTGCTAGACCTGCGCCATGACCGACTATTCCCCTGACGCCACCGACTGGCGGATCCTCGAAGCCCTCCAGCGGGACGGCCGCGCCAGCTTCACCGAGCTCGCCCGCTCCGTGTCGATGTCCGCGAGCGCCGTCACCGAGCGGGTGCGCCGCCTCGAGGAGCTCGGCATCATCACCGGCTACACGGCGGTGGTGGACGCGGAGAAGCTCGGCAAGTCGATCCTGGCCCTGGTCCGGCTGCGCTATCCGCACGGCAACTACAAGCCGTTCCACGACTTCCTCGAAGCCACCCCGGACATCCTGGAGGCCCATCACGTCACCGGCGACGACTGCTTCGTGCTCAAGGTCGCCGCCCGGTCGATGGGTCACCTGGAGGAGGTCACGGGCCGGATCGCGGGCCTCGGCCCGGTGACCACCAGCATCGTGTACTCCTCGCCGCTCCCCCGCAGGCCGCTCAGTCCGTGAGCGCCGCGGTGCGGTGGCGCACCACCGAGCCGCCGCGCTGCTTGACGATCTCCAGCTGCGCCTGCACCCGGGTCCGCAGATCGGCCACGTGACTGACGATGCCGACGCTGCGGTCCCGTTCGCGCAGCGAGTCCAGCACGTCGAGCACCTCGTCCAGCGCCTGGTCGTCCAGGCTGCCGAACCCCTCGTCGACGAAGAGGGTGTCCAGGCGCATGCCGCCCGCCTCGTCGGTGACCACGTCGGCCAGGCCCAGCGCGAGGGCCAGCGAGGCGAAGAAGGTCTCGCCGCCCGAGAGGGTCGCGGTGTCGCGTTCACTGCCGGTCCAGGCGTCGACCACGTGCAGCCCGAGGCCCGACCGGCCCCGACCGCCCGACCGCGCGTCGGAGTGGACCAGGGTGTAGCGGCCGCCGGACATGCGCAGCAGCCGTACCGTCGCGGCGGCGGCGACCTGCTCCAGGCGGGCGGCCAGGACGTACGCCTCCAGCCGCATCTTGCGCTCGTTGTCGGCGGAGGTGCCCGCGGTGAGCCCGGCCAGCCGGGCCACCCGCTCGTAGGCCTCGCGCAGCGGGCCCAGGGCGCGCAGTTCCTGCTCGGCCTGCCGGGAGAGCCGGTCCAGCTCCGCGCAGCGGACCCGGGCGGCGTCGAAGGCGGACCCGGCGGTACGAAGCTTCGCCGCGGCCTGGGCGGCGTACGCCTCGGCCCGCTCCGGTGCGGCCGGGGGCAGGGCCGCCGCAGCGACCGCGTCGGTCTCGGCGAGGCGGTCCGCCAGCATGGCCTCCTCTGCCTGCCAGGCGTCCATCCGGCGCTGGAGCGCGGTGCGTTCGTACTCGGGGAGCACCGCGTCGGCGGCCGCCTCGATGGTGTCGAAACGGGCCTTGAAGGCGGCGTCGGCGAGCTGGTCGTCGGCCTCCTTCAGACGGGCGGCGGTGGTCTCGGCCCGGCGCAGCGCGACCGCGGCCGCCGAGACCATGCGGACCCGGTCCTCCAGGGTCCGGGCGCGGGCCGCGACGGTCGGCGCGTCGGCCCGCACCAGGGCGAGCTCCGTCTCCAGCGCGGCCTGTTCCCGGTCGAGCTGCTCGCGGTGGGAGGCCCTGGCGGCGGCCCGGCGCTCGGCGTCGAGCCGGTCGGCGCTGCGTGCGGCGTGCTCCCGCTCGGCGCGGGCGAGCCGTTCGCGGGCCGTGTGGAGCCCGGCGGCCGCGGCGTGCGCGGCGGCGTGCCGGGAGCTCAGGTCCGCGGTCAGGGCGAGGAGTTCGGCGGTGGTGGCGTCCGCGGCGGCGGCCGCGGCCTCGGCGCGGGACTGCTCGTCGGCGGCCAGCCGGCGCTCGACGGCGGCCTTGGCCCGCTCGGTCTGCTCGAAGCGGGCGTGGGCGGCGTCCTCCGCGGCCCGGTCCACGTGGCCGGGGGCCGGGCGGGCCGGAGCGGGGTGCTGCGAGGATCCGCAGACGGCGCAGGCCTCACCGGCCACCAGCGCCTCGGCGAGCTCGGCGGCGATCCCCCGCAGCCGGGCCTCCTTGAGCTCCAGCCAGCGCTCCCGGGCGGCGGCCGACTCCTCGCGGGCGCGGAGCAGTTCGCCCGCGGCGCGCTCCGCGGCGGCGGCCAGCTCGTCGCGCCGCCGGGCGGCGTTCAGCTGCAGCCGGGCGGGCTCCAGCCGGCCCGCGAGCTGCTCGGCCAGGGTCGCGGCCTGCTGGGCGGCGTCCACCCGGGCGTGCAGCGCGGCCCGGGTCTCCTCCCAGCGCTCGAGCCACTCGGCGGACTCCCGGTGCTGCTCCTCGGCGGCCCGGGCCTCCCGCTCCAGGTCGGCCCGCTCGCGGCCGATCTCGGCGCTGCGCTGCTCGGCGCGGTGGGCGGCGCCGAGCGCGCCGAGCTCCTCGCGCAGCCGCTGCTCCTCGGTGGCCAGTTGCCCGGTGCCGGCCTCCTTCAGCGAGGCCGGGAGGGCGGCGCGGGCGGCGGTCTCCGCGTGCGCGGCGGCCAGGTGTCCGGCGGAGGCGGCCCCGCGCAGCTCCAGCGCGGGCGCCACCAGGGCGCCCCGGCGGGCCCGGTCCAGCAGTGCGCGCACCCGTTCCCGCTCGGGTCCGGCCTCGGCGAGGACGGCGGCCCGGCGGGCGGTCTCCGCGTGCCGCCGCTGGAGCCGGTCCAGTTCCCGGGCGTCCTCGGCGGCCCGCCGGGCAGCGGCGTGCCGGCCCTCGACGGCGGCGAGCGCGTACTCGGCCACGGTCAGCCGCTCGCGTGCGGAACAGCGGGCGACGGCCGCCCAGATCCGGACGGCCTCGGCGAGACCGGGGTCGCCCGGCTGGTGCCGGGGCAGCGGCCAGGCCCGCAGGTCCGCACCGTCCCCGGCGGCCTGGGCGAGCCGCTGCGCGGTGTGCAGGACCTTCTCGTCTCCGGCGCGCACCCTGGCCTCGGCGGCCCGGCGGCGTTCGCCGAGCAGGGCCTCGACGGCCGCGAAGCGGCGGGTGTCGAAGAGCCGCCCGAGGAGCCGGCCGCGCGCCCCCTCGTCGGCCCGCAGGAAGCGCGCGAACTCGCCCTGCGGCAGCAGCACCACCTGGCAGAACTGCTCGCGGCTCATGCCGAGCAGCTGCTCGATCTCCTCGCCGACCTCCTGGTGGGAGCGGCTGAGCGGCTGCCAGCCCTCGGCGGTGTGCTCGCGCAGCAGGCTCTGGGCCTTGTCCTTCGTGGTGCCGGTGCCGCGCTTCTTGGGCCGGTCCTGCTCGGGGCGCCGGGTGATCTCCAGGCGGCGGCCGCCCGCGGTCAGTTCGAGGGTGACCTCGGTGGGGGTGCCGGCGGCCGCGTGGTCGCTGCGCAGGCTGGTGCCGGGAGCCTGGCGGGCGCCGGGCACGGATCCGTACAGGGCGTAGCAGACGGCGTCCAGCACGGAGGTCTTCCCGGCGCCGGTGGGCCCGTGGAGCAGGAAGATCCCGGCTCCGGAGAGCGCGTCGAAGTCGATGTCCTGGGGGTCCGCGAAGGGTCCGAAGGCCGTGACCTTGAGCCGGTGCAGCCTCATCGGCGGGACTCCTGACGGCTGTCGTCGGCCCGTACCTCGTCGAAGGCGCCCTGGATGACGGCCCGTTCGGCCTCGTCCGGCTGGCCGCCGCGTACGTGGGCGACGAAGTCCTCGGCGATCTCCTGGTCGCTGCGGCCCTTGAGCCGCTGGGCGTAGGAGGCGGCGGCCTCCTCCTCGCGGCCCTCGGGCTCGAAGGCCAGGCTGAGGGTGTGCGGGAAGCGGGCGGTGAGCCGGGCCATCGGGTCGTCGGGGCGGACCGGGTCGGTGAGGGTGGCCTCGATCCAGGATTCCTCGTGCCGTGCGTGCGCGGGATCCGCCAGCAGGCCTTCCAGGGGGCCGCGCAGCCGGGCGAGGGGCCGCGGTACGGGCGTGTCGATGCGCTCGGCGGCGGCGATCTCGCCCTCCGCGCCCAGTTCGATGAGCCACATGCTCTTGCGGTGCTCGGCCTCGGAGAAGGAGTAGGCGAGCGGGGAGCCGGAGTAGCGGACCCGTTCGCCGATCGTCTGGGAGCCGTGGAGGTGGCCGAGGGCGGCGTAGTCCACCCCGTCGAAGACGGAGGCGGGCACCGCCTCGACCCCGCCGACGGAGATGTCGCGTTCGCTGTCGCTGGCCTGCCCGCCGGTGACGAAGGCGTGGGCGAGGACGACGGAGCGGGTGCCTGGCGCGCGGGCGGCGAGGTCGGCGCGGATCCGGTCCATGGCCGCGCCCAGCACGGCCTCGTGGCTCACCTTCTCCGCGTCGAACTGGTCCTTGACCAGGGCGGGTTCCAGGTACGGCAGGCCGTAGAGCGCCACCTCGCCGTGTACGTCGGCCAGCACCACGGGGTCGGCGCAGCCGGCCGGGTCGGTCCTGAGGTGGATCCCGGCCCGGTCGATCAGTCCCGCCCCGACCCCGAGGCGGCGGGCGGAGTCGTGGTTGCCGGAGATCATCACGGTGGGCACCCCGAGCTCGGCGAGCCGGTGCAGCGCCCGGTCGTAGAGCTCGACGGCGGGCAGCGGGGGCACGGCCCGGTCGTAGACGTCCCCGGCGACGAGCACGGCGTCGACCTCGTGCGCGCGGACGGTCTCGATGAGGTGGTCGACGAAGGCGGCCTGGGCGCCGAGCAGGTTCACGCGGTGGAAGGACCGGCCGAGGTGCCAGTCGGAGGTGTGCAGGAACTTCACTCGCCGGCCTCGCCGCACATACCGTCTCCCCCTGCTGGTCTCCCGCTCGTGAACCCCTCTACGCTAACGCGTCCGGCCCGTCCCTCAGGGCGCGTACGTCTCTCCGCCGAGCGTGAGGGTGGCACTGCCCGCCGTGCTGTCGGCGAGCCAGGCCTCGAAAGCGGGCAGGTCGGCCTCGGGGAGGGCGACCTCGATCTCGACCGCGGCCCCGTAGCGCAGGTCCACCACGGTCCGGCCGGTGGAGCGCAGGTCGTTCTGGGTCTTGCCGGCCCGCTGGTGGTCGACGGTGACGGTGGCCAGCCGGTAGCGGCGCCGGGTGACGGTGCCCAGCTCGTCGAGTGCCTCGCCGACGACCCCGCCGTAGGCCCTGATCAGACCGCCCGCGCCGAGTTTCACTCCGCCGTAGTAGCGGGTGACGACGGCGACCGCGTACCGGACGTCCCGGCGCATGAGCATCTGCAGCATGGGCACCCCGGCGGTGCCGCCGGGCTCGCCGTCGTCGCTGGCCTTCTGGACGGCGGCGTCGGCGCCGATGACGTAGGCGAAGCAGTTGTGCGAGGCGGTGGGGTGCTCCTTGCGGACGCGTGCGACGAAGTCCTGCGCCTCCTGCTCGGTCGCGGCGGGCGCGAGCGAGCACAGGAAGCGCGAGCGGTTGATCTCGGACTCGTGCACGCCCTCGCGGGACACCGTCACGTACTGGTCTGCCTTCACCGCTCCACCCTACGGGGAATCGGACAGGTGTCCTTTCGGTTGATCGGGAGGGCGCGGCGCACCGGCGTGCGGCGCCCGACAGCACCCGATGAGCAGGGCCTGACCAGCAGGAGGCGGCACACGTGTACGGCGATCCGGCGACCATCCGCAAGATCCTCACCGAACTGGGCGACACCTGGGCCGTGGTGGGCCTCTCGAACAACCGCGACCGGGCGGCCTACGGGGTGGCGAGCGTCCTCCAGCGCTTCGGCAAGCGCGTGGTCCCCGTGCACCCCAAGGCGGAGACCGTGCACGGGGAGCCCGGGTACGCCTCGCTGGAGGAGATCCCCTTCAAGGTGGACGTGGTGGACGTCTTCGTGAACAGCGAGCTCGCGGGGCCGGTGGCCGACCAGGCCGCGGCCATCGGAGCGGACGCCGTCTGGTTCCAGCTGGGCGTGGTCGACGAGGCGGCCTTCGGGCGCACCCGCGAGGCCGGGCTGACCATGGTCATGGACCGCTGCCCGGCGATCGAGATCCCTGCGCTCTAGGGGTGTGCCGAACGGCCCCGGCACACGGCGTCCGGCACCGCGCCTCGTACGCCGAGGCGGACCCGGTGAACCTCCGCGGTCACCGCACTAGGCCCTTTCGGCTTCCGCCAGCGGGGCCGGCGCCGGCTCGGCCGCCGCCCGCTCGACTTCCGCAAGCTCGGCCTCCGTCAGCTCCGCCAGGCCGCGGAGCTGTTCCGGGGTGGTCCCGTCGGGGATCGGCACCGGCGCCGGCGTGCGCAGCGGCGGCTGCCAGCCGGTCTCCGGCTCCCAGCGCCGGACCACGCGGGCCGGGGCGCCGGCCACCACGGCGTGGTCCGGCACCTCGCCCCGTACGACGGCCCCCGCGGCCACCACGACGTTGCGGCCCAGCCGGGCCCCGGGGAGGATCACCGCGCCCGTGCCCAGCCAGCAGCCCGGGCCGATCTCCACCGGCGCGCTGCGCGGCCACTGCTTGCCGACGGGCTGGTGCGGATCGTCGTAGCTGTGGTTCGTGGAGGTGATGTAGACCCCGGGGCCGCAGAAGGTGTCGTTGCCGATGCTGATCGGGGCGTCGGCGATGACGTGGCTGTCCCGGCCGATCACCACTCCGTTGCCGAGGACGAGCATCGGCTCCGCGCCGAGGTCGAGGTCCGGCATCATCCCGGCGGTGAGGGTGACCTGCTCGCCGATGATGCAGTGGTCACCGAGCCGGATCCAGGGTTCGCCGAAGATGGTGCCCTGCGGGAAGGCGAGCCGGGTGGCGGGCCCGATCGCGCCGAACCGCAGCCGCCCCGGGGTCCGCGCGGTGACCGCGCCGGCCTGCTGCATCCAGCGCCAGCCGGCGTGGACCGCGCGGCTCGCCAGCCGGCGGCGCAGGGCCGTCAGAGATGAGAACGTGTTCTGGTTCTTCGGCACCCGGCCACGGTAGTCCGCCGGGGGCCGGTCGTCCGGACCACGATCCTGTGATCTTCACCCCATCGCGGGGCGGACCGGGCGCGTGCCCTACCGTGCCGGTAGCGCGGCATCCGGAAACAGAGGAAGAGAACATGACGCAGCACGCGACGCAGGGCCAGGCACTGATCGCGGGCGTGGGCGGCAAGCAGCCGTCCGTCGACCCGACCGCCTTCGCCGCACCCACCTCCGTCGTCGTCGGCGAGGTCACCCTGGCCGCCGGCGCGAGCATCTGGTATTCGGCGGTGCTGCGCGCCGACTGCGGCCCGATCACGCTCGGCGCGGACAGCAACGTGCAGGACAACTGCACGGTGCACGTGGACCCCGGGTTCCCGGTGTCGATCGGCGAGCGCGTCTCCATCGGCCACAACGCCGTCGTGCACGGATGCACCGTCGAGGACGACTGCCTGATCGGCATGGGCGCCACCGTCCTGAACGGCGCGGTGATCGGCGCCGGCTCCCTGGTGGCCGCCCAGGCGCT
Organism: Streptomyces sp. NPDC048270; assembly: GCF_040652335.1. Classification (NCBI taxonomy): domain Bacteria; kingdom Bacillati; phylum Actinomycetota; class Actinomycetes; order Kitasatosporales; family Streptomycetaceae; genus Streptomyces; species Streptomyces sp. NPDC048270. The sequence goes on from NZ_JBEZLV010000021.1 coordinate 83,587, forward strand.
GGTCCCGCAGGGCATGGTGGTCCCGCCCGGCTCTCTGGTGGCGGGCGTCCCGGCCAAGGTGCGGCGCGCGCTGACCGAGGAGGAGCGCGAGCACATCACGATCAACGCGCAGATGTACGTGGAACTGGCCAAGCAGCACCGCGCCTCCGTCACCCCGGAGGTCTAGCCGGCGTCCCGGGCGGCCTCAGTCGCCGACCGTGACCGGGGCCGCCTGCTGGGCGGGCACCGCGGCCTCGGCCGACGCGCCGGCGGCCGCGGCCGCCTTCTTGATCCGGCTGCGCACCACCAGCGTCACCGCGATGCCGAACAGCACGGCGAGACCGAGCGCCAGCCAGGAGAACCGCTTGAGCCACGGCTCGGCGACGATCCCGACCGAGTAGATGACGGCCGTGGTGCCGCCCGCCCAGAGGATCCCGCCGAGGATGTTGGCGGTCAGGAACCGCCAGTACGGCATGTGCAGCACGCCTGCCAGCGGGCCGGCGAAGATCCGCAGCAGGGCCACGAACCGCCCGAAGAAGACGGCCCACATGCCCCACCGCTCGAAGGAGCGTTCCGCCAGCGCCACCTGGTCCGGCCCGAAGTGCTTGGGGAAGCGCCGGCCGAGCTTCTCCAGCAGCGGCTTGCCGCCCCTGCGTCCGATCGCGTAGCCGATCGAGTCGCCGACGATGGCCCCGGTGATCGCGCAGAGCGCCAGCACCACGGGGTCGATCTCCCCGTGCTGCGAGGCGAGGAGGGCCGAGCTGACCAGGATGATCTCGCCCGGCAGTGGGATGCCGAGGCTCTCCAGTCCGATGACCAGACCCACGAGGAGATAGATGCTGACCGCCGGAATCGTCTCCAGCCATCCCTGGATGTGCACCGGTACGTCCTCCCGAATCGTCCCCGGCGCGCCCCCTGTGACCCGCCGAACGGGCAGCCTATCGGCTCCCCACCACCGCCTTTGACCGCAGCGGCAGTTCGCGCGAGGACCGGCCCGCGAACACCTCGCGGCGGCCGGAGCCCAGCACCCAGGCCCGGCGTGCCGGGTCCCACGACGACAGCGTCCGGGCGTCGATGTCGACGACGACCCGCCGGGACTCCCCCGGCGCGAGGGTCAGCCGCCGGTAGCCGGCCAGCGTGCGCACCGGCTGGTCGAGCTCGAGCCGCGCGGACGGGCCCACGTACACCTGCGCCACCTCGGTGCCCTTGCGGCGGCCGGTGTTGCGGACGGTGAACTCCACGCGCAGGCCGTCGGGTTCCCCCTGGGCGTCGCCCGGCCGCACGGTCAGCTTCTCGTAGTGCCAGGTGGTGTACGACAGCCCGTGGCCGAAGGGGAACAGCGGGGCCGCCCGCTGCGCGTCGTACCAGCGGTGGCCGACGTGGACGCCCTCGGCGTACTCCTGCCGGCCGCCCACCCCCGGGTAGCGCAGCCGGTCCCCGCCCACGGGCGTCGCCCGTTCGTCGGCCGGGAAGGTCTGGGTGAGCCGGCCGCCCGGGTCCACGTCCCCGAAGAGGATGTCGGCGGTGGCGCCCGCGCCCTCCTGGCCGGGGTAGTACATCTGCAGCACCGCTCCGGTCCGGGCGAGCCAGGGCATCGTCGTGCTCGAGGAGGTGTTGAGCACGACCGTGGTGCGGGGGTTGGCGGCGGCGACCGCCTCGATCAGTGCTTCCTGCCCGCCGGGCAGCGCCAGGGTGGTCCGGTCGCTGCCCTCGGTGGCGTCCTCGTAGGCGAACAGGACCACGCTGCGGGCCGCCTTCGCGGTCTGCACGGCCGCCGCGAGGTCCGCGGCCCGGGTGGCCTTCGTGGTGTGCCGCAGCCGCAGGCGCTGGCCCCGGTTCCCGCCCCGGGCGGTCACGGCGAGCCGGTGGACGCCCGCCTTGAGCGGAAGCGTCCGGCGCCGCACGCTCATCCCGTCGGGTGCGGTGCCGAGCAGCCCGCCCGCGAAGGCCTCGGCCGGGCCCTGCCGGACGGGGAAGAGATCCTGTCCGTCCAGGCGCACCCCCGGCCGCTGCCCGGTGTAATGGACGAGCAGGGTCCACTCGTCGTCCGCCGCGAGGCGGAACTCGCCCTCGTACGTCCAGTCGCGCCCGGCGTCCACCGCCCGGTCGTCCAGCCCGGCGGGCGGCGTCAGCAGGGCCGGCGGCAGGGCCCGGCCGTACAGGTCCTCGCCGAGGGCGTGGCGCACGGTCGAGCCGTTCCCGGCGCGCTGGCGGATGGCGGTGAGCGGGGCGGCCGCCCCGTCGGGGACCACGTGGGCCCTCCCGCCGCCGCTGACGAAGGGGACCTGGCCGGTCGGTCCGATCACGGCGATCGAGCGGGCCGCCGCGCCCGTCAGCGGCAGCGTGGCGTGCTCGTTGCGCAGCAGCACCGCCCCGGCGGCGGCCACCTTGCGGGCGGTCCGCGCCCCGGCGGCGGCGTCGCGCGAGGGGCGTGCGGGGGGCCGGGCGGCCAGCAGCCCGAAGCGGTCCATGGTGCGCAGGATCCGGCGCACGGCGAGGTCGAGGGCGCCCTCGGGGACGGAGCCCGCGCGCACCGCCTCGCGCAGCGGGCCGCCGAAGTGGGTGCCGCCGGGCATCTCCATGTCGAGTCCGGCGTTGATGGCGGCGACGGTGCTGTGGGTGGCGTCCCAGTCGGACAGCACCCAGCCCTCGAACCCCCAGCCGCCGCGCAGCACCCCGTCGAGCAGGGGTTCGCTCTCGCCGGCGTAGACCCCGTTGACCTTGTTGGCCGTGCCCGTCAACGCGCCCGCGCCGGCGGCCACGGCGGCCTCGAAGCCCCGTAGGGCGGTCTCGTGCAGGGTCCGGTCGGCGGCGATGACGTCGAGGGTGTCGCGGCCGTGCTCCTGGGTGCCCAGGGCGAAGTGCTTGACGGCGGCGATGAGCCCCTCGTCCTGGATCCCGTGGACCACCTCGGCGACGAGGTCGGCGGTGAGCCGCGGTTCCTCGGCGAAGGCCTCGAAGTTCCGTCCGGCGTACGGGGTGCGGATGAGGTCGGCCCTGGGCGCCAGGAGGACGTCCTGGCCGAGCGCGCGCCCCTCGCGGCCGAGGACGCGGCCGTATTCGCGGGCCAGCTCCGGGTCGAAGGCGGAGGCGAGCAGGACCGGCGCGGGCAGCGCGGTGGCGGGTCGCGCGACGCGTACCCCGGCGGGGCCGTCGGCGAGGCGCAGTGCCGGGATGCCCAGGCGCGGGACGCCGGGGACGTAGCCGGCCTGGCCGAGGGGGGCCGGGTCCCGGGCTCCGTGCAGCAGGGCGGTCTTCTCGTCGAGGGTGAGCCGCTCCAGGAGGGAGTCGATCCGGGCGGCGCTCGCGGGTTCGGGGGCGGGCGCGGGGGTGGCGGCGGTGCGGAGCCCCCCGCCCGGCGGCACGGTGGCGACGCACCCGCCGGCGCCCAGGCCCACCAGGGCGAGCAGCCGCACGGCGGAACGTCTGGACACGGCCTCGCTCATGGGCGCTCCCTGCGGCTGGGGCACCCCCGGAGGGAGCCCGGGGGCGGGGGAGCGGTCCCGCGCCGGACCGCTCCCCCGCCCACTGTGCGCCGGGCCGCCCGGGACCCCGGGCGGGACGCGCCACCGCGCCGCCGGGTTTCAGCCCTGCGGCGGCTGCTGCGCTCCGTCGGCCTCCCGCTCGGGTTCGTCCCGCAGCTGGACGCGCGCCTCGGTGCGGTGCCCGCGCGCGATGTAGTCGCGTACCACGGCCTCGACCGCGTCCTGCGGCGATCCGACCCCGGCGAGCACCATCACCTCCACCACGAGCTCGGCATCGAGGCTGATGTTGACCTTGGCCACGGGTACCCCCTCCATCGTCGTGCGGGGGACTCTAGTGCGGGCGCGGGCTCACGCGTTGGGGCGCAGGGTCCACACCACGGTCATCTCGCCGGTGACCGCCTCGTCCTCGCGCTGGATGGCGATGGTGACCGGGAACTCGGGGCGGCCGCCCGCGTCGAGCTCGGCCACGACCTCCGCCGCCGGGCGGCCGAGGGTGGCGGTGGCGGTCACGACGCCCTTGGCGAGCTTCTTGTAGCCGATCTCGGCCTTCACCGCGAGGGGTACGGCGCGCGAGAGCTGGTCGCCGAAGGCGGCCAGGACGATCGCGCCGCTCGCGGACTCGGCGAGGGTGAACATGGCGCCGGCGTGCGGGCCGCCGACGTGGTTGTGGTAATCGGGCTGGTCCGGGAGCCGGACGACCGCGCGCTCGGGGGTCGTCTCCAGGAACTGGAGGTTCAGGGTCCGGGCCATGGGTACCGTCGCGGCGAGCAGTTCGCCCACGTTCATCTGGTCTGCGCTCATGGCACGCGATGTTACCCACGAGTAGATGCGCTTGGCCAGAGCCGGGACGGGGGCGGGCGTGGCTCGCGGCTCCCGCTCCCACTATCGTTACCGGCCATGTGGCCAGGACAGCAGCAGCCGCCCGGGGGCGAGCAGAACCCCCAGGACGCGCAACAGAACCCCTACCAGCAGCAGTCGGGACAGCCGAACCCGTACCAGCAGCAGCCCGGTTACGGATACCCGCAGCAGCCCGGGTACCAGCAGCCCCCGACGGTTCCCGGCCAGCAGTGGGGGCCGCCCCAGCCGCCTCAGCCGCCTCAGCAACCCCAGCGGCAGCCGGGTGGCGGCGGGAGCCCCTTCCAGACGAAGACCGTGGCCATCGTCGCCGCGGCCGCGGTGGTCGTGGCGGCGGCGGCGACCGGCGCGTTCGTCCTGACCCGGGACGACGGGAAGACCGACGAGGCCGACGCCAAGCCCTCCGCCTCCGCCTCGGCGTCCGCCGCCCCCGCCCCGGCCGGCAGCAGCCCGAACCCGCGGGCCGAGGGGGACGTCAAGCCGACGGTCCCGGGATGGAAGGTGGTGATCAACCCCAAGCACGGCACCGCCTTCGAGGTCCCGCCGGAGTGGAACGTCCTGAGCTCCGGCACGGCCATCGGCTTCGAGGACGAGGTGAAGAACGACGGCTCCGCCGTCGTGATGATGTCGGCCCCCGCCTACCTCAAGGAGGACTGGTGCAAGGTCGACTCCGACAAGAACGGCAGCGAGGAGACGACCTCGCTGGCCGGCACCGGCACCAAGGGCGGCCAGGGCGCCAAGGACACCGCCGAGGCCGTGCGCAACGAGGCCGGCAACTGGGCGTTCGCCGGATACGCGCAGAAGGCGCCGCAGGGCACCACCAAGGTCTCCGAGCCGAAGGAGTACACGACCGCCTCGGGCCTCAAGGGGCACATGGCGACCGCGAGCGTGACCGGGCAGCCGAAGGCGAACAAGTGCTCCTCCGACGGCAAGTCCATCGCCTTCAGCTTCAAGAACGCCAAGGGTGACTTCGCGAGCTGGATCCTCTACAGCGCCGCCGGAGTTCCGGACGAGGTCAGCAAGGAAACGATGGAGAAGATCCTCAGCACCGTCCGCCTGTCCGGCAGCTGACCTCCCTCCCCTCTCCCCCGGGTCCCCCTCCCCTCTCCCCCCGGCCGGGAATCCGTTTGGATTCTCGGCCCGGGGCGGGGATAGTCCGGGGGTGAGTTCTCCCCCCGCCGCCCCGCCCAGCACGCCCCCCATGCCCGCGCACCGCCGCCGTCCCGCGTGGGCCGGCCGCAACTACACCCTGCTGACGGGCGCCGCGGTCGTGACGAACCTCGGCAGCCACGGAGCACTCATCGCCGCCGCCTTCGCGGTGATGGAGTCCGGCGGATCGGGCTCCGACGTCGGCCTGGTGGCGGCGGCCCGCACCGTGCCGCTCGTCCTGTTCCTGCTCATCGGCGGCGCGCTCGCCGACCGGCTGCCGCGCCACCGCGTGATGGTCGCGGCCAATGCCCTGAACTGCGTCTCCCAGGCCGCCTTCGCCGTGCTCGTGCTCGCCGGCGACCCACAGCTGTGGCAGATGATGCTGCTCACCGCGCTGTGCGGCACCGGTACGGCCTTCTTCAACCCCGCGGCCGAGGGCATGCTCCTGTCCACCGTCTCGGGCGAGCACGCCAACCGCGCCTTCGCGCTCTTCCGCATGGCGATGAACGGCGCGGGCATCGGAGGCGCGGCCCTCGGCGGGGCCATGATCGCCGTGATCGGACCGGGCTGGGTCCTGGCCGTGGACGCGGCCGCCTTCGCCGTCGCGGGCGCGCTGCGGGCCTTCCTCGACGTCAGCCACGTCCCCGACCGGACGCCGGGCGGCGGCCTCCTGGCCGATCTGCGCGAGGGCTGGGTGGAGTTCAAGACCCGCCCCTGGCTGTGGGGCATCGTGCTCCAGTTCTCCGTCGTCGTCGCCGTCGTCGGCGCCGCGGAGGCGGTCTACGGTCCGCTCGTGGCCCGGGACCAGCTGGGCGGGCCGGCGCCCTGGGGGCTGGCCCTGGGCTTCTTCGGCGCGGGCACGATCGCGGGCGCCGTCCTGATGATGAAGTGGAAGCCGCGCCGGCTGCTGCTGGTGGGCACCCTGTGTGTGTTCCCGCTGGCCCTGCCGTCGGCGGGCCTGGCCGTGCCGCTCCCCGTCTGGGGCCTGTGCGTGGTGATGCTGGTCAGCGGCCTGGCCATCGAGGTCTTCGGCGTGAACTGGATGACGACGATGCACCAGGAGATCCCGGAGGAGAAGTTCTCCCGGGTCTCCGCCTACGACTGGTTCGGCTCGGTGTCCATGCTCCCGCTGGCCACCGCGCTCGCGGGTCCGGCGGAGTCCGCCTTCGGCCGCGCCGAGGCCCTGTGGGGCTGCGCGGTCCTGGTGGTCCTGGCGACCGCCCTGGTCCTGCTGATCCCGGACGTCCGCAACATGACGCGTCGCAAGCCCCCGGCCCCGCCCGCGGTCGCGGGCGGTTTCGCGGCACGGGAGCCGGGGCCGGAGCCCCGGGAGGCGGCGCCGCACCTGCCGCTCACCCCAGGCTGAACGCACCCTCCGGCGGAGCCGGTGAGGGAGCCGCCTCGGCGTCGCCCACGGGCACGGCCCCCCGCATGAACCGCGCCAGCGCGTCCCCGTACTCCACCCTGGCGGGAAACGCGTCCGCCGCGCACCGCCGGGCCAGCGCGCCGACCTCCAGCGGAGCGTCGGACGCCAGGAGCACCGCGTTCCCGAACCGCCGGCCCCGCAGCACCGCCGGCTCCGCGATCAGCGCGAGCTCGGCGAACGCGGTGCCGAAGTTGGCGAGCTGCGCCCGCAGGAAGCCGAAGGGCGCCCCGTCGGCCAGGTTGGCCGCGTACACGCCGCCGGGCCGCAGCACCCGCGCCGCCTCCCGCGCGTACTCCACCGACGTCAGCTGCGCCGGCACCCGCGAACCGCCGAACACGTCGGCCACCACCACGTCCGCGCTCCCGGCGGGCGCCTGCGCCAGCCAGGCCCGGGCGTCGGCGGCATGCACCGTGACCCCCGCCCCCGCCGGCAGGGGCAGGTGCTCGCCGACCAGTTCCACCAGCCCCGCGTCGAACTCCACCACCGTCTGACGGGACCGCGCCCGCGTGGCCGCGGCGTAGCGGGGCAGGGTCAGGGCGCCGCCGCCCAGGTGCAGGAGGTCCAGCGCGAGCCCCGGCTCGGCCGCGCAGTCCAGGACGTGCGCGAGGCGCCGTACGTACTCGAACTCCAGGTGCTCCGGATCGTCGAGGTCCACGTACGACTGCGGCGCCCCGTCGACGGTCAGCAGCCAGGCCCGCTCCCGGTCCACGTCCGGCATCAGCTTGGCGGTGCCCTGGTCCACGTCCCGGATCACCGGGATCTGCTCGTCGCTCACCGCACCATTGTCAGGCCGACCAGACGGCGGCCGCCTCGGCGGCGTGCTCGGCGGCCTGCGCCAGCCCGGCCCGCGCGGCCGGGTCCCGCCGGGCCGGGTCCAGGACGTTGCGTCCGAAGGCCTTGCGGGCCGCGGCCGAGGGGGTGATCAGCAGCACCCGGGAGCCCGCCTCCCGGAGCTTCGCGGCCTGCACGGCGGGCGAGGGGACGAGCCCGGAGCCGAGCGAGATCGGGGCGATGATCACCACGCGGGCGTAGCCGGCGGCGAGGTCGGCGTTGGTGGCGGAGCGGATCCCGCCGTCGATGAAGCGGCGGCCGCCGACGGTCACCGGGGGCCACACCCCGGGCACGGCGCAGCTCGCCGCGACCGCGTCGACCAGGGCGCCGCCGCTCTCGCGGTCGAAGGCCCTGAGCTCACCGCTGAGCGCGTCCACGGCGGTGACCACGAGCCGCCGCTCGGGCCACTCGTGCGAGACCAGCCGGGCCGCCAGCACCTTGCGGCGCTCCGCCTCGGGGCCGGTGTCAGCGGCCAGCGCCATGGCGCCCACCCGCCGGCGGTAGGCGGTCGCGTCGGTGCGGGCGCGCGCCATGGCCAGCGCGTACCGGGCGATGACGCCCGCCCCCAGTTTCGCCGCGATCTCCCCCGTGGCGTCGCCGAGCTGGCGTTCGTACAGCTCCTGCGGGGTGAGCAGCCCGGAGCTGAGCTGGGCGCCGACCACCGAGCCGGCCGAGGTGCCGACGACGAGGTCGGCGGTGGTGAGGTCCACGCCCGCGCGGGCGAGGCCGTAGAGCATCCCGCTCTCCCAGCCGACGCCGGTCAGTCCCCCGCCGCCGAGCACCAGTGCCGTTTCGCCGCCCATGTCCGCCCGCCCCTCCGCGCATGCCTGTGGTGACGGCAGTCTCGCGCAGGCGGACTGCCGTCACCACGGCGGGGTCGGGGTCGGCCGGGGGGGGGACGGATCAGCGGATCAGCGGATCAGCCGAGCACTTCCGTCACCGTCCCCGCGCCGACGGTCCGCCCGCCCTCGCGGATCGCGAAGCCGAGCCCCGGCTCCAGCGGGACGTCCCGGCCGAGCTCGACGGTCATGGTGACCGTCTCCCCCGGCCTGGCCACCCCCGCCCCGCCCAGGTCCACGTCCCCGACCACGTCGGCGGTGCGGACGTAGAACTGCGGCCGGTAGCCGGTGGCGACCGGGGTGCTGCGGCCGCCCTCGCGCGCGGAGAGCACGTAGACCTGCGCGGTGAAGCGCCGCTGGGGGCTCACGCTGCCGGGCGCGGCCACCACGTCGCCGCGGCGCACCTGGTCGCGGTGCACCCCGCGCAGCAGCAGCGCGACGTTGTCGCCCGCCTCGGCGGACTCCATCGGCTTGCCGAAGGTCTCCAGCCCCGTGACCACGACGCTCTCGGAGGCGCCGTCCCCGCCCAGCATGCTGACGCGGTCGCCGAGGCGGATGGTGCCGCGCTCGACGGCGCCGGTCACGACCGTGCCCCGGCCGGTGATGGTGAGCACGTTCTCCACCGGCAGCAGGAACGGCGCGTCCGTGTACCGCTGGGGTGTGGGCACGTACGTGTCCACCGCGTCCAGCAGCGCCTGGATCGCCCCGGTCCACCGCGGGTCGCCCTCGAGCGCCCGGAGCCCGGAGACCCGGACGACCGGCGTGCCGTCGCCGCCGTAGCCGTGCGAGCTGAGCAGCTCGCGGACCTCCAGCTCGACCAGGTCGGTCAGCTCGGGGTCCCCGGCGTCGGCCTTGTTGAGCGCCACCACGATGTGGTCGACGCCGACCTGCCGGGCGAGGAGGACGTGCTCGGCGGTCTGGGGCATGACCCCGTCGAGTGCGGAGACGACGAGGATCGCCCCGTCGAGCTGCGCGGCGCCGGTGACCATGTTCTTGATGTAGTCGGCGTGGCCGGGCATGTCCACGTGGGCGTAGTGGCGGGTGTCCGTCTCGTACTCGACGTGCGTGAGGTTGATGGTGATCCCCCGCCGGGCCTCCTCGGGGGCCCGGTCGATGCGGTCGAAGGGCACGAAGGAGGCGCCCCCGCGCTCGGCGAGCACCTTCGTGATGGCGGCGGTGAGGGTGGTCTTGCCGTGGTCGACGTGACCCATGGTGCCGATGTTGAGGTGCGGCTTGGTCCGCACGAAGGCCGTCTTGGCCATGGTGTCTTTCCCGTTTCTTCGAAGCCGGAACGGGACCCCTGGGTCGGGCCGACCCTCCCCCTGCGGGGTCCGCCGGACGATCCGGGAAGGGTCAGCTTCGTGCGCCGTCGAATGCGGCGAAGGGGAATGCCTCTGCGAGGACGGCAGCCTTCGGCGCGTCCGCGACTGCGGACGGTGCGACGGGGAAGGCGTACCGGGACATGCCCTGATCCTGCCGGACCGCCCCCGGCCCGTCGACTGGATTTCCGCCGGGGGCGGTCGGGTGAACGTCCCTGCGCTCAGGAGTTCTTGAGCGCCTCGCGCACGGACAGCGGGGACAGGGAGCCCCGTTCGGCCTCGACGAACGCCCGTACCGCGTCCGGGTCGGTCTTCGCGTACTCCCGCAGGCACCAGCCGATGGCCTTGCGGATGAAGAAGTCCGGGTGGCCCGCCTGCGCGCGGCAGTAGCCGAAGAGGCGGCCGGTGTCGGTGGCGGACTTGTAGCGGAGCTGGTGGAGCAGGGCGGTGCGGGCGAGCCATAGGTCCTCGCCGCCGATCCACTCGTCCATCACCGCGGCCAGCGCGGGGTCGGCGGTCACCAGCGGGCCGACCGTGTGCGCGGCCAGCAGGTCGACCGTGTCCCACCACGGCACGGTGGTGATCAGGTGCCGGGCCACCGGCAGCAGGCCCGAGGAGCAGCGGGCGGTGTGCCGGCGCAGGTAGTCCACCGCGAAGTAGTGGTACTCCCGCTCCGGGAGCCCCCAGCAGCGCAGCGCGAGCGCCGCGCAGTCGGCCTCCGAGGGCCGGGGCGTGTCCTTGGTCACTGCCTTGGACAGCTCGCGGCGCAGCGGGGTGGGGATGCCGAGGAAGGGTGCGGCGTCCTTCATGTAGGCGGTCATGGCCCGGGCCCGCAGGGGGTCGGCCGCCGTCGGATACGTGCCGGTCAGCCGCTCCAGGAGGGTGTCCGCGAGGGCGCTGCGCGGCACGCTCGGAGGCCGCCTGTCGTTCGTCGGCATGAGGCCCAGATTACGGCGCGCTGCCGCACGCGTCGGCTAGTCTCCCCAGATGCCCCTCCTCCTGGCGCCGTGGACCCGGCTGTCGCTGCTCGTCGTGCTGCTGCTGGCGGCCGGCGTGTGCGTGCTGCTGTACGAGCCCCAGCGCGTGCTGTCGGAGGGCTGGCCCCCGGGGCTGCCGGTGGGCACGGCGGTGGCGCTGTTCGCCGCCGGGTACGGGGTGTGCGCGGCGGCCTTCGTGCCCCGCCCCCTGCTCAACCTGGCCGCGGGAGCGGTCTTCGGCACCCAGTTCGGCCTCTTCGCGGCGGTCGGCGGCACCGTGCTCGGCGCCGGGATCGCCTTCGGCCTGGGCCGTGTCATGGGCCAGGAGGCGCTGCGTCCGTACCTGCGGGGCCGCTGGCTCCAGGCGGCCGACGGCCAGCTCAGCCGGCACGGGTTCCGTTCGATGCTCGCCGTCAGGCTCTTCCCCGGGGTGCCGTTCGTGGTGGCCAACTACTGCGCGGCGGTGTCCCGCTGCGGGTGGGTTCCGTTCCTGGGCGCCACGGCGCTGGGGGTCGTCCCGAACACCACCGCGTACGTCATCGCGGGGGCGAGCGCCTCCTCCCCCGGCTCGCCCGCGTTTCTCGTCTCCTTCGGCTTCATCGTGGTCTCCGTGGTGGCCGCCGCGGTGGTCGCGTGGCGCAAGCGGCACCGTCTGGCACCGGCCCGGATCCCCGCGGCGGCCTGCGGACTGGCGCCCCAGCACCCCCCTGTGGTCACCGGCGCCTCGCACGGGCCCTAGCATCGGACCCGAACTGCCCGACGATCACAAGGACGAGCGCACCCCGACATGAGCTGGTTCGAATCCCTAATCCTCGGTCTCGTCCAGGGGCTTACGGAGTTCCTCCCGATCTCCTCCAGCGCGCACCTGCGGCTGACCGCGGCTTTCGCCGGCTGGCACGATCCGGGAGCGGCCTTCACCGCCATCACGCAGATCGGCACCGAAGCCGCCGTACTGATCTACTTCCGCAAGGACATCGCCCGGATCGTCTCCACCTGGACCCGGTCGCTGTACACCAAGTCGCTGCGCTCCGAGCAGGACGCCAAGATGGGCTGGCTGGTCATCGTCGGCTCGATTCCGATCGGTGTCCTCGGCGTCACCTTCAAGGACCAGATCGAGGGCCCCTTCCGCGACCTGCGCCTGATCGCCACCACGCTCATCGTGATGGGCATCGTGCTGGGCATCGCCGACCGGCTGGCGGCCCGCGACGAGGAGGGCGGCCGGCACCGCGCCATCCGCGAGCGCAAGACCCTCGGCGAACTGGGTGTCAAGGACGGCCTGATCTTCGGCCTCTGCCAGGCGATGGCCCTGATCCCGGGCGTCTCCCGCTCCGGCGCGACGATCTCCGGCGGTCTGCTGCTGGGCTTCACCCGTGAGGCCGCGGCCCGTTACTCCTTCCTCCTCGCGATCCCGGCCGTGCTGGCCTCGGGCGCGTTCGAGTTGCTGGAAGTGGCGGAGGACCCGGGCCACATCTCGTGGGCTCAGACGATCTTCGCGACGGTCATCGCCTTCTTCGTCGGCTACGCGGTCATCGCATGGTTCATGAAGTTCATCACCACCAAGAGCTTCATGCCCTTCGTGATCTACCGGATCCTGCTGGGCATCGTCCTGTTCGTGCTGGTGGGCACGGACGTGCTGAGCCCGCACGCCGGGGAGTCCGGCCAGTAGGGGGACCGCGCTCACCGCTTCGCGTGAACCGGAGGCCGCTCGGGAACGTTCCCGGGCGGCCTCCGCGTCGTTGTGCCAGGAGAGACCTGAAGGCGAGAAGCAGGGGGTGGCCCATGCGTCGGGTGGTTCTGGAGCGTTTTCCGGCCGGAAGTCCGCGGGGAAGCTGGCCCGCCGAGGAGTACGCGGCCCAGCGGATGCGCGAGGGCGTGCCGGCCGAAGTGGTGATGGATCTGGACAGCGACGCGTTCCTGGTCGTGGTCCGGCAGCGGGAGGTGTATTCCGGACACTGAGGGGGCCGCGGGAAGATCCGGCCGGCGCACGCCCCTTGGCCTCGTGCCTCCGCAGCCCCACACTTGCCCGATGACGCAGCGTGTGGACCTCGCCACGGTCATGGACCGGCTGGCGATCGACGAGGTGGTCTCGGGGTACGCGGTGGCCGTCGACGACGGCGACTGGGCGGCCTACCGCGCCCTGTTCACCCCGTCAGGGCGGGCGGACTACGGCTCGGCGGGCGGGATCGAGGGCCCCGCCGGGGAGGTCGCCGACTGGCTCGAGCAGACCATGAAGCTCTTCCCCGTACGCCAGCACCTGATCGTCAACCGGCTGGTACGGCTGGAGGTCCTGGACGGCTCCCCGGGCGACCGGGCCGAGGTGCGGGCGGACTTCCTCAATCCGATGCGGCTCGCCGGGGACGAGTTCGACGGGACGGTCACCGCGCCCAACTTCGTCGCCGCCGGGCGGTACACCTTCGCGCTGGCGCGCACGTCCGACGGCTGGCGGCTCACCCGCGTCACCGTGCACGAGAAGTGGCGGCACCTCTCCGCCTGAGCCCGGCCGGGCGGGCTCGTCCGGCACTGCCACACTGGAAGCGGAGGCGCGCCATGGTCCCGATCCGGGCTGGGTGGTACCCGCGGTGGCGTGCGCCGGCCGCCGTCGCCGCGGGGGCGCTGCCTGCCCTCGCCTTCCCCGCCCCCGCGCTGTGGTGGTTCGCGTACGCGGCCCTCCTGCCCTGGATGCTGCTGCTGCGGTCGGCTCCCACCGGGCGGCGGGCCGTGCTGGAGGGTTGGCTCGGCGGGGCGGGCTTCATCGTGGCCGTCCACCACTGGCTGCTGCCGAGCCTGCACGTGTTCCTGGTGCCGCTGGCCGCGCTGCTGGGCCTGCTGTGGATCCCGTGGGCCCTGCTCGTGCGGGAGTTGCTGGGCGGGATCCCGGCGGCGGGCCGGGCGGCGGCCGCGCTGGTGCTCGTACCGGCGGGGTGGCTGCTGTCGGAGGTGGTCCGGTCCTGGCAGGGGCTGGGCGGGCCGTGGGGGCTGCTGGGCGCCAGCCAGTGGCAGGTGCCGCCCGCGCTGCGGCTGGCCTCGGTGGGCGGGGTGTGGCTGGTGAGCCTCCTGGTGGTGGCGGTGAACAGCGCGCTGGTGCTGCTGATCGCGGCGCCCCGGGCCCGGATCCCGGCGGTGGCCGGGGTGGCGGGGTGTGCGGTGCTGACGGGGGCGGTGTGGCTGTGGGTGCCGGGCCCCGAGCCGTCGGGCCGGCTGCGGGTGGCCGTCGTACAGCCGGGGGTGATGCCGGACGGCCCGGACAGCGCGGAGCAGCGGTTCGCCGCCGGAGAGCGGCTCACCCGGGGCCTGGCGGGGCAGCCGGTCGACCTGGTGGTGTGGGGCGAGAGCAGCGTCGGCGGCGACCTCTCCGCCCGCCCGGACCTGGCCGGCCGGCTGGCTTCGCTGTCCGCGCAGGTCGGGGCTCCGCTGCTGGTCAACGTGGACGCACGCGGGGCGGACAGCCCCGGGATCCGCAAGAGCGCGGTGCTCGTGGGCCCCCAGGGCCTCACCGGAGACCGGTACGACAAGATGCGGCTGGTCCCCTTCGGTGAGTACGTACCGGCCCGAGCCCTGCTCGGCTGGGCCACCTCGGTCGGCAAGGCGGCCGGCGAGGACCGCGTCCCGGGCGACACCCCGGTGGTCATGGACGTGCCCGCCCGGCCCGACGGCCTGCCGGGGGTCCGGCTCGGTCCGCTGGTCTGCTTCGAGTCGGCCTTCCCCGACATGAGCCGGCACCTGGCCCGCCGGGGGGCCGAGCTCCTCGTCGCGCAGTCGGCGACCTCCAGCTTCCAGGACAGCTGGGCCCCGGGACAACACGCCTCACTGGCCGCGCTGCGGGCGGCCGAGACCGGCCGCCCGGTGGTGCACGCCACCCTGACGGGCGTCAGCGCGGTGCACGGCCCCTCCGGGGAGCGGATCGGCCCGGCCCTGCCCACCTCCGCGAGCACGGCGCGGGTGTACGAGGTCCCGCTCGCCCGCGGCACGACCCCCTACGTCCGCCACGGGGACTGGCCGGTGGCCGCGGCCCTCGCCGCGCTGGCGGCCTACTGCGCCGTGGAAGGCCTCCGCTCGCTCAGGAGGCCTGCCCCAGAGCCGAGCGGACCACCCGCTCGCACAGCTCGTGGGTCAGCAGCGCGTCGCGCGCGCTGAGCGTCCTGCCCGTCTCCACGGCTTCCAGGAAGGCGTCCACCACCTGCTCGATGCCGCGCTGGCGGGCGACCGACACCCAGTCCCCGCGCCGCCGCACGGTCGGCTGGCCCTTGTGGTCGATGACCTCCGCGAGGTTGACGACCTGCCGTTTGGTGTCCTGTCCGGAGACCTCGAGGATCTCCTCGGTGGAGCCCGACAGCCGGTTCATGATGCCGAGCGCGGTGAAGCCCTCTCCTGACATCTGGAGCACCACCTGGTGCATGAGCCCCTCGCGCACCACGGCCCGGACGTCGATGTGGTCGGCCTCGCCCGGCAGCAGGAAGCGCAGGGTGTCGACGACGTGGATGAAGTCGTCGAGCACCAGCGTGCGGGGGTCCTCGGGCAGCCCGACGCGGTTCTTCTGCATCACGATCAGCTCGCGCGGGTGGTCCGCGCACTGCGTGTAGCCGGGCGCGTGGCGGCGGTTGAAGCCGACGGCGAGGGACACCCCGCGCTCCTCGGCCAGTTGCACCAGCCGCGCCGAGTCCTCGAGCTCGTAGGCGAGCGGCTTGTCCACGTACGTCGGCACGCCGGCCTCCAGCAGCCGCGCCACGATCTCGGGGTGGGAGGCGGTCGGGGCGTGCACGAACGCCGCGTCGAGCCCTTCGGCGAGCAGCGAGTCGAGATCCGCGTGCAGCCGGCCGGCCGGGAGGTGGTGGATCGCACCGACCCGCTCCAGGGTGGCCGGCGTACGGGTCTGCAGGTGCAGCTCGACCTCCGGGCGGGTGGTGAGGACGGGCAGGTACGCCTTCTGCGCGATGTCGCCGAGTCCGATGCAGCCGACCTTCACCGGGAGCCTCCTGGTTCGTTCCTTGGGGGACGCTCGCAGCATAATCCCTGGTGGTGGGGGGCTTGTTCGCTGAGGATGGCGGTCATGACCACCACGAGTTCCGGATCACATCGCGACGAGCCCTCCACCACCGCCGGCGAGCGGGACATGCTGGAGGGCTGGCTCGACTACCACCGCGCCACCCTCGCCTGGAAGTGCGAGGGGCTCGCCGACGAGCAGCTGCGCCGCACGCCGCTCGC
The DNA here is from genome assembly GCF_040652335.1 of Streptomyces sp. NPDC048270. NCBI lineage: Bacteria > Bacillati > Actinomycetota > Actinomycetes > Kitasatosporales > Streptomycetaceae > Streptomyces > Streptomyces sp. NPDC048270. The sequence continues at coordinate 99,649 of NZ_JBEZLV010000021.1, forward strand.
GCCGTCCGAGCTGAGCCTGCTCGGCCTGGTGCGGCACATGGCCGAGGTGGAGCGGTACTGGTTCCGGGAGATCCTGCTCGGCGAGGACCTGCCCGAGCTGTACTCCACGGGCGAGGACGTGGACGGCGACTTCCACTTCGGCGCCGAGGCCACCTGGGCGGAGGCCGAGCAGGTGTGGCAGACCGAGGTCGAGCTGGCGCGCCAGGCCGCCGCGGGCCGTCCGCTGGACCTGGTGTCGGACGCCGACAGCCACCACCGCGGCGAGGTGTTCAGCCTGCGGTGGGTCTACACCCACATGATCGAGGAGTACGCGCGGCACAACGGCCACGCGGACCTGCTGCGCGAGCAGATAGACGGCGCGACCGGCGACTAGCCGTCACCCGTGCGGGGTGAATATGGGCTGAATATGGGCTCCGGGTTTTCACAACGCGGTCCTCACGGAGCAGAGTTGCGCGGGTGCATCCAACCCGAACCACGACGAAGCTGCTGCTCGGAGTCGCCTGTGCCGTCTCGGCCGTCTCCGGCTGCGTGAACGTGAGCCCCGGCCCCGCCGCCGGACAGCCGGCGGGGGCTCCTGCCGCCGGGCAGCCGCCGCACCACGAACCGCGCGGCGGGCCCGGGGCCGCCCCCGTGGTGGTCCAGGCGCCCGCGCTGGAGGCGCTGAAGGCCGTCCCGGAGCAGCCCGCGCGCCCCGCCGCCTCCGCGCCCGCCCGCCGGTCCGCCGAGCGCGCCCCGCAGGGCGCCTCCGGCGGCCCCGTGCAGGCACCGCCGCCGGTCCCGGACATCCCGGAGCCGCGCCGGCCCGCCGAAGGCGCCCCGGGCCGTGACGGCGACGGCCGCCCCCACCGGCCGCGCTCCGAGGCGGGGAAGGAGCGGGAGCTGATGAAGGAGCTGCCGGTCCGGCCCGCCGACGTGTGCGCGCTGGGCCGCCGGCACGGCCGGTGGCAGCCGGACAGCCCGGAGGCCCGCATCTGCGCGGGCGTCCAGGGGGACTGATCCGACCCGGCCGGCCCCGGGGTGACGGCCGGCGTCAGGGCGACTGCTCGGGAAACGGCCGGGGCCCGGGGCCCGGCTCCGTGGCGAGCCGCCGCTCCAGGCGGACGATGGCGGCCCGCACGCCGGTGCCGTATCCGTCGTCGGACAGCGCCCCGGTGGCGGCGCGGGCCCGCGCCAGGTGGACCCGCGCCGCGTCCGGCCGCTGGAGCTTCACGTAGTCGGCGGCCAGGCTGAGGTGCAGGGACGGGTAGAACGCCCGCATCGCCGGACCCTGCTCCCGCGCGGCGGGCGCCCCGTCCCGCAGCGCCTCGGCGGCGGCCAGGGCCCTCAGGTCCCAGGCCAGCTCGTCCCCCGGGTCGTCCTGGGCGTCTGCCATGTAGTGGGCCAGCGTGCAGCGGTGGAGGCAGTCGCCCTCCTCGCCGATCTCGGACCAGATCGCACCGAGCCGGTTGCGGGCCTCCTCGCGGTCTCCGGCGTGCAGCAGGATGACAGCCTGGCCGATCCTGGTCATGACGGCGTCCTCCGACGCCTCCTGCTGCTCCGTCACCGCGGCCTCCGGCTCGTCCTGCCGGACCTGCTCCGGTCCGGTCGTCATGAAGCTAGCCGGAGGCACCGGCAATGGCGCCGAGGCGCGGGGTGCGGTCAGCCCAGGTCCGGGATCCGCCAGTCGATCGGCTCATGCCCCTGCGCGGCGATGGCCTCGTTGATCTGGGTGAAGGGCCGGGAGCCGAAGAACTTCTTGGCCGAGAGCGGGGAGGGGTGGGCGCCCTTGACGATCACGTGCCGCTCCTCGTCGATGAGCGGGATCTTCTTCTGGGCGTAGGCGCCCCAGAGCACGAACACGGCCGGATCGGGGCGCTCGGACACCGCGCGGATCACCGCGTCGGTGAACTTCTCCCAGCCCTTGCCCTTGTGCGAGTTGGGCTCGGCCTCACGGACGGTGAGCACCGCGTTCAGCAGCAGGACGCCCTGGCGGGCCCACGGCATCAGGTACCCGTTGTCCGGGACCGGGAGGCCGAGCTCCTCCTTCATCTCCTTGTAGATGTTGCGCAGCGAGGGCGGGGTCTTGACCCCGGGCCGCACGGAGAAGCACAGGCCGTGGCCCTGGCCGGCGCCGTGGTAGGGGTCCTGGCCGAGGACGAGGACCTTCACCTGGTCGAAGGGCGTGGCCTCCAGGGCGGCGAAGACCTCGTCGCGGGGCGGGTAGACCGGCCCGTTCGCCCGCTCCTTCTCGACGAACTCGGTGAGTTCCCTGAAGTAGGGCTGGTCCAGCTCCCCGCCGAGGACGGGGAGCCAGGACTCGGGCAGCATCTGGGTCACGGCGACAACCTCCGGTACAAGTTCGTGCAACTGCTCCTGAACCTACCGGGGGCCACTGACAACGCCTCAGCCGCCCGCGTCGCCGCCACCGCTACCAGCTGGTCTTGCGGTAGAACTCCCACATCTGCATCGCGGTCTGCGGGTCCAGCGCCCGCTCGGCGCCGGCGATGTCGTCCCGCGCGGCGACGTAGAGCTTGCCCTGCCACAGGGGCAGCAGGCGGACGTCCTCGGCGAAGATCTGCTGGGCCCGCTCGAACTCGTGGACACCGGCCGACCGGTCTCCCTCACGGCGGGTCTTGGGCAGCAGGTCGGTCAGGATCTCGTTCGGCTCGTACGGGGTGCCGACCGCGTTCTCCTTGCCGATGAACGGCGCGATGAAGTTGTCCGGGTCCGGGAAGTCGGGGAACCAGCCACGGCCGAAGACGGGGTACTCCTGGCCCTTGTAGCCCTCCTGGAAGGCCTTCCAGGGCTGGCTGCGCAGGGTGATCTTGAAGAGGCCGCTCTCGTCCAGCTGGCGCTTGATCTCGGTGAACTCCTCGGCGGTGGAAGAGCCGTACCGGTCGGTGGTGTACCAGAAGGTCAGCTCGACCGGCTGGTTGATCCCGGCCGCCCTGAGGATCTTCTTGGCCTCGTCGACGTCCGCGTGCCCGTACTTGTCGTAGAAGGGCGTCTTGTGGCCGACGACGCCCTTGGGGACCATCGAGTACAGCGGCTCGGCGGTGCCCTGGTAGACCTTGGACACGAGCGCCCCGCGGTCGATGACCTGGGCGATGGCCTGGCGGACCGGGAGCTTGGCGACCGCCGGGTCCTTGGGGTTGAACACCAGGTAGCGGATCTCGGCGCCGACGTTCGCGACGACCTGGACGCCCTGCCCGGCCCCGTCGGGTCCCTGGAGCGCCCTGATCTCGGAGGCCGCGAGGCCTCGGTAGATCGCGTCGATCCCCTTGGACTTCAGGTCGGAGACCATCTTCGCCGAGTCCGTGTAGTAGCGGATGGTCACGGCGTTGTTCTGGCGCTTGGCGAAGCCGGTGTAGCTCCCGTTGCGGCCGAGGACGGCCTCGTTGCCCTCCTTGTACGCGTCGAGCACGTACGGGCCGGAGCCGGTGACCTTGCCGTCCTCGCGCACCTTGTCGGCCGGGTAGTCCTTGGGCGCGACCAGCGAGGCGGCCGGCGAGCCGAGGACGAAGGGGAAGGTGGCGTCGGGGGTCTTCAGGTGGAAGACGACGGTCAGCGCGTCGGGCGTCTCGATCTTGTCGAGGGAGCCGAAGAGGTCCTTGGGGCCGACCTTGGACCCGATGGTCCGGATCCGGTCCAGGGAGTGCTTGACGGCCTTGGCGTCGAGCGGCTCCCCGTTGGAGAACTTCAGGCCCTTGCGCAGGGTGCACCGGTAGGACTCGTTCTGCGCGTCGGTGAACTCGCAGCTCTGGGCGGCGTCCGGCTGGGGCTTGGTGGAGCCCGTGGGGAAGGCCAGCAGGGTCTGGTAGACGTTCCGGTACAGCTCCCAGGAGCCGTCCCATGCCGCTGCGGGGTCGAGGGTGCTGGGCGCGCTCGTGGTGCCGACGACGATCGGCTTCGTATCGGCGGCACTGTCGTCCGAAAGCAGGCCGCAACCGGCGAGCAGGGATATGGACGCAAGGGCCGCAGTGATCTGCAGGCATCTGGTCCGGTTGAACACGTGCACGCTCCTCGATCAGCCAGGGGTGCGGCAGACCCTACCGCAGTGCCCCACGAATCCAATGGGCAGGTTTCGTGGGGCACTTGACCGGTTCCGTGCACATTAGGTATGCATTTGCCTCCCTTTCGAGGGCAAATGCGTCCGGTTATCGGTCAGTGCACTCCGGCATTGAGGAACATACCTCCGTCAACGACCAGAGTTTGTCCTGTGATCCATTCCGCTTGTGCAGATGTAAGGAATGCGGCCGCGCCCCCGATGTCCTCCGGAAGCCCGAGCCGGCCGAGCGGATAGGCGGCCGCGGCCTCCTGCTCCCGGCCCTCGTAGAGCGCCTGCGCGAACTTGGTCTTGACCACCGCCGGGGCGATCGCGTTGACGCGGACCCCGGGCGCCATCTCGTGCGCGAGCTGGAGGGTGAGGTTGACCATGGCGGCCTTGCTCATCCCGTAGGCGCCGATGAACGGCGAGGCGGAGACTCCGGCGATCGAGGCGATGTTCACGATCGCCCCGCCGTTCTCCTTCTGCCAGGCGTGCCAGGTCCGCTGCGCGAAGCCGAGCGCCGAGATCACGTTCGTCTCGAAGACCTTGCGCGCGACCCCGAGGTCCAGGTCCGCGATCGGGCCGAAGACCGGATTGGTGCCCGCGTTGTTGACCAGGAAGTCGACCCGGCCGAAGGCCTCCATGGTGCGCTCGACGGCGAGGGCCTGGTGGGCCTCGTCGTGCGCCTTGCCCGCCACCCCGATCACCCGGTCGGCGCCGAGGCGCTCCACGGCCTCCTTGAGGGCGTCCTCGTTGCGCCCGGTGATGCACAGCCGGTCGCCGCGGGCGACCAGCGCCTCGGCGATGCCGTAGCCGATGCCGCGGCTCGCTCCGGTGATCAGTGCGACCTTGCCGCTGTCGTTGCCGTCGTACGTCGTCATCGTGTGCGCCCTGCCTCTCGTGAGCTCGTCAGTTGAGCGGGCCGCCGGCCACGTACATGACCTGGCCGGAGACGAAGCCGGCGGCCTCGCCCGTGAAGAAGGCGATGGCGTTGGCGATGTCGTCGGGGCGGCCGACGCGCTGGACGGGGATCTGGGTGGCGGCCGCCGCCTGGAAGTCCTCGAAGCCCATGCCCACGCGGGCGGCCGTCTGGGCGGTCATCTCGGTGACGATGAAGCCGGGGGCGACCGCGTTGGCGGTGACGCCGAACTTGCCGAGCTCGATGGCCAGGGTCTTGGTGAAGCCCTGCAGACCGGCCTTGGCCGCGGAGTAGTTGACCTGGCCGCGGTTGCCGAGGGCCGAGCTGCTGGACAGGTTGACGATCCGGCCGAACTTGGCCTCCACCATGTACTTCTGGCAGGCCTTCGACATCAGGAAGGCGCCGCGCAGGTGCACGTTCATGACCGTGTCCCAGTCGGTCTCGCTCATCTTGAAGAGCAGGTTGTCGCGCAGCACGCCCGCGTTGTTGACCAGGATGGTCGGGGCGCCGAGCTCGCTCGCGACGCGCGCGACGGCCGCCTCCACCTGCGCGCCGTCGGAGACGTCGCAGCCGACCGCGAGGGCCTTGCCGCCGGCCGCCGTGATCGCCTCCACGGTGTCCTTGCAGGCCGCCTCGTCGAGGTCGAGTACGGCGACGGCCCTGCCCTCGGCGGCCAGGCGTACGGCGGTGGCCGCGCCGATGCCCCGGGCCGCCCCGGTCACGATCGCGACGCGCTGCTCGGTGGTGGACATGCTGGATCTCCTCGCCCTTGAGAAACGGCCGCCCAGAGGTGAGCAACCGCTTAGTAGCTTCAGCTGAGGAGACGCTAGGAGCCCTGGCACCCGGTGTCAACGCCCACCGGGTGCAGCCGGATCCGCCACCGCTCAAGGCGGCGGGGCCCCTGTCCAGTCCCGCCGGCGCTTGAGGCGCGGGGGGCCGGGGGCGGAGCCCCCGCAGCGGCGCGGCACCCGACCCCGGCGCAGCCCCCGGCGGAGCCCCGGCGGCCCCGGTCAGCGGACCAGCAGCTCCAGCAGCCGCTCCACCTCGGCGGCGGGATCGGCCGTCAGGCCGGTGTGCACCGGCCCCGGCTGCACCACCGTGCTGCGCGGCGCGATCAGCCAGCGGAAGCGGCGCCCGGCGTCGTCACCGGCCGCCTGCCCCGCCGCGGCCCCGCCGCCGCACACCCCCTCGACGCCGCGCAGCGCGGCCCGCACCCCGGCCACGTCCGCCTGCGGATCCAGCGCGAGGAGCTTCGCCTCGTCGAGGTGGGTGCGCGCGGCGACAAAGGAATGCGCCCGGCAGTAGACGATCACCCCGGCGTTGAAACACTCCCCGCGTTCCATCCGGGGCACCACACGCACCAGCGCGTACTCGAAAACGTCCCGCTTGATCACTCGCTGTCGCTCTTCTTCCGGTGGGGCTGAGGGGCGAGGCGCTCGGCGAGCCAGCCGGGCGGCCCGGACCGGGGCTTCACCTCGGCCTCCATCGAGATCCTCTCGTGGATCGTGGCCGCGCGCGGCAGCAGCGCCTCCACGTAGGCGCGGCGCAGCGCGTCGGTGGAGTCGAAGCCGGGCTCGTCCACCAGCCACTCGTCGGGCACGTCGGCCGCGACCGCGGTGAGCAGCTCCTCGGTGACCAGCGGTGCGAGGGCGGCCGCGGCCGCCGCGATGTCGGGGCCGACGGGGGCCAGGACGTGGTCGGAGGCGTTGTAGGGCTTGGCGGAGGCCGCCTGGGCGGTGGGCCAGTTGTGGTGCCAGATCATGGTGGCGCCGTGGTCGATGAGCCACAGGTCCCCGTGCCAGACCAGCATGTTCGGGTTGCGCCAGGACCGGTCGACGTTGTTGATCAGGGCGTCGAACCAGACCACCCGCCCCGCCTCGACCGGGTCCACCTGGTAGGCGAGCGGGTCGAAGCCGATCGACCCGGGCAGGTAGTCCATGCCGAGGTTCAGCCCGCCGCTGGCCTTGAGCAGCTCCTGCACCTCCTGGTCGGGCTCGCCGAGCCCGATGACGGGGTCGAGCTGCATCTGCACCAGCCGCGGGACCCGCAGGCCCAGCCGCTGGGCCAGGCGGCCGCAGACGACTTCGGCGACCAGGGTCTTGCGCCCCTGGCCGGCTCCGGTGAATTTCATGACGTAGGTACCGAGGTCGTCGGCCTCGACGATTCCCGGGAGCGAGCCGCCCTCACGCAGGGGCGTGACGTAACGGGTCGCGATCACTTCGGACAGCATCCGCCCAGGTTACGGGGGTCAGGTCGCGGGAGCCCACTGCGCGAGGAGGGCTTCGGCCGTGGTGATGGTCGCGACCAGCGCGAGGGAGTTGCGGATCACCTCGGCGGTGCAGGAGGCGGGCACCCCGGCAATGGCGTCGGCCGGGACCACGACCTGGTAGCCGAGGTTCACGGCGTCGAAGACGGTGTTGGGGATCGCGATGTTGGAGGAGACCCCGGTGACGACGAGGGTGCGCACGCCCAGGTTGCGCAGCAGGGCGTCCAGGTCGGTGCCGGCCATCGGGGAGAGTCCGTGCAGGCGGCGGACCACCAGGTCCTGCTCGGCCACGGCGAGCGGGGCGGCGAGCCGTACCGCCTCGGTCCCGGAGATCTGGCGCACGGGCAGCTTCCCGGCGGCCCGGAACAACCGCGCGTTGGTGTTGGCCCCGCGCCCGTCCGGCCGCCGCTCGGCGACGGCGTGCAGCACCTGGATGCCGACTCCGCGCGCGGCGTCGGCCAGTGCGGCCACCCGCTCCAGCATGCCGGAGTCACGGGCCTCCTTCGCGAGCTCGGGCAGCGCGCTCTCCTCTCCGACGACGCCGTTCTGGCATTCGACGGTGAGCAGCGCGGTGGTGGCGGGATCGAGATCCGGCATGGCTCCCCCTGGCGTATCGGCCGACGAGCCCGCATGATTCCTGACACACAGTCAGATGTGAAGGGGTGCGGGACGGATGGACGAGACACGCCCGGAGAGGACGCAGCGGCGGGGCCGCCGGATCATGATGACCGACGAGGAGGTGGATACCTTCCTCCGCGAGCAGCGCACCTGCCGCGTGGCCACGGTCTCCCCGGACGGCCGCCCGCACGTGGGCGCCCTGTGGTTCGCCTGGGACGGCCGCTCCCTGTGGCTGTACTCGATCACCCGCAGCCGGCGCTGGTCCGACCTGCGCAAGGACCCGCGGATCTCGGTGGTCGTGGACTCCGGGGAGGCCTACGACGAACTGCGCGGCGTGGAACTGTCCGGCAGCGCCGTCTTCGTGGGCGAGGCCCCGCGCACCGGTGAGCCGTGCCCGGAGCTGGCGGAGGCCGAACGGATCTTCCCGGTCAAGAACTTCGGAATCGAGGAGATGCCGCACGACGGCCGCCACGCCTGGATCCGCCTGACCCCGGACTCGGTCGTCTCCTGGGACTTCCGCAAGCTCTAGGCCGTGGGCCGCCCAGCCGCCCTAGTACGGCTGCGCGGCGGTCTGCCGCAGCGCCTCGACCGCGGCGCGGATGGAGGGGCGGCGGTCGGCGTCCGCACGCCAGACGGCGTACACGTGCCGGCGTACGGAGTCGCAGACCGGCAGCAGCCGGACCCCGGGCGGGGTCGGGCCGCGGCCCAGCTTCGGCGCCACGCACACCCCGAGCCCGGCCTCCACGAAGGCGAGCTGGGTGTGGTGCTCCTCGGCGATGTGGGCGATGCGCGGCTCGATCCCCGTGCCGCGGAGGGTGAAGACCAGCCACTCGTGGCAGAACTGCCCCTCGTTCCAGGAGATCCAGTCGTCGTCGGCGAACTCGGCGAGGGAGATCTCCGTCCGGTCGGCCAGCCGGTGGCCGGCCGGGACGGCGATGTCGACGGAGTCGTCGAGCAGGTGCGTGCGGGTGAGTTCGGCGGGCACCGGCATGCGCTTGTTGTGCCAGTCGATGGCCAGCGCCAGGTCGAGGTCCCCGCGCACGACGGCGGCCATGCTCTCCTCCGGCTCCTGCTCGCGGACCAGCACCCGCAGCTCCGGATGGCCCTCGCGCAGGGCGGACAGGGCTCCGGGCAGCAGGCCGCGCATGGCGGTCGGGAAGGCCCCGATGCGCAGTTCGCCGACCGCGCAGCCCCGCTGGGCCTCCACGTCGGCCTGGGCGAGCTCCACCTGCGAGATGATCCGGGCGGCGTGGTCGGCGAGCAGCCGCCCGGCGTCGGTGAGCCGGACCCCGCGCCCGTTCCTGGCCAGCAGGGGCTGGCCGACCTCGCGTTCGAGCTTGGCCATCTGCTGGGAGACCGCGGAGGTGGTGACGTGGAGTCCGTCGGCCGCGCCGCTGACCGAGCCGTGGCGGGCGAGGGCGTCGAGGGTGCGCAGGCGCTCCAGGTTCAACATGTAAGCAATGCTACGCCGCCGCACCGAGAAACTCTCGCTTGTCCTACGAAGTTGAGACGCGCACAGTAAGGGCATGAGCGCACCCACCACCCCTCGCCCCACCCTCTCCACGACCGCCCCGCCTGCCACACCGGGCACGCCGGGCACCGCGGGCACCCGGCGGGGCCTCCTCCTGGACTGGCGCGTCCGCTTCGCGATCCTGTCGGTCGTCTGGGGCTTCAGCTTCCTGCTGATCAAGGTGGGCACCGAGGCGTACGCGCCGTTCCAGGTGGCCCTGGGCCGGGTCCTGTTCGGTGCGCTCACGCTCGTCGGCGTGCTGCTGGTCCGCCGCGAGCCGCTGCCGCGGGGGCTGCGCACCTGGGGTCACCTCAGTGTGGCGGCGCTGCTGCTCAACACCGCCCCCTTCTCGCTGTTCGCCTACGCGGAACTGAGCATCCCGTCCGGCCTGGCCGGCATCTGCAACGCCACCTCCCCGCTGTGGGGGATGGCGCTGTCCCTGGTCGCGCTGTCCGAGGACCGCCCGACGCGCCGCCGCGTGGCGGGGCTGGGCCTGGGCTTCCTCGGCGTCCTGACCGTGCTCGGCGCCTGGCAGGGCTTCTCCGGGGTCGACGCCAAGGGCACCGCGTTCGCCCTGCTGGCCTCGCTCTGCTACCCCGTCGGCTGGATCTACGTCCGCCGCACGCTGGCCGGGACCCCGGGCTCGCCGGTGGCCCTGACCGGCGGCCAGCTGCTGGTCTCCACGCTCCAGCTCGCCCTGGTCAGCGCCCTGTTCACGGCGGCCCCGACGTCGTTCCCGCTGTGGCCGACCCTGTCGGTGGTCGCCCTGGGCGCGCTCGGCACGGGCATGGCGCTCCAGATGCAGTACGGCCTGGTCTCGGAGATCGGCCCGACCACGGCCCAGATGGTCACCTACTTCATCCCGGTCATCGCCACCGCGGCGGGCGTCCTGGTCCTCGGCGAACAGCTCCACTGGAACACCCCGGTGGGCGCCGCGATCGTCCTGGCCGGCGCCGCCCTGACCCAGACCCGCCCCGGGGCCCGCAGGCCCCGGCCCGCGGTCAGACGTACCTGACGCCCGCCGCCCCCGGCCGGACGGCGGCGGCCACCGCGTCCGCCAGGCCCGGCACGTCCGCGACCGCCACCTGCGACACCGTCAGCCGCACGCCCGGTTCCGACTCGACCCGGAACCGGGCGCCGGCCGTCACCGCCCAGCCCGCGGCCAGCAGCCGCGTCACCACACCCGTCTCGTCGGCCACCGGCACCCACACGTTCATCCCGGTCCGCCCGTGCGCCCGCACCCCCCGCTCGCCCAGCGCCGCGACCAGGGCGTCCCGCCGCTCCCCGTACGAGCGGGCCACCGCGGCCCGGTCCACGGCGCCCGAGGTCCACAGCTCCACCACCGCGTACTGCAGCAGCCGGCTCACCCACCCGGGGCCCAGCCGCTGCCTGCCCCGGACCCGGTCCAGCGTCACCGCGTCCCCCGTCAGCACCGCCAGCCGCAGGTCCGGCCCGTAGGCCTTCGCCGTCGACCGGACCAGCACCCAGTGCCGGGTGACGCCGCCCAGCGAATGCAGGGGCAGGTCCACGATCGCGTGCCCGTGGTCGTCGTCGATCACCAGCACACCGGGGTGGTCCGCCAGCAGCGCCCGCAGCCGCGCGGCCCTCTCCGCGCTCACCGCGGCGCCGGTGGGGTTCTGCGCCCGCGAGGTCACCACCAGCGCCCGCGCCCCGGCCTCCAGCGCCCGCGCCACCGCGTGGACCTGCGGCCCCTCGTCGTCGACGGCCACCGGCAACACCCGCAGCCCGAGCGCCGGGACCAGGTCCAGCACGCTCCCCCAGCCCGGGTCCTCGACCGCCACCGCGTCACCGGGGCGCAGGTGCGCGGCCAGCACCCGTTCGATCCCGTCCAGGGCGCCCGAGGTCAGCGCGACCGGCCCGGCCGGGACCCCGTCCGCGTCGAGGTCGGCCCGGGCCAGCCGCGCCAGTTCGGGGTCGACCGGGTCCTGCCCGTAGAGGGTCGGGGCCTGCGCGTAGCGCCGGGCGGCCGCCGCCAGCGCCCCGTCCAGCGGGGGCAGCAGCGCCACGTCCGGATTGCCCGCCGTGATGTCCCGTACGCCCGCCGGCACCGCCATCCGCAGGGCGTCCCGCGGCGCGCTGGACGGGCGGGCGCGCACCCGGCTGCCGCGCCGCCCGTCGGTCTCGATGACCCCGCGCTCGCGCAAAGTCCGGTAGGCGGCCGCGACGGTGTTGGGGTTCACCCCCAGCTCGGCCGCCAGCTCCCGCATCGGCGGCAGCAGCGCCCCCGGCGCGAGCGCGCCCGATCCCACACCCGCTTCGACACTGGCCGCGATATCCGATGCGCGGCGCCCGGCGATCCGATAGTCTCCTAGCACAAACAACATTATGCACTAGTACAACGGAGTTCGCATCATGACCGCCACGCCCGCCACGGAAGCGCCCGCGTCGTCCGGGCCGAACACCCCGCCCGACGCGTACGAGCCCACCGACCGCACGGTGCCGACCCGCTCCCGCGACCGGGCGCGCTACGACCGCGAGACGGTGCACTCGATACTCGACCAGGCCTACATCTGCCACCTCGGCTTCGTGCGCGACGGCGCCCCGGTGGTGCTGCCGACCCTTTTCGGTCGCGTCGGCGAGGCGCTCTACCTCCACGGCTCCACGGGCTCGCGCCCGCTGCGCGCGGCCGGGAAGGCCGATCCGGGGCTGCCGGTCTGCGTGACCGTGACGCACGTCGACGGCCTGGTGCTGGCCCGCTCGGCGTTCCACCACTCGCTGAACTACCGCTCGGTGGTCGTGCACGGCACGGCCTACCAGGTCACGGACGAGGAGGAGTGCCGGATGGCTCTGGACGCCCTCGTCGACCACGTGGTCCCGGGCCGCTCCGCCGACTCGCGGCCGGCCAACGCCAAGGAGCTCGCCGCCACCGCGGTGATCCGCCTGGACCTGACCGAGGTGTCCGCGAAGATCCGTACCGGCGGGCCGAACGACGACGCCGAGGACATGGGGCTGCCCTACTGGGCGGGCGTGGTCCCGGTCGCCCCGGCCTACGGGACGCCGGTCCCGGCGGCCGACCTGGCCCCCGGGACCGCCGCTCCGGACTACCTCGCGGCGCTCTGACCCGACACTTCGGGAGCGCGGACGGGCCGCACCGCCGACCCGTCCGCGGAATCCTCCGCGGGCCCGTCCGCCGAACCGTCGGGCCCGTTCACAGGCCCGACCGCCGCCCCCGCCGCCGGCCGCCGCGCCTCCGCCGCGATCAGGGCGCCCACGGCCGCCAGCAGCAGGACGGTGCCCAGCACCACGGCGCCGGTCAGCCGCTCCCCGAGCAGCAGCACGGCGATCACGGCCGCGCTCACCGGCTCGATCAGCATGATCACGGACACGGTGGCGGACCGCACGGCCGCCGCTCCGGTGAAGTAGAGCGCGTACGCCAGGGCCGTCGGCACGGTCGCGACGTACACCAGCAGCCAGAGCACCCGCCCCAGTTCGGCGGTGTGCGGCAGCAGCCCCTCCGCCGCGGCGAGCGGCAGCAGGCACACCGTGCCCACCGCGACCGACCACGCGGTGGTCACCAGCGGGTCCCCGCCCGCCCCGCGCCGCCCGAGCCAGCGGGCCCGCAGGGTCATCGCCGCGTACCCGGCGGCCGACAGCAGCGCCCAGCCGACACCGAGCGGGCGCACCTCGCCGCCCCCGCTGCCCAGCACCAGGACGGCGAGCCCGGCCAGCGCTCCGGCGACGGCGGCCGCGCCGCCCCTGCCGAGCCGCTCGCCCATCCAGTACCGCGCCCCGAGCGCGATCAGCACGGGCCCGGCGCCGAGCGTGACGACGGTGCCGACCGCGAGGCCGGTCTCGCGCACGGCGGCGAAGTAGGCGGCTTGGAACAGGGTGAACATCAGCCCGGTCGCGATCAGCGAGCCGGCCCGGGGCCGCACCCGCGCGGCCCCGGGGCGCAGCCGCGGGCGGCGGCGTACGGCGAGCACCCCGAGCAGCACCACGAGCCCGCCCGCGCACCGCCAGAACGACAGGGCGAGCGGACCGAGGTCACTGGCGAGGAAGAGGAGGGAGGCGGCCGCCCCGGCGGTGCCCCAGGCGGCTCCGGCGACGACGAGGTACAGCAGACTGCGCCCGGCAGCGGGCGAATGGTTCGACACGTGGTTCTCCGCGCATGCGTGAAGGATGAGAAGTGCGGGTCATCGCTTCGCGGGCAGCGCTCACCCGCCCGGGAACACCCCGGGCAGGGGTACTCGTTCGAGGAGGGCCGCCCGCGCTAGGCGCGGACGGGAGGGGGAAGCACGGTCGAAGGCATGAGCGCCACCCTAGGCCCTGGTCGTCTCGCGGTCCACCACGGCCGGTCCGGCCCCGACCGGAACCGGGGCCAGGGCGGGAGCCGGCCGCGACGACTGCGCGATGAACGCGCCGCCCAGCACCAGCCCGCCGCCGACGATCTGCCAGGTGGAGAGGTGCTCGCCGAGCAGGATCCAGGCCAGCACGGTGGCGACGACCGCCTCCAGGAAGGCCACCACGCCCGCGACCTGCGGCGAGAGCCTGCGTACGGAGACCACGCCGGTCAGGTAGGCGAAGACGGTCGCGACCAGCACCACCCAGCCGAGCAGCACCGGCGCGGGGAGCATCAGGTCGCCCATGGCGGCCTCCCCGCCCAGCACCTGCCAGTCCATCTCCCACGGCCGGGCGATCACCGTCATCACCAGGGTGCCGATGAGCATGCCGTACGCGATCACACCGAGCGGGTCGGGGGCGTCCTCCTTGTCCGCGCCCTGGTCGGCGAAGACGAAGTAGAACGCCTGGCACAGGGCCGCGCAGAGGCCGAAGAGCACGCCGAGCGCGTCGAGCCGCAGTCCGGCCCAGATCTCGACCACGCAGGCCAGTCCCACGACGGCCACGGCCGCTCCGGCGGCCGCGCCCCGCGTCACGGGCTTGCGCTGGACGAAGCGGATGTAGCCGAGCAGCAGCGCCGGGCCGAGGTACTCCAGCAGCAGGGCCACGCCCACGGGGATGCGGGACAGGGAGGCGAAGTAGAAGGCCTGTACCCCGGCGACGGCGACCAGTCCGAAGCCCGCGAGCAGCGCGGGCCGGCGCAGGACGAGGTCACGGTGGCGCCAGGCCAGCGGGGACAGCACGAGCGCTGCCCCGGCCACCCTGAGCCAGACCATGTGGAGGGGGTCCAGACCCGCCTCGATCAGCGGCTTCGCCGCCACTCCGGAACCACCGAACGCGACCGCCGAGACGAGGGCGAGACCCAGTCCGGCGTTTTTCCCTGACGCTTGCATCCGGCCATCATGGCAGGCACCCGTCAGGAGCGTCACGAGCATGACACCTGTTGAGACGCAGCCGAGACCGGGGCTCGTACACCCCTCCAATATCTGACAGGTCGTCAGTATTGAATGTTCCGCCCACCGGGGCTACGTTCCGCCGCACGTACCCGACGAGAAGGGGTGGTCGCATGGCCGAAGTCACCGCGGAATCACGCATCGAGGCGCCCGCCGCGAAGCTCTGGTCACAGCTGACGGACTGGGACGCGTACGGCCAGTGGAGCATGACCCACACCAATTTCCCGAAGGGCGGCCCGGAGACCCTCGCGATCGGCGCCACCTTCGCCGAGAACATGAAGATGATGGGCTTCCCGGCCGAGGTCGTCTGGACCGTCTCGGAGCTGGAGGACGAGCGCCTCTTCGCCATCACCGGCAAGGGCCCGATGGGCGTGGCCGTCCTCACCCGGTACACCCTGGTCCCGGACGGCGGCGCCACCACCGTGCGCATCGACGGTGAGTTCACCGGTGCGGCCGTCTCCCTGATGGCGGGCAAGCTCAAGGACTCGGCCACCGCCGCGCTGAACGAATCGCTGCGCAAGCTGGCCGGCCTGGTCGCCTGACGCCCCCACCCCTCGGACCGGGACCCCTTCGGCTCCCGCATTTGCGTACGCACGGCGGCGCGCCCCGCGAGTGACTCGCGGGGCGCGCCGTTGCGATCGCCCGGGCCGTCGGGTCAGTGCTCGTCGGCCAGGATCAGGTAGAGCTTCTTGCGGGCGTCGTTGATGACCGCGACGGCCTTCTCCCGCTGCTCGGGGGTGCCGGTCTTGAAGACCTGGCCGAAGGCCTCCATCAGGCCGACCCCGGCCGTGCGGACCTCGTGCATCGCCTCGAAGTCGAAGCCGCGCCCGGCATCCGCCCAGGGGGCGTCCGGACCCGATTCGGCCTCGGTGCGGCCTGCGTCGGTGAGCGTGAACAGCTTCTTGCCGCCCTCGCTCTCGCTGGTGATCAGGCCCTCGTCCTCCAGCAGCTGCAGGGTCGGGTAGACCGAGCCGGGGCTGGGCTTCCAGGCCCCGCCGCTGCGCTCGCCGATCTCCTGGATCATCTCGTAGCCGTGCATGGGCCGGTCGGCGAGCAGCGCCAGGATCGAGGCCCGCACGTCTCCGCGCCGAGCCCGGCCCCGCGGCCCGCCGCGTCCGCCGCGCCCGCCGAAGGGTCCGCCGCCGAAGGGCGGTCCGAACGGCCCGAAGGCGGCGCGCCGCCCCTTGAACTCCTCCCGACGATCGGGCCCGCAGTGGCCGTGGCCCCGGCCGTGCTCGTGCCCGTGGTCATGTCCGTGCTGTCCGTGTGAACGCATGACTGCGCTCCTTTCGTCTCGTACGTCGTCTTCGCGTCGTATCGGGGATCCGATGTCTCTACTATCGGTGACCCATCGCGATGCGTCAACGATATATCGGAAACTTTCTCAGCGAACAGCCTCGCAGCAGTCCAGTCACCCCGGATTGGCCTTTGGCGGCGATCGAAAACCCGCCCTACGGTCGGTCCATGCGCATCCGAATCGTCGACGCCTTCACCGACCGCCCGTTCCACGGGAACCCCGCCGGAGTCCTGCTCCTCGACTCCGCGTTCCCGCCGGACTCCTGGCTCCAGCAGGTCGCCTCCGAGGTGAACCTCTCCGAGACCGCCTTCGCCCACCCGCTGCCGCCCGGTGCGGACGCCGACTGGGCGCTGCGCTGGTTCACCCCGGCGGCCGAAGTCGACATGTGCGGGCACGCGACCCTCGCCACGGCGCACGTCCTCGCCACCAGCGGCCTCGCCGACGGGCTGGTGCGCTTCAACGCCCGCTGCGGCATCCTGACGGCCGAAACCGGCCCGGACGGGGCCGTCACCCTGGACTTCCCGACGTCCTCGCTCACCCCGGCCCCGGCTCCGGCTGCCGTGCAGCACGCCCTCGGCGGCGCCCCGATCCTGTCCGTGCACGACACCGCCGCCCACATCGGGGACCTGCTGATCGAGCTCGCCGACGAGCGGACGGTCCGCGAACTGGCGCCCGACCACGCCGCCCTGCGGGCCTTCGCCAGACGCGGGGTGATCGTCACCGCGCAGGCCGAGGATCCCTCCCGCGGGTACGACTTCGTCTCCCGCGGCTTCTTCCCGGCCTTCGGGATCGACGAGGACCCGGTCACCGGCAGCGCGCACACCGCGCTCGCCCCCTTCTGGGCCGGGCGCCTGGGCCGCACCGAGCTGACCGGCCTCCAGGGCGGCGCCCGCCAGGGCCTCGTACGGGTGAATCTGGCGGGCGAGCGCACCCTGCTGACCGGCCGCGCGGTGACCGTCCTCGACGGAGAGCTGCTCACCGCCCCCTGACCGGGCCGGCTACGGCGTCGGCAGCCAGCCCACCTTGCCCGCGAGCAGCGCGTACCCGCCGAAGGCCACGATGTCGAGCAGCGCGTGCGCGACGACGAGGGGCCCGACCCGGCCCCAGCGGCGGTAGGCCAGCACGAAGACGACGCCCATCACCACGTTGCCGATGAAGCCGCCGATGCCCTGGTAGAGGTGGTAGGAGCCGCGCAGCAGCGAGCTGGCCAGCAGCGCGGCCATCGGCGACCAGCCGAGCTGGTCCAGCCGCCGCAGCAGGTAGGCCAGCACGATGACCTCCTCCACCACGGAGTTCTGCACCGCGGAGAGGATCAGTACGGGGAACTTCCACCACACGTCGGGCAGCGCCTCCGGCACCACCGTGAGGTTGAACCCGGTGGCCCGCGCCCCCAGGTAGAAGAGCAGTCCGGCGCTCCCGATCCCCGCCGCGACCAGCGCACCCCGGCCCAGGTCCCACAGCGGCCGGGTGCGGTCGAAGCCCAGCGCCCGCAGGCCCGGCGCGCCCTCACGGGTCAGCAGGTGCGCCACCAGCAGTACGGGGACCAGGGCGGTGGCGATGCCGAACAGCTGCCAGGCCAGGTCCAGCCAGGGCCGGCCGGGCGCGTACGAGCCGTTGAGCGTGGCGGCCTGGTCCTTGAGTCCGCCCGGCTTGGTGAGCGAGCCGATGAAGCTGATGAGCGCCGAGACCCCGCTCGCGCCCAGCGACAGCGCCAGGACGAGCAGGGTCTCGGTGCGCAGGACGCGCCGCCGCCCGTCCGCGTCCAGCTCCACGAACACCGGCTCCGGCTCCGCCCGCACGCCCGACTCCCGTCCCGCCATCCCGATACGACCACCCCATACTGCCTCCTCGGCGGGCGGCGGGCGGCCCGGGGATCAGCCTCCGGCGGGCACCTCCCCCTCCCCCGGCCCCACGGGCCAGGTGTGCACGGGATCGCCCTTGTGCATCAGCTCGGTATAGCGCCGGGTGGTCGCCGCCAGTGCCGCGTCGCGGTCCAGGCCGGACGCGAGCGCCCGGTGGTAGGTGTCCACCTGCCAGGTCGCCCCGTTCGCCCGCCGCCGGCAGCGCTCCTCGATGATGCCGAGGTAGCGGTCCCGGTCCGCGGGCTCGATCCCCCACGCGTCCAGGCCGGCCGCCGCCATCGGCAGCAGCTCGTCCAGGACCAGCCGGACCGCGGGCACACTGGCCAGCCCCCCGGCCCGGCCCCGGCGCGGCCAGCGCAGCCGCGCGTCGATCCCGTAGCGGCAGGCGGCGTCGAAGTTGGCCTCCGCCTCGGCGAAGGGCAGCCGGGTCCACACCGGGCGCGGCTCGTCGGCGAGGGTGCGTACGAGCCCGTAGTAGAAGGCGGCGTTGGCGACGACGTCGGCGACCGTGGGCCCGGCCGGCAGCACCCGGTTCTCCACGCGCAGGTGCGGCACCCCGTCGGCGACCCCGTACACGGGCCGGTTCCACCGGTAGACGGTGCCGTTGTGCAGGACCAGCTCCTGGAGCCCGGGCACCCCGCCCTCGGCGAGCACCCGCAGCGGCTCCTCCTCGTCGCAGATCGGAAGCAGCGCCGGAAAGTAGCGCACGTTCTCCGCGAAGAGCTCGTACGGCGAGTCCACCCAGCGCTCCCCGAACCAGGTGCGCGGCCGTACCCCCTGCGCCTGGAGCTCGGGCGGCCGGGTGTCGGTGGCCTGGGTGAACAGCGGCGGCCGCGACTCCCGCCACAGCTCGCGCCCGAACAGGAAGGGCGAGTTCGCGCCCACGGCTATCTGTGCGGCGACCACCGCCTGGGCCGCGTTCCACACGTCCGCGAACCGTGCCGGGGTCACCTGGAGGTGGAGCTGCACGGAGGTGCAGGCGGCCTCGGGCACGATCGACCCGGCGTTCCACACCAGCCGTTCGACGCCGTCGATGTCGAGCGTGAAGTCCTCGCCGCGCATCATCAGGATCTGCTCGTTGAGCAGCGAGTAGCGGTCGACCGCCGAGAGGTTGGCGGTGACCAGGTCCTCTCGGGTGATCGTCGGCAGAATGCCGATCATCACCACTCCGGCATCGATCTCCGCGGCCTGCCGGTGGGCATAGCCCAGACCCGCGCTGAGTTCCTCCGCGAGCTGATCGAATACCCGGCCGCCGAGGCGGTGCGGAAGGACGTTCACCTCCAGGTTGAACATTCCGAGTTCGGTCTGGAAATCAGGGCTCGCAATCCGCTCCAGCACCTGGGCATTCACCATTCTCGGCAAGCCGTCGGCACCCGCCAGATTCAACTCGATCTCCAGTCCCATCATGTTCTTGGGACGATCGAACCTCTTCTCCGCCAGAAGTCGCTCCAGCCCCTCCAGACACTCGTGAAGCTTCCTTCGATACCGCTGCCGATCGGACAGGTCGAACCCGCCTGCCACGACCTTCTCCCC
Source organism: Streptomyces sp. NPDC048270 (assembly GCF_040652335.1). Lineage (NCBI taxonomy): Bacteria > Bacillati > Actinomycetota > Actinomycetes > Kitasatosporales > Streptomycetaceae > Streptomyces > Streptomyces sp. NPDC048270. The sequence continues at coordinate 118,993 of NZ_JBEZLV010000021.1, forward strand.
CATCGAAGCGTCCCTCCTCGAGTGGGCCTGGCCCGGTGGCGCCCAGGCGCGCATGTACGGTCGATGATGCCCCGGCAGCATGATCCATAACGCGGCGGGGGCGTGCGTGGCGAGGAGCGCGCGCCGGTTTGGCCGACGGGCGTTTTGGCACATTCACCTGGCAAGTCGTTAAGCGCAAATTCCGCGTCGACTTTGCCGGTTCCGGATAACCGGCGCTTTCCAGCCGAGCCCCTTTCCGGTAACCTCCGAGGTCAGCGCGGCATGTTCGCGCCTATCCGGCATGAATGCCATGCCAGCGGGACCGGTAAGCGCCTTGCCGGCAATAGCCGGGACAGCTAGCCGAAACACTGCGTGAACACATGTCGTATAAACTCCGCAAACGAGGCAGAGAGTTGGCGCGCGGCCATTGCCCCTCAGCCCCCCTCTGGCCCCAGAATGCGACAGCGCCGTCCGCACCTGCCCCCGTTTCCACAGGTCTCCCAAGTGAGAGGCGACCCACCATGCCGCTGCATGTCCCTCCGGCCCCCGCACCCGCCCTGCGCAGCGTCCTCGCGGCTCTCGGTTCCCCCACCGCCGTCCACGAGGCACACACTCCCGCCCTGCGCGCCCTCCAGGGGCCGGTGACCGCCGAACTCCCCCTTCCGGTCCACGTCCTGGACCGGTTGAACATCTCGGACCTGGCGTCCGGCGGCAGGCCGCCCCGCACCCGCCTCACCGGCTGGCGGTTCCTCATCCGCAGCGGGGACCGCTGCGTCGCGGCCGCCGACACCCGGCTCACACCGGACGGGTGGGCCTTCTCCCACTTCTTCGAGGGGCCGTACGTCGCGGCCACCGAACGCGCCCTGCGCCAGGCCGAGTCGCTCGGTACGCCGTACCAGCCGCGGCTGCTGTCCGTACCCGAGCTGTACATGCTGACCCTGTGGCTGCACGGGGCGGTGGGGGCCGACGCCTCCGCCGGCCTGCCCGCGGCCGAGGACCTGCTGATCCCGCTCGCTCCCGCCCCGCCCGGCATCGCCGCACACCGCCCGCACCCGGTGTCCGAGCTGCTGCGTGTCATGACCCACCGGCTGACCCCCGCGGCGGCGCCCGTCCCGCCCTCGCTCGCCGCGCCCGCGGCCTGACCGCCCCGGTGGCCCGAGTGGCCCATTCGGCCTAGCCCGCTCGGGCCACTGGCGAACCATCCAAAATGACAGGGGAGTTGGCCTGAACCGCCCGCACGAGTGATGCGTCATCAATCTATGAGGACAGCTGGCGGGAAATACCTGCGAAGCGGCTGTCGTGGGGGAAGACTGAGGACAAGCTCCCCGCGGGTGCGGGGATGACCCAGGGGGACGGCCATGAACGACGCATCGAGCCGTAGCACGCAGACCACACCGCAGCGAAAGAACGCATCCATGTGCCAGCACCAGCCAGCCTGCCCTTCAGCCGAATCCGCCGACCGGGAGGCAGCGCTCCCGGTGGCCAACCACCCGGAACAGGGCTGGAGCCTGCTGTGCAACGGCGTCCTGCTCTTCGAGGACACCGGTGAGCTGCTGCCGGACGGCCAGATCATCGCCCCGCACCGCCCGCTCGCGGCGGCCCAGGTGATGAAGGCCGCCTAGCCGGCCGAAGCGGGCGGGCCGGTCGGCCGCGGAGGCCCAAGGCGGCAGACCGGCCGCGGCAACGACGGAGGGGCCGGTCCGGGAGGAATTCCCCGGACCGGCCCCTCGCCCATGCTCAGTTGTCGTACTCGTCCAGCGGCGGGCAGGAGCACACCAGGTTCCGGTCGCCGAACGCGCCGTCGATGCGCCGCACCGGCGGCCAGTACTTCTCCGCGGCCGTGACCCCGCCCGGGAAGACGGCCTCGTCACGGGTGTACGGGTGGTTCCACTCGCCGCCCAGCGCCGCCGCGGTGTGCGGGGAGTTGGCCAGCGGGTTGTCGCCCGCCGGCCACTCGCCGGCCGCGACCCGCTCGATCTCGCCGCGGATGGCGATCATCGCGTCGCAGAAGCGGTCGATCTCGGCGAGGTCCTCGGACTCGGTCGGCTCGATCATCAGCGTGCCGGCCACCGGGAAGGACATGGTCGGCGCGTGGAAGCCGTAGTCGATCAGGCGCTTGGCGATGTCGTCCACGCTCACGCCGGTCGCCTTCGACAGCGGACGCAGGTCGATGATGCACTCGTGCGCGACCAGGTTGCCCGGGCCGGTGTAGAGCACCGGGTAGTGCGGCTCGAGGCGCTTGGCGATGTAGTTGGCGCCCAGCACCGCCACCTGCGTGGCCCGCTTGAGGCCTTCGCCGCCCATGAGGCGCACGTACGACCAGGAGATCGGCAGGATGCCGGCCGAACCCCACGGGGCGGCCGAGATCGGGCCGACGCCCGTCTCCGGGCCGGCGGTCGGCTGGAGCGGGTGGTTCGGCAGGTACGGGGCCAGGTGCGCCCGGACGCCGACCGGGCCCACGCCGGGACCGCCGCCGCCGTGCGGGATGCAGAAGGTCTTGTGCAGGTTCAGGTGCGAGACGTCGCCGCCGAAGTGACCCGGCTTGGCCAGGCCCACCAGGGCGTTGAGGTTGGCTCCGTCCACGTAGACCTGGCCGCCGGCCTCGTGCACCTGCGCGCAGATGTCGGCGACGTGCTCCTCGAACACCCCGTGCGTGGAGGGGTAGGTGATCATCAGCACGGAGAGCTCGTCGCGGTACTGCTCGATCTTGGCGCGCAGGTCCGCGGCGTCCACCTCGCCGTCGTCGGCGGTCTTGACGACGACCACCTTCATGCCGGCCATCACGGCGCTGGCCGCGTTGGTGCCGTGCGCGGAGGACGGGATGAGGCAGACGGTGCGCTGCTCGTCGCCGTTCGCCCGGTGGTAGGCGCGGACGGCCAGCAGACCGGCGAGCTCACCCTGGGAGCCGGCGTTGGGCTGGATCGAGACCTTGTCGTAGCCGGTGACCTCGCAGAGACGTTCCTCCAGCTCGTTGATGAGCGTGAGGTACCCCTCGGCCTGCTCGACCGGGGCGAAGGGGTGCAGCTGGCCGAACTCGGGCCAGGTCACCGGCTCCATCTCGGTGGTCGCGTTGAGCTTCATGGTGCAGGAGCCCAGCGGGATCATGCCGCGGTCCAGCGCGTAGTCCTTGTCCGACAGCTTGCGCAGGTAGCGCAGCATCGCGGTCTCGGAGCGGTGCTGGTGGAAGACCGGGTGGGTCAGGTAGTCGTCCGAGCGCAGCAGGCCCTCGGGCAGGGCGTCGTCCGTGCTCGCGTCGAGCGCCTCGATGTCCGCGGTGACGCCGAAGGCGGCCCAGACGGCCTCGATGCCGGCGCGCAGGGTGGTCTCGTCGCAGGCGACGGACACGTGGTCGGCGTCCACCCGGTACAGGTTGACCCCGCCCTCGCGGGCGGCGGCGACGACCTCGGCCGCGCGGCCCGGCACACGGGCCGTGATCGTGTCGAAGTACGCGCCGTGCACGATCTCGACCCCGCCGGCCCGCAGGCCCGCGGCGAGCAGCGCGGCGTATCGGTGGGTGCGGCGGGCGATCGTCCGCAGGCCGTCCGGGCCGTGGTAGACGGCGTACATGGCGGCCATGACGGCCAGCAGCACCTGAGCGGTACAGATGTTGCTCGTGGCCTTCTCGCGGCGGATGTGCTGCTCACGGGTCTGCAGCGCCAGGCGGTAGGCCTTGTTGCCGTCCGCGTCCACGGAGACGCCGACGAGGCGGCCCGGCAGCGAGCGCGCGTGCTTGGCCTGGACGGCCATGTAGCCGGCGTGCGGTCCGCCGAAGCCCATCGGGACACCGAAGCGCTGCGTGGTGCCGACGGCGATGTCGGCGCCCAGCTCGCCCGGGGAGGTCAGCAGGGTCAGCGCGAGCAGGTCGGCCGAGACGGTGACGATGGCACCGAGCTCGTGCGCCTGGTCGATCAGCGGCTTGATCTCCCGTACGGCACCGGAGGCGCCCGGGTACTGGATCAGCACGCCGAACACGCCGCGCTCGGCGATCTCGGCCGGGATGCCGTCGGAGAGGTCCGCGACGACGACCTCGACGCCCGTGGGCTCGGCGCGGGTCTCGATCACGGCGATGGTCTGCGGCAGCGCGTCCGCGTCGATCAGGAAGACGCCGTCCTTGACCTTGCCCACGCGGCGGGCCAGCGACATGGCCTCGGCGGCCGCCGTGCCCTCGTCGAGCAGGGAGGCACCGGAGGTCGGCAGGCCGGTGAGGTCGGCGACGACCGTCTGGAAGTTCAGCAGCGCTTCGAGGCGGCCCTGGGAGATCTCGGGCTGGTACGGCGTGTAGGCCGTGTACCAGGCCGGGTTCTCCATGACGTTGCGCAAGATCACCGGCGGGGTGAAGGTGCCGTAGTAGCCGAGGCCGATCATCGGGGAGAGGACCTGGTTGCGGTCGGCGAGCGAGCGCAGCTCGGCAAGCACCTCGGCCTCGGTCAGCGCCTCGGGCAGGTCGAGCGCTTCGGCGGTCTTGATGACATCCGGCACCGCGGCGGCGGTCAGTTCGTCCAGGGAGCCGTAGCCCACCTGGGCGAGCATCTTCGCCTGCGCCTCGGCATCCGGGCCGATGTGGCGCTGCTCGAAGGGGATGCCTCGCTCCAGCTGGGAGAGCGGAATGCGGTTGGCGGTCATGAACGGAGGCCTCCTGGTCGTATGACCTGCGAGGGGCACCACGGCGCGGGCACCCGGACGGCCTCCCCCTCTGTCATCTCAACCTGAGAGCTTCACCGGATCCGCGGGGGTCGCCCGCGAGGTCCGGCTTTCACCGTCGGTGAGGAGTGGGACCGGCACTGCACGCCCGGTACCCGCCCCTGCTTTCCAGAGTGGCCTCGTCCGTGCGGTACGTATGCCTGAGAGATTCCGGGGAGGATTTGCTCCTTCGGCGCCTCCGTCGCGTTCATTCGGAGGACTCTCCCGCACAGGGTCGACAGCCATCACCCAGCCTACCAGCGAGGATCCGGGCACTCCCCGAGTGGCCTCCTCTCCCGAAATGCACTTCTGTAGTCATTACGGAGGAGTTGCGACCATTTGGAGGGACCGTGCAGACCGACATCGATCCGCGCAGCCTGATCGGCCGCAAGGCATTCGACCGCAACGGCACCAAGATCGGCACCATCGACGAGGTCTACCTCGACGATGCCACGGGAGTCCCGGAATGGGCAGCCGTGCGGACCGGCCTGTTCAGCCGGGACGCGTTCGTCCCCCTGGAACCGAGCGAGCTGGTCGGCGACACCCTGCGGGTGCCCTTCGACCGTGCCCTGATCAGGGACGCACCCGACTTCGGGGTCGGCCGCCACCTCTCCCCCGAACAGGAGCTGCAGCTCTACCACCACTACGGCCTGGACGTGACCCTGCCGAGCGACTTCCAGCGCGACTTCGGCCGCCTGGCGGGCGACGAGGGCTAGGAACCCGGGGGGCCGTCGGGCCGGGCACCCGGGGAGGCCCCGGCCGGCGGCTCCTCCCCCACCAGCGGCAGCGGATCGGACGGCTCCAGCTCGGGGTCGTCCACCCGGAAGGTCCGCACCCGCCCGGGCTCCGACCCGGGCCGCTCGAACCGTACGGTCACCCGCCCGACCCCGCTGCCCTGCACCCACCCGGGCCCGTACACCGCGTGCCGGACGTCGTTCCCGGCCGTCCACCGACGCTCGGGAGGCGCCTCGCGCTCCGCGGCCGGCTCCGCACCCGCCGCCCCCTGCGAGCCCTCCAGGGGCCCAGCGGCGGCCCCGGCAGCTCCTGGGGCCCCAGCGGCCCCGTCCGCCCCGTCGGGCCCGGGAGCGGCCTCCCCCGCCTCCCCCTGCGGCCCGGCGGCCAGGGACTGGGCGAACAGGTCCTCCTGCGTGTAGTCGGCCAGTCCGGTCACCCCCACGCCCAGCAGCCGCACCCCGCCCGTGGTGTCCACACCCTCCAGCAGCCGCGCCGCCGCCTCGCGGACGACCGCGGGGTCGTCCGTGGGCCCCCGCAGCGTCTCGGAGCGGGTCAGCGTCGAGAAGTCGTACCTGCGCACCTTGAGGACGATCGTGCGCCCCGAGTGCCCGGACCCGCGCAGCCGCTGCACGCACCGGTCCGCGAGCCGCTGCACCTCGGTCCTGATCCGCACCCGGTCGTGCAGGTCCACGTCGAACGTGTCCTCCACCGACACCGACTTCGCGTCCCGCTCCGCGACCACCGGCCGGTCGTCGATCCCCAGCGCCATCCGGTAGAGCCCCACCCCGTGGGAGCGCCCGAGCATCCGCACCAGCTCGTCCTCACCGGCCTCCGCCAGGTCCCCCACCGTGGTGATCCCGGCGCGGCGCAGGTGCTCGCCGGTGGCCGGGCCGACGCCCGGCAGGGTCCGTACCGACATCGGCGCGAGGAGCTCGCGCTCCGTGCCCGGTTCGATCAGCAGCAGCCCCGCCGGCTTGGCCTCCTCGGACGCCACCTTGGCCAGCATCTTCGACCCGGCCAGCCCCACCGACCCGCTGAGCCCCGTCGCGGCCCTGATGTCGGCCCGCAGGCGCTCCCCGGTGGCCCGGGCGCCCGCCGAGTCGAAGGCGACCGCGCCCGCCTCCAGGTCCACGAAGGCCTCGTCCAGGGAGAGCGGCTCCACCAGCGGTGACAGCTCCCGCAGCAGGGCCATCACCACATCGCTGACCTGCCGGTACAGGGTGAAGCGCGGAATCAGGTAGGCGCCGTTCGGGCAGAGCCGCCGCGCCTGGGCCATCGGCATCGCCGAATGCACCCCGAAGCGCCTGGCCTCGTAGGAGGCGGTGGCGACGACCCCGCGCGGTCCGAGCCCGCCCACGATGACGGCCTTGCCCCGCAGACTGGGCTTCGACGCCTGCTCCACGGACGCGTAGAAGGCATCCATGTCCAGATGCAGGATGGTCGGCGCGGCTCTCACATGACCGATGCTGCCCTACGGGACTGACAATCCCGGGGCCCGGTTCAGCCGGCCCGGTTGCGGCGGGCGGCCAGCTCGTCGGCGGGGTTGTGCCCGAGCAGGGTCTCCCCGGTGTCCACCCGCTCCCCGTGCAGCTGGGACAGAGCGCTCTCCACATCGCGCCAGACCACGCCCACGGCGATGCCGAAGACGCCCTGCCCGCCCTGGAGCAGGCTCACGACCTGGTCCGGCGAGGTGCATTCGTACACGGTGGCGCCGTCGCTCATCAGCGTCATCCGCTCGAGGTCCGAGAAGCCCCGGTCGCGCAGGTGCTGCACGGCCGTGCGGATGTTCTGCAGCGCGACCCCGGTGTCCAGGAAGCGCTTGACGATCTTGAGGACCACCACGTCGCGGAAGCTGTACAGCCGCTGCGTCCCCGAGCCGTAGGCGGGCCGCACGCTCGGCTCCACCAGCCCGGTCCGCGCCCAGTAGTCGAGCTGGCGGTAGGTGATGCCGGCCGCGGCGCAGGCCGTCGGCCCGCGGTAGCCGATCTGCTCGGGCGCCGGGTCACCGCCCACCGGTCCGACCGGCGTCGACTCCGGCTGACGGCGCGCGGACCCGACCGCACTGCCGTGCAGCGGGTACGGCCCACCGTCACTCCGTGCGGGGATGCCCCCGGTCGTACCGTCGCCCGTGATCCTCACGCCGACCCTCCGTCCTTGACCTGCCCACCTTGAAGGTAGGCAGTCACCCGGGGTGCGTCAACGATCGCCACACTCGGCACGCCGAGTGATAATCACCCTGAGAGTGGTTTCCCGTATCCCTTTGCGGGGAAAGGCTACTCGAATGGGCTGGCAGTTCCCGGTGGACGACGCGGCCGAGTCGGGCGCCGCATCACTGCGGGCCGGTACCGAAGTCCTCGGGCGAGATCTGGTCGAGGAATTCGCGGAACTTCTCCACCTCGTCCTCCTGCTCGTCCGGAATCGCGATCCCGGCGTCGTCGAGCACACCGTCACTGCCGTAGATCGGCGTACCGGTGCGCAGGGCCAGGGCTATGGCGTCGGAGGGACGCGCGCTCACCTCGACCCCGCTGGCGAAGACGAGCTCCGCGTAGAAGACGCCCTCCCGCAGATCCGTGATCCGGACCTCGGTGAGCTCCTCGCCGACCGCCTCCAGCACGTCCTTGAACAGGTCGTGCGTCAGCGGGCGGGCAGGGGCCATTCCCTGCTGCGCGAAGGCAATGGCGGTCGCCTCCCCAGGTCCGATCCAGATGGGGAGGTACCGGTCGCCTCCCACTTCACGCAGGAGCACGATCGGTTGGTTGGAGGGCATTTCCACCCGGACACCCACAACGTCGAGCTCGTTCACACAGCAACCCTAGGACCTGCTCGGCAGGTTTGGGTAGTCGGGGCCCCTTCGGTCACGACAGCCGGACCCCGAGGGCGGTCTGCACCAGGGCTTCGTGGAGCCGTACGGAGAGCCCCGCGAGCTCCTTCATCGTGGCCTCCGCATGGGCCCTGGTCTGGGGATTGCGGTGCCGCCGCAGGGGCGCCACGACCTGCTCCACCAGGCCGGCCTCCCGGTCCGCGGCGGCCTTCATGGCACGCAGGTGCCGCGGTTCCAGCCCGAACCGCCCCAGGTCGGCCACCAGCCGGGCCACCGTGACCGCCCCGGCGTCGAATCCGCCGCCCGGCACCTCGGCGAGCAGCCCGTACGACTCCCACTCGACCAGCTGGACCTCGTCCACCCCGGCGGCCTCGATCAGCTCCGCACGGCCCACCCGGGCCACGGTGGGCCGCTCGCGGCCCACTTCGCCGTAGACCGCCGCGGGAGCCGCGGGATCGACGGACTCCCCGTGCGGCGTGGGCGCGGGGATCCGGATCTGCTCGCCGCGGGCCAGGGCGTCGAGCTGCTCGCGGATGACCTTCAGCGGCAGGTAGTGGTCGCGCTGCAACCGCAGGATGCGGGCGAGCCGCTCCACGTCCTCGGTGCTGAACTTGCGGTATCCGGACGGTGTGCGCCTGGGCTCGACCAGGCCCTCCGCCTCCAGGAAGCGGATCTTCGAGATGGTGACTTCGGGGAACTCGTCACGCAGCGTGGTGAGCACCGTGCCGATGCTCACCAGCCGCCCGGACGAGCCGGCGGCGCCGTTTCCGGCACCGCCCGTCGGGGTGCGCAGCATGGGACCTTCCCTCTGGGGGTCTCCCCGGACGGAGTCCGGGGAGAGGGTCAGACGCCCCGCAGGCTCGCGTAGAAGACCAGCCGGTACTTGCCGATCTGCACCTCGTCGCCGTTGTGCAGCGCGACGGAGTCGATCGGCTCACGGTTCACGTACGTGCCGTTGAGGCTGCCGACGTCGGAGACGGTGAATCCGCCGTCCTGGCTCCTGCGGAACTCGACATGGCGCCGGGAGACGGTGACGTCGTCCAGGAAGATGTCGCTCTGCGGGTGCCGGCCCGCCGTGGTCAGCTCGCCGTCCAGCAGGAAGCGGCTACCGGAGTTGGGACCGCGCCGCACGATCAGCAGGGCGGAACCGGGCGGCAGCGCTTCCACCGCGGCCTGGGCCTCGGGGGACAGCGAGGACGACACGTGCTGTTGTCCCGACACCTCGGCCTCGTAGGCCTCGAGGCCCGAGATCGAGATGGTGGACGTGGTCTCCGAGGCACGCTCCGGCGTCAGACCCGCCCGCAGCGGCGCGCCGCAGTTGGAGCAGAACCGGCTGGCCGCATCGCTGCGGTGTCCGCACCTGCTGCAAACCTGCTCGGCCGACATGGACGGCTCCTCGCGCCGCGGCTGCCCCGCGGAGGCATTGGTGGCATACGGGTCGGGGGCAAACCCTCCACCCGCACTTGAGGTTGATGGTTCACCGAAACCTATGCGTCCGGTACCGGCAGGGTCAACAGACGACGCGCCGTGCGCGCCCGAAATGTCACCCCCGCCCGCGACCTCGTCACGGAAGAGCGGCCGGTCGCCCTGCCCTTCCGCGTCGCCGTGCCCGGCACGGTGGCGCGCCGGCCCGCTCTCCTCGCGGTTCTTCTTGCCGAACAACTTCTCAAACAACTTCACGGGCGATTCCCCTTGACCGAAACAGACCCGCCCGTGGGGCAGGACGAACTCCGAATGCACACACCTGCCGACCCGGACATTCTCACAACGTCCGTAACCACCAGACAGTTTCCACCACGCACCGCGACTTCGGTGCGCCGACCCCCCGCAGGCATCCGCCCGCGTGAGCCGGTCCACTCTCCGCTCCGCATCCTCACGATGACGACCGAGCGTAGTCAGGCTGCTTCGCAGCCCGCAAGGCATCCACGACGATCTTCGCCGGCCGTGTGACGAGGACGTTGGCCTGTTCCTTCTCCAGCGTCTGGACGACACCGCCGGGGATGTTGAGCGCCGGCTCCAGATCCTGCGGCTTGCCGATCACCTTGAACTCATAGGGTTGTGTGATCTTCGTACCGTCGATCCCGACCCCGCCGCTCTCGTCCGAGAAGTACGAGCCCGCCACCACGCGCACCCCGTTGATCTGGATCGCCTCGGCCCCGGCCGCCCGCAGCTCCTGGAGCGTGTCCAGCAACTGGTCGGACCGCACGAGGCCCTTGGGATCGGTGATCTTCAGCGTGATTCCGGGCCCCTGGGCTGCCACCGTACCGGCCAGGATGCCGAGTTGGCGCTCCTTCTCCACGGTCTGCTTCCGGGCCTCCTCCGCCTGGTTGGAACTGCTCTCCAGCTCCTTGCGCTGATCCTCCAGCCGCTGCTTCTCCTCCTCCAGGCGCTTGGTCCGCCCGTCCAGCTCGTCGAGGATCCGCACGAGGTCCTCCTGGCGGGCCCCGCGCAGCGCACTCGAGTCACTGGTGGAGCGCACCTGGATGGCGAGCCCGAGCCCCAGGACGAACAGCAGCAGAGCCACGATCAATTGGGCCCGGCTCACCCGCGGCGGCCACAGCCCGGCCGCGAGCCGCTGCCGGCCCGTCTGCTCGGGCTCCTCCGCCACCGGCGCCGTCCCCTTGTTGAGAGGCTCTTCCGGAACGTTCGGTTCCTCGGGCGGGGTGTCATTCGTACTCATCGGCCTCACGCCCGGAACACGTGCCGGCGGATGGCCGCGGCATTGGAGAAGATGCGGATGCCGAGCACCACGACCACGCCCGTGGACAGCTGCGAGCCGACGCCCAGCTTGTCGCCGAGGAAGACGATCAGCGCCGCCACGACCACGTTCGACAGGAACGACACCACGAAGACCTTGTCCACGAAGATGCCGTCCAGCATCGCGCGCAAGCCCCCGAACACCGCGTCCAGCGCCGCCACCACGGCGATCGGCAGATAAGGCTCCACCACGGCCGGCACTTCGGGCCGGACCAGAAGTCCGACCACCACTCCGGCCACGAGGCCCAGTACCGCGATCACGATGCACCCTTCTGCTGCTCTGCTGCTGTGGCTGTACGTACGGTCAGGCTCGACGCGGCCGGCAACCGCACCTCGTCGGCGGCGGACAGGGTGTAGCGGATCCCGTAGCTCTCCTGCAGCACGTGCAGGTACTGGCCGTCCGCCGAGTCCTGGAAGGCGGGGCCGAGCCGCTTCTTGTCCCCCACCGCCAGCACTTCGTACGGCGGCACCAGCGGCCTGTTGTCGACAAGTATCGCGTCACCGGCGGCCCTGATCGCCGACAGCGCGGTCAGCCGCTGCCCGTTGATGGAGACGGCCTCCGCCCCCGACTGCCACAGCCCGTTGACGATCTTCTGCATGTCACGGTCCCGGACCCGGCCGGTGTCCGAGAAGCCGGCGCTCTCCCGCGGCCCGTCCCCGCCGCCCGACGAAGCGCCCTTCGCGTCGTCCACGACCAGCTTGACCCCCGGACCACGCACCTCCGTGGCACCGGACAGCAGCCCGACGAGCTCGCCCTGACCGCTCCCGGTCTGCTTCAGCGCGGCCCGCTGACGTTCCGCGACCGTCGTCCGAAGCCGCTCGATGTCCCGCTCCAGACCGTCGGCCCGCTCATCGGCCCGCTCCACGCGCTCGATCAGCTCGTGCCGCTCCTTGGCCAGCACCGGAGCGGCTATCCGCGCCTCGGCGGCGCCCAGCGTGACGACCATCGCGGCGAGCACGAGTCCGGCGCCGAGCGCCAGTTTGGCCTTCAGGGTCCGCGGGAGACCCGCCGTGCCCTCCGCCTCGCGCCGGGCCGCGGCCTCCGCATAGCCCTCGTCGAGGCTGTGGTCCATCACGTGCGTCAGCAGCGACATGGAAGCGTCCGGACGCGCGGGCGCAGGAGAGGCCGAACTCCGGCTGTGGGGCGGCTGCGACATGCCGCACATCGTCGCATGTCGGCGGGGCACACACCCAATGCGCCCGAACCGCGGGCCGGGCGGGGAAACCTCCCCGCCCGGCCCGCGGGACCTCGGTCCTCCCGGCACTCAGTGCCCGGCGCCGTCCACCACGCCCGCCCACTCGTCGAGCAGCGCCTGCGCCGAGGCGTCGTCGGGACCTTCGGCCCACAGATGGGTGACCGCCTCGGCCGGATCCGGCAGGACCAGCGCCCAGCGCCCGTCCGCCTCCACGACCCGCACCCCGTCGGTGGTGTCCACCTGCCGGTCGCCCGCCGCCTCCACGACCCGCCGCATCACGAGCCCCTTCACCGCCCACGGCGTCGGCACGTCCCGCTTGAGCACGTGCGCCCGCGGGATCCTCGCGTCTATCTGGCTCAGCGTGAGCTGCGTACGCGCCACCAGCCCCAGGAGCTGCACGAAGGCCGCGGCGCCGTCGAAGACGCTGCTGAACTCCGGAACGATGAACCCGCCACGGCCGTCCCCGCCGAAGATCGTGTCCTCCGCACGGCCCACCCGGGTCAGGTCGTCGGGCGAGGTCGTCGTCCACTCCACCTGCGTACCGTGGTAGGCCGCCACCTGCTCGGCGACGCGCGTGGTGGTCACCGGCAGCGCGACCTTGCCGCTGCGCTTGGCCGCCGCCACCAGGTCCAGCATCACCAGCAGCGCCCGGTCGTCCTCGATGATCCGGCCGCGCTCGTCCACCAGGGAGATCCGCTCTCCGACCGGGTCGAAGCGCACGCCGAAGGCGGCCCGGGCCGAGGCCACGATCTCCCCGAGCCGCACCAGCCCGGCCCGCCGGGATTCGGCGGTCTCCGTGGGCCTCGACTCGTCGAGCCCGGGATTGATCGTCAGCGCGTCCACGCCGAGCCGGCCCAGCAGGCTGGGCAGCACCAGCCCGGCGCTGCCGTTGGAGGCGTCCACGACCACCTTGAGACCGGCGTCGCCGATCCCGGTGATGTCGACCCTGCGCAGCAGCGAACCGGTGTAGGCGTCGAAGACGCTGCCCGGGAACTGCAGGTCGCCGATCTCCCCGGGGAACGCCCGCCGGTACTCCTGGCGCGCGTACACCCGGTCGAGCTTGCGCTGCTGCTGGAGCGAGAGGTCCGCCCCGCGCTCGTCCAGGAACATGATGTCGACGGAGTCCGGCACGCCCGGCGAGGTCCGCAGGACGATCCCGCCCGCGCTGCCGCGCGCGGTCTGCTGCCGTGCGACGGGCAGCGGTACGTTCTCCAGGTCGCGCACGTTGATGGCGCTGGCCTGGAGCGCCGAGATCACGGCTCGTTTGAGCGCTCTCGCGCCTCGGGAGTGGTCACGCGCGGTGGTGACCGTCGCCCCCTTCTTCAAGGTCGTCGCATAGGCGCCCGCGAGCCGCACCACCAACTCGGGGGTGATCTCCACGTTCAGGATGCCGGAGACCCCGCGCGCGCCGAACAGGTGCGCCTGTCCGCGCGACTCCCAGATGACCGACGTGTTGACGAAGGCGCCGGCCTCGATGGTCTTGAACGGGTAGACCCGCACATTGCCCTGGACGATCGATTCCTCGCCGACGAGGCACTCGTCCCCGATGACCGCGCCGTCCTCGATGCGCGCGGCACGCATGATGTCGGTGTTCTTCCCGATGACACAGCCGCGGAGATTGCTGTGCGGCCCGATGTACACGTTGTCGTGGACGACGGCCTTGTGCAGGAACGCGCCGCTCTTGACGACGACGTTCGACCCGATGACGGTGTGCTCGCGGATCTCGACTCCGGCCTCGACCTTGGCGTAGTCCCCGATGTACAGGGGCCCGCGCAGGACCGCGTCCGGGCTCACCTCGGCACCTTCGGCGATCCACACCCCGGGTGAGATCTCAAAGCCGTCCATGTCGATCTGGACCTTGCCCTCGAGTACGTCGGCCTGCGCCTTGACGTAGCTCTCGTGCGTGCCGACGTCCTCCCAGTAGCCCTCGGCCACGTAGCCGTAGATCGGCCGGCCTTCCTTCATGAGCTGGGGGAAGACGTCACCGGACCAGTCCACGGAGACGTCCGGGTCCACGTAGTCGAAGACCTCGGGCTCCATGACGTAGATGCCGGTGTTGACCGTGTCGGAAAAGACCTGGCCCCACGTCGGCTTCTCCAGGAAGCGCTCGACCTTGCCCTCCTCGTCCACGATCGTGATACCGAATTCCAGAGGGTTCGGTACCCGGGTGAGGCACACCGTGACCAGTGCGCCCTTCTCCTTGTGGAAGCGGATCAGATCGGTGAGGTCGAAGTCGGTGAGCGCATCGCCGGAAATGACGACGAAGGCGTCATCCTTCAGGGCTTCCTCGGCGTTCTTCACACTGCCGGCGGTGCCGAGTGGCTTCTCCTCGTTGGCATAGGTGAGCTCCATTCCGAGCTCCTCGCCATCCCCGAAGTAGTTCTTGACGAGCGACGCCAGGAACTGCACGGTGACCACGGTTTCGCTGAGCCCATGCCGCTTGAGCAGCCTCAGCACGTGCTCCATGATCGGCCGGTTCGCCACCGGCAGGAGCGGCTTGGGCATGCTCGAGGTCATTGGGCGAAGGCGCGTTCCTTCGCCACCGGCCATCACGACGGCCTTCATGTCGGAAGAGTCCTCCTAGAGAGATGACGGTCTGGCCGACCTCACCCGTCTCGGACGGTGACTCCGCAACTCCTCCGCGTCATCCGGCGCCGGGCGAGCTCAATCGGCCGTGGAGTCCGCCTTCACGAGACGGCGGACTTGCACCACGTAAAGGATTCCTGCCCACCAATAGAGGGTTGTACCCCATCCGGCGAACGCCCATCCGAAAACTGCCCCCGTCCAGGCCAACCAGCCCGTGCCGTCACTGAGCAGCAGCAAGGGGAAGGCGTACATCAGGTTGAAGGTCGCGGCCTTGCCGAGGAAGTTGACCTGCGGCGGCGGATAGCCGTGCCGGCGCAGGATCCACACCATGACCAGCAACATCAGCTCGCGTGCGAGCAGGGCTCCCGTGAGCCACAGCGGCAGTATCTCGCGATAGGTCAGACCGAAGAGCGTCGACAGGATGTACAGCCGGTCCGCGGCCGGATCCAGCAGCCGTCCGAGCTTGCTGATCTGATTCCAGCGGCGGGCGAGCTTCCCGTCGAGGTAGTCACTGATACCGCTGAGCATGAGGACGGCCAGGGCCCATCCGTCGTGCTCGGCGAGGATCAGCCACAGGAACAGGGGCACGCCGGCCAGGCGAGCCATGCTCAGGACGTTCGGAATGGTGAAAATTCGGTCAGTCTGAACCCGAGTCTCCTGGACCTCCACCCGGGGGCCTCCACTGTGACGATAGAAATCTGGTCGTTCGATGCCCCCTGACCCTACAGGAGACCGCACACGTGTCCTGAACGCAGAAAAGCCCCGCACCAGATACCTGGTGCGGGGCTTCCCGCAATGATTGTTCGGCGGCGTCCTACTCTCCCACAGGGTCCCCCCTGCAGTACCATCGGCGCTGAAAGGCTTAGCTTCCGGGTTCGGAATGTAACC
>NZ_JBEZLV010000022.1:0-133470 GCF_040652335.1 Streptomyces sp. NPDC048270
GCTTCGCGATGGCCTTCGGCCACCCTTGACAGGCCGTCCCGTCCCGGAAAGACAAGGACTGACGGGAAGCCCCCAAAAGAACGGTCCACTGGTTCCAGAGACCGACCTATGGGCATCAGGGACCGGCACCTAGCCGACGGCGGGCCGACGGACCCCCGCCCAGGCCCACACGGAAGCGATCTGGGGGGCGGGCCGCCCAAACCGCACCGAGCAGCGGCGAGATGGCCCTCAGGGGCGGGGACGCGTCAGATCGCTACGCGCTGCTCATTCACTGGCGTCCTGCGGCCGTCTGGGGCTGGGAGCGGCCGCCGTCGACGATCGCCGGTGAGTTGAGGTGATCTGGCGGCGATCCGGCCGGTGTGGGCTGGGAACAGGCTGCCCCAGAGGGTCGCGTGGGTGGTCTTGTCGGCCGCGCCTGGTGTTCCGCTCCCGGCGCGGCCTGTTTGTGGTTTCCGTGGCGGGTGGTGAGACGCGGGCCGCCAAGCACTGCGGCCGCGGGGCGGGGCCAGGGGGCGGGCACCGATGGTCCCGCCCCGCCTCTCGCGCATCAGCCTGCGATGGCCTCGTACAGGGAGAACGCCGCCAGGGCTGCCATGACCGCTGCCGCGACCTTGCTGATCAGGCGCAGGGGGACGTACTTCATCAGGGTGCGGCCGCCCAGGATGCCGATGGCCGCGACCGCCCACAGGGCGAGTACGGCGCCGATGCCGACGGAGACCGGGTTGTCGTACCGGGCGGCGAGGTTGGCGGTCATGATCTGGGTGAGATCGCCGAACTCGGCCACCAGGATGAGCATGAAGCCGGCGCCGGAGACCTTCCAGAAGGACTGGTCGGCGGGCGGCTTGACCTCGTCTTCGCCGTCGTCCTTCTTCCACAGCAGCATGGCCGCGCCCGCGAGGAAGAGGACGCCGACGACGGCCTGCACGAGGCGGTGCGGGAGCAGGGTGAGCACGCTTCCCGCGGCGATGGCGAGGGCGACGTGTACGGCGAAGGCGGCGGCGACGCCCGCGAAGACGTACGAGGCGCGGTAGCGGGTGCCGAGCATCAGGCCGGCGAGGGCCGTCTTGTCGGGGAGTTCGGCGAGGAAGACGACGCCGAAGGCGATGGCCGTGACGGTGAAGCTGAACACGGGGGTGGGACCTCGATCGGTAGGGCAGGGCGCCATCGGTACCGAGAGACCTGGAGTGTGTTTCAGGGGTCGCTTCGGCTCGGCGGCGCCCTGGTTCGCGTATGCGTGCATGCGCGTGGACAGGACACTGCGGCCGAAGGTCTCGCTGGCCTGCCGCTGTGATGCGGCCTGCCTCCGGGCGCCGGCTGGGTGACCCAGCAGTGTGTCGACGGTCCGGCGAAGAGCTACTCCCCTTCTGCTGGGTCCAGGGTACGCGACGTCGGCGGGTGTCCGGTATAGGCCCTTGGTCCCGCTCTACGCAGGTGCGGGCGCGCCACGCCACCGGAATCTCAACTTCCGCTTGAGTGAGGGTTGTTGCGTGGCTTGATCTGACGTGCTCATGTCGCCAGGCTGTCACCCGGCGCCCATCCCCGCGAAACCTGGCGCCGCAACCATGGCCGCGCCCCGCCGGGGCCGAACGGCCACACCCCCCGCACCCTGGGAGCCCCTCATGGCACTCATATCCACCGTCTACGCGCGTCGAATTGGCGTGTTCGCATCAGCCGTCGCCCTCGCTTCGCTCACCTCCCTCGTCAACGCACCCGCCGCCCAGGCCGCCCCGCCCGCCCCCATCAGCGCCTCGGCCGCCCGCTCGTACCTGGCCACGGTCACGCCGCGGGCGGAGGGGTCCAGCAGCGGCTACAGCCGGGACCTCTTCCCGCACTGGAGCACCGTCTCCGGCAGCTGCAACACCCGCGAGACCGTCCTGAAGCGGGACGGCGTCAACGTCGTCCAGGACTCCTCCTGCGCCGCCGTGAGCGGAAGCTGGTACTCCGAGTACGACGGCGCCACTTGGACCGCCGCCTCCGACCTCGACATCGACCACGTCGTGGCGCTCTCCGAGGCCTGGCGCTCGGGCGCCAGTTCCTGGACCACCGCCAAACGCCAGCAGTTCGCCAACGACCTCACCCGGCCGCAGCTCATCGCGGTCACCGACAACGTGAACCAGGGCAAGGGCGACCTCGACCCCGCCGAGTGGCTGCCCTCGCGCACCGCGTACCGCTGTACGTACGCGCGGATGTGGGTGCACGTGAAGCAGTACTGGGCTCTGAGCATGGACTCCGCGGAGAAGAACACCCTCGTGAACGTCCTCAGCGGCTGCTGATCCGGGCGGCCGGCCATTTCCCCCGCCAGGGGGAGGCGGGGCTCCCCCTCCGCGTCGTACCGTGATCAAAGGGGTTGCCGAGGAGGGGGAGTTACATGGCCGGACTGCGTCTGGGGCCGCTGCTGCGCCACGTCGACTGGGAGACGGGCGGCTCCGCCACCATATGGGTCGAGGCGGACCGCCCGTGCACGGCCGAGGTGCGGTGTGCCGACGGGGCCGGCGGCAGCGGGCGCACGTTCCAGATCGCCGGGCACCACTACGCGCTGGTACCGGTGACCGGGCTGACCCCGGGGACCGCGACGGCGTATGAGGTGCTGCTCGACGGGGTCCTCGTATGGCCGCCGGCGGACAGCGGCTTCCCGCCGAGCACGATCACCAGTCCGGCCGTGGCGGGGGGCGATCCGGGGCTGCGCATCACCTTCGGCTCCTGCCGGCAGGCCGCGCCGCCCGCCGGGCGGCGCGGGCCGCACGGGGCGGACGCCCTCGACACCCTCGCGGCACGGCTGGCCGCCGACCCGGAGGCGGTGCGCCCGGACGTGCTGCTGCTGCTCGGGGACCAGGTGTACGCGGACGCGCTGTCCCAGGAGACCCGGCAGTGGCTCTCGGCCCGGCGGGACCTGCGTGATCCGCCCGGCGCCCAGGTCGCGGACTACGAGGAGTACACCCGGCTCTACTACGAGTCCTGGCTGGACCCGGAGATCCGCTGGCTGCTGTCGACGGTGCCGAGCCTGCACATATTCGACGACCACGACGTCATCGACGACTGGAACACGTCCGCGGCGTGGCTGGCGGAGATGCGGGCGACGCCATGGTGGCAGGAGCGGGTGATCAGCGGGCTGATGTCGTACTGGGTGTACCAGCACCTGGGGAACCTCTCCCCCGCCGAGCTGGAGGCCGACGGGCTGTACGGGGCGGTGCGGCAGCTCCCTGACGGCACGGACCTGCTGCGCTCCTTCGCGTCCGCGGCCGATGTCGACCCGGCGTCGGTGCGCTGGAGCTACCGGCGCGACTTCGGCCGGACGCGGCTGCTGATGGTGGACACCCGGGGCGCCCGGGTGCTGGCCGAGGACGGCCGGGCGATGCTCGATCCGGCGGAGCAGGGGTGGCTGCGGGACAACGCGCTCGCGGGGCACGGAGGGTACGACCATCTGCTGATCGGGTCCTCGCTGCCGTGGCTGATGCCGCCGCTGATCCACGACGCGGAGACGTGGAATGCCGCGCTGTGCCGCGGGGAGCGCGGGCCGAGGTGGGCGCGGATCGGTGAGAACCTGCGCCGGCGCAGCGATCTGGAGCACTGGGCGGCGTTCCCGGCCTCCTTCGAGGCGCTGACCGATCTGATCGAGGAGGTGGGGACGGGGCCGCGGGCGCCCGCGACGGTGTGCGTGCTGTCGGGGGACGTGCACCACGCGTATGTGGCCGAGCCCGTCATACCGAGTACGGCGCGGGTGTTCCAGCTGACGTGCTCTCCGGTGCACAACTCCATCCACACGGCGGTGAAGCTGGGCTTCCGGCTGGGCTGGTCGCGGATGGGGCGGTGGCTGGGGCGCGGCTTCTCGCGGCACGGGCGGACGGGGCGGCCGCCGGTCAGCTGGCGGCGTACGGGCGGGCCGTGGTTCGGGAACCAGCTGATGACGCTGGCGCTGGCGGGGCGGACGGCGCGGCTGCGGTTGGACCAGGCGCGCAAGGGCTGGGGGCGGGGCGGTGCCCGGCTGGAGACGGTGCTGGACCGGGAGCTGGCCGGGGCGGAGTAGGGTGCGGGCTTGGCCTCGGGTCTTGCGTCGGGTGTGGCATTCGGTGTGACATCGGGGTCTGACGCGTCGGGGGGTGCGGGGGCGCCCCGGGCATCCGGTGTGCGAACGCCGGGCGTACGCTGTATGGCTGTCAAGCCGCTCCTGCCGCTCCCCCGCGACGTCGCGGCGCTTTTATGCCGCTGCACGTCAACCGGACTGGGGAGTCCCGCCTTGTTTGAGACTCTGGGGTCGCTGACCGCGAGCCCATGGATCTACGCCGTGGTGGCGGTGTCCGTCGTGCTCGACGTGTTCCTTCCGGTGCTGCCGAGCGGGGTTCTGGTGATCACCGCTGCGGCGGCGGCCGCGGCCGCCGGGGCGGCGGGGCCGGTGGCCGTGCCCGAGCGGGTGCCGGACATCCTGGCCCTGCTCGTGATCGCCACGACCGCCTCGGTGCTGGGTGACATGGCCGCGTACCGGCTGGGCCGGCGCGGTGGTGCCCGGCTGGACCGGGCCATCGCCCGTTCGCGCCGGCTGACGCGTGCCCATGAGCGCCTCGGTACGGCTCTGGCCCGGGGCGGCGGCGCCCTGGTGGTGATCGCCCGCTTCGCCCCGGCCGGGCGCTCGGTGGTGTCGCTGGGCGCGGGCAAGACGCACCGCAAGGTGAAGGAGTTCCTGCCCTGGTCGATGCTGGCGGGCATGGCCTGGGCGGGCTACAGCGTGGCCCTGGGCTATTTCGGCACCCAGTGGCTCGGCACGCAGTGGCTGGGTACGGCGGTCTCCATCGTGGCCCTGTTCGCCGCGGGCGCGCTGGCGGCCTTCCTCGTCCGACGCCCGGCCACGCCGACGGCGGCTCCGGCGGCGTAGGTCCGACAGGACGCCACGGCAGCTACGGCAGCGTAGGTCCGGCACGGCGTCCGGCTGAGCTGCCAGGCGTACCCGCGCGGAGGTCCCGGTGCCGGCGGCTCCCCCGGGCGGAGCAGTGGCTCACCCGTTCACCCGGCCCCGATCGCCGCCCCCGGGCTGGGCTCCTAGCGTCACATCACGGTGCGCAATCGAACCCGCGTCACATCCGTGCCGTGGCCGCGCCGTTTCGAGGAGCCGAGGAGTTCTCTCCATGCCCGCCAAACCGCCTGCCACACCGCTTGCCGAGCAGTCCGCCCCCCGGGTCGCCGTGCCCTCCACCCGGCCGGGCGCCGGGCCCGCGCCGCGCCGTGTGCTGGCCGCCGCGGCCGCGACCCTGGCCATCGCGGCCGCCACGTGCGCCACGCCCGCGTACGCCGCCCCCACCGCCACCGTCTCCCCCACCAGCGTCGCCCCGGGCGGCCGGGTGGCCCTGAACCTCGAGGGCTGCGGCACCAAGGTCGGCCGGGCCACCTCCAGCGCGTTCGGCGAGGTACGCCTGACCCCCGGGAACCTGGAGGCCACGAACCTGTTCGGCAGCGCCACCGTCCACCGCAACGCCGGCACGGGCACCCACCGCGTCACCTTCGAGTGCGCCCCGGGCGGTGAGCGCGTCACCGTGTCCCTGAACGTCACCCCGGGCGCCGCGCGCGGCGGCACGGGCGGCAGCATCGACTCGATGAGCCCGGGTCAGATCGCCGTCGGCGGCGCCCTCGTCGCGGGTGCGCTCGGCGCCGGGGTGTGGATCCTGCGGCGCCGCGCGGCCGCCTGACCGCGCACGTGGTCGAGTACGGCCCCCGCCCCTGTCATGCGGGGGCGGCCTGGCCCCTTACGTGCATGCCGTCGAGGAGCTCGGCGGTGGCCTCGGCGATGGCTTCGACGGCCGCGTCGAACACCTCGCGGTTGTGCGCGGCGGGAGCGCGGAAGCCGGACACCTTGCGTACGTACTGCAGCGCGGCGGCGCGGATCTCCTCCTCGGTGGCCTTCTCGGGGATGGCGGGCGGGCGCAGGGTCTTAATGGAGCGGCACATACTCCTACTATCCCGCTACCGGGGCAGCTCGGCCCCGGACAACTTCATGATCAGTCCGGCTTGGAGTCGGCTGCGGAGTTCCGGGTCGGCGACCTCGTCCAGCAGTCCGATGGCCTGCTGCGTGGTCTCGGCGGCCCGCCGGTCGTCGCGCAGCGAGGCGGTCTGGGCGGCCATGTGCTTGAGCGCGATGTCGGCCCGCCGGTGGAAGAGCTGCCCGACCAGGGTGGTGACCAGTCCGACCGAGCTGGTCACGACCCCGAGGTACAGCTCTCCGCCGCTCTCGGCCTTCCATACGGCCAGGGCGACGCCGGCGAGGAGTATGGTCGCGCCGACGCCGGCGAACCGCTGGCTGGTGGCGAAGCTGCTGCGGGCCTGGGTCAGTCCGTAGGCGTAGTACTCCACGAGGATCGGCGTGAACTCATCGCGCCGGTCTCCCAGTTGCCCGGCCGGTGGGTGCTGGATCCCCCCGACGTCATCGAACTTCGGATGCCGCGGCGTGATGACCCCCGGTTCGGCGACGTGCGCGAGCAGCCTGGCCCTCTCCTCGGCCCGTTTCCGCTCGAAACCCGCACTGGCCGCCCGCTCCAGTATCACCAGCACCGCCGAGGCCGCGGCGACCGCCGCGACCACCCCGCCCCACGCGAGCCACTGCCCCATCTGCCGAGGTTCCCACGGCCCGGGCGTCCTGGTAACCCCATCGCGGCTGACCGCCGTCCTGGCGGTCAGCGCGGGGCTTCGACCAGGCCGGTCGCGATGAGTTCCTTGGTACGGGCGACCGCTTCCGCGATCTCGGGGTGCCGGCCCGCGGGCGGGAAGAAGTCGACCGCGCCGACCGCGCCGTGGTTCGCCCACAGGCAGGTGGTCATGGGAAAGGTCTTCCAGACGTTCTTCTGGCAGCTGATCGCGGCCGTCTGGGTGGTGACCGTCTCCGCCTCGCCGACCAGGGTGCGGTCGTCCTCCGCCGCCAAGGATTCGCTGTACGCGCTCTTGACGCTCTTGAGCGGGTCCGGAACGGCCCCGTAGAGGTCGTACTCGGCCGCGATGTGCGGCACCGCCACGGTCCGCCCTTCGACGGCAAGGCTGATCCGCTCCGGCCCGTGGCAGACGTAGTCCTCGGAGCCGTTCTCCCCCTTGTACGCGGGCAGGGATTCGTCCGTGTGGACGTTGAGCCCGTACCGGATCGTCCCGCGCTTGCGGTCGCAGGCCATGTCCTTAACCGTCGGCACCCGGGACTTGTCGTACCGGATCCCGGTGTCCTTGCCGAGCAGCTCCGACTCCGGCGCCGACGCACCACCACCGCACCCCGCCAGCAGCAGAACCATCCCCACGGCCCCCACCGCACCCTTCAATCCGCGCACGTTCGCGCCCCCTCGCTACTCACGCCTGATGATCAACTCGCAACCATAGGCGAGCACCGCCGCTCGTCCGACAACACCGCGGTGATGTCAGCTGTCGATGTCAGATCACGGGTTGGGCATCTGCTGGTCAGCCGCCCTGCGGGGTCGACCCAAAACCTCCGCTGCACGCCTGTCATCTGCATGCTTTCGCTCTATGGAGGATCGCAGCTCCTCGGGAGTCGGCCATGGCGCGCGTCGATGGATCATGCGGTGGCAGTTGGCGCATATGAGGGCGAGATCGCCGAGCTTGGTCCGTCCCTCCCCCGCTACGTGGAGCGGAAGGACGTGATGGCACTCGATGTACCCGGCGCCGCGGTCACCGTAGACCGCCTCGAAGTCGAACCCGCACGCCTCGCACGCCAGCTGCCCGCCGCGCTGCAGCACGGAAGCGATCTTCCTTTTGCGCAGGCTCTTGTTGCGCTCGCGAGCCTGGTGCCGACGCATGAGGAGCCGGCCTTCGGGGGCGCTGTAGTCGTCGTCGAAGTCCTCATCGCCGGTCAGCGGAAGAGTCTGGAGCTCCCCCGTGGCGATGCCATGGCGGATGAGCTCCGCAACCTCGGCCATCTCCTCCGGCCGAGCCAGGAACTCCTTCAGCACCGCGACATCGAGAGCGCCGCCCTTGGTGGGCTTGCCCTGGTAGGACGGATGCCGCGTGGCGATGTCGAACGTCTTACGCGCCACCCCGTTGGAGTTCCGGAACTTTTCGTTGCGCTCCGTCTCGGCATGGATGGGGAGCAACTGAAGCAGAGCTGACAGCTCCACCACCCTGGCGTCTTGAGCGTCCAGCCCCTTCCAGCCGTTCTCCCTCACGAGCTGACAGGCGAGGATGATCTCGTCTCGCGCCCAGTCGGGGTTCTTGACGGCCTTGATCTGGAAGCCTGCCCGCTTCAGCCACGCCGCAGCGTGATCCTTGCCCCCGCTGAATTCGGCAGGTTCGAGCGGGCGGCCGTGATCCCACTGGTGCGCCACTCCGGCGATGGCCTTGGAGTCGTACTCCCTCCCCTCATGCACCACGACGTACGAAAGGGCCGCTGCGAAGCCGTACTTCGCCAGGAAGCCATCCCGCCCCAATTGGTCGTACTCCGCTATGGCCTTGAGTACGGATCCCTGTGTGATCGCTCCCATACGCATGGCGGCAGCCTACGTCCGAGCTCTGCAGAAGCCGCTCCACGCACCCCGACGTCTGACTCCGCGGCACCGTGCGCCCCGTCGTACGCCGGATGTCCTCTTGCGGGGCTCGCCCTCACGCTGCACCGTTCCATTGACTGCTGTACTGCTCGGCACTCACATGCCATCAGGGGGAAGGGCGGTAGGCCGTGGGAACCGTGACAGGGTGGGCCGAGAAGACCTTCGGCGACGCCGCCGGCCAGTTGGCCGACTTGATTCCTGCCAGCTTGGCCCGAGCCCATGCCCGAGCCCGCAGCGGCCATGAGGGAGTACAGACCCAGACGTTGGAGGCGTACGGACACGGCCTGTACGCCGCTCAGTACGAGGAGCTGGCCGCCGGGCTCGCCTCGCTTCCCTCAGCGGCCCCCGTGCGGCTACAGGGGCGAACGCTCGTGGTCCTCGGCGACCACGTGATCTACCCGCTCCGCTACGCCAAGAAGGACGTTCCGGTCACTGCGGCACGACTGCGACGGGCCACCGGCTTCCGAGCCGACCTGATACGCCGGCACGGGCCCGAACCCATGCAGCAAGCCTTCGACCTCGGCCTCGACGAACTCGTCGCATCAGAAGCCCACCCCGACCTCGCCTTGTTGTCAGAGGACGTCAAGCTCATCCTCGTCGCCTACGCCTGCTCAATGACCCAGGGCGTGATGCGCATCGAGTGGGGCTCTGCCGAACTGCGGCGCGAGGACCGCTACCTCGTCTGGCACTACCACGAGCAACTTCACTGTCCGTCACAGTAGGAGGCACTCAACTTGCGCTGACCGCCACCCGTGCGGATCAGTCGGGGGCGAGCCTCTCGACCTGCGCATCCCGGACACCTCGTAGCCGACCGGTCACTGGCGGTCGCCCCAGGTCGCCCGTGAACCCTGTCGCACGGCCCCCAGACGGCCCGGCACGCTTATCCGAAGCCGGCGCCCTGGCTGACACTCGCAAGCCCCTCAAGTATTCGTCGACCCCTAGAGTCAGGTGGCGTCGATGTGACACGGAAAGGCCCCCAACCATGATCGGTTGGGGGCCTTTGCGATGGTGGGCGCGGACGGTTTCGAACCGCCGACATCTGCTTTGTAACCTCGCCCAGGCACTCGTCTTGCCCTGAGTTTCCACGGCCAGTCGTCTCCTGAAGAGACGCAGATAGCTACTGCTATCCGCGCCATCGTTGATGTCAGCTCCATCCCCCAGCTGTACTACGACTGCCGGCCGCCCTTACTCCTCGTCGCACCGCTCCAGGACCAGGCTGAGGGAACCGCCCTCCAGCCTGTTGCTGTCTTCGAGGTGCAGGTGACTCCCGTCGGGAACACCCTCCGCGGCAAGCACCAGCAGATGCCCAGCAAGCGTCCTGAGACCTGCGGCGTTCGCTTCGATTACGACCTCTCCCCCGAGGCCCCGCACCTCGATCCGCGCGTCCGCCTCCCAAGTGAAGACTTGCGCGACACCATCGGTCACGGCCGTAAGTTGGGTGCTCTCAACGGGGGCCCTGCTGGAATCAGAGGTCATGGAGCCATCATGCCGCCCAGCGCACACGGCTCCGGAGGCCCCGTGCGCCTCACGTGTTTTAGCTGGTCAAGGGGCTGGATGCGCTGCTACCCGCTTTGCCAGTCCACGAATGGGCCGCGAGCAACGAACCTGTGCCGCACGGTCATCGACAGCTGCTCTGCACGCTCGCCGGCCACCCACACCACCCAGAGCCGGCCGCCCCTGCCCGACTGCCCGGGGGCACTCATGTCCACCCACGTTGATGTCGGCTGCGGATGTCAACGGATGACTGCCACAAGCTCGCTTCGCCCTCAGGAGCTTCCGATCTTCGGTTCGGCCGCCTTCTCCCGCCCTGGCGTAGCTGACACTGAGAGCCTTGATGATCGCGCACTTGACGTACGGTCATCCTTGGCCTGCCCACACTTGCTTGCCAGACCCGTAGGGAGCAGCAGCCTGCGCAGATGGAAGCACAGCGGACGGGGATGCTCGGGCTGAGTCTCCTGCGCCTCTGCCTCAACCACTGGCGGGCCAGGAGTACATCGCATGTCCACTGGGATGCATCAGCCGGTCTCATGAGAGACTCGGGTCGGCCTCGGGCCTCTCGACCGCGTACGATCTCGCCCCAACCTCTATCCCACGAGACTGCGCGAACTCCAGCGTGTCCCTTGGCCGTCAGTAAAACGTTGCGGAGTGGAGACGGAGCCGTCTTCACTAGCTAAGCAGTTGTCATACGTTGCCGAGGGGGGCATTTGAAGACTGCGGGCGA
Source organism: Streptomyces sp. NPDC048270 (assembly GCF_040652335.1). NCBI lineage: Bacteria > Bacillati > Actinomycetota > Actinomycetes > Kitasatosporales > Streptomycetaceae > Streptomyces > Streptomyces sp. NPDC048270. The sequence continues at coordinate 10,741 of NZ_JBEZLV010000022.1, forward strand.
GAGTGAGCTCGACGATGCCATTGCGAGTTCACTTGCTGATTTCCAAGAAGGACTAAAGCGGCATGACGACCCGCTGAGAATTGTTCGTGAATTCATTACGCACGGACCGTGCGTGGCGATCGACCGCGGCACTCACGCCGCACTTCGCGAGATAGTGGCCAACTCGCTAGATATTCACCCTAATCGCGATGTATACACGGTGGGATCCGCAAAGCTAGGGTTTAGCATAAAACCGCAGGCCCGATTCCGACCTTTCAGCGATACTTCGGATGTTGACATTGCCGTGGTTTCATCAAAGATTTACACGGACCTTTGGCGTGAAGTTCGCAGCTTCAAAGACTCAAAGGGCATCTGGAAGAAGAATCTTGAGGACATGTTCAAGGTTCGACATTTTTGGGGATCGATCCATTTGACTGACCTCCCGGTATCGCCCCTCGTTCCGACCCAACGGAAACTTTGGGAACTGGGGCGCACCCTTCAGCAGCTTCGAGCAGCCGGCCCTTATAAGGTGACCTTTGCGGTTTGGAGCGAAATGGAATCTCTCGAAAGTTACCAAGCTCGATCCGTGTCCGCCTGCCAGGAGGGCAATCGACTGTGAAGACGACCGCAACGAACAAGAAGGTACGTCAGCTCCTTACTGCAATAGGGCAAGGCGGCCTAATTCTGCAGCCTGATTTCCAGCGCCGTCTAGTCTGGACAATCAAGAACAAGCAGGAGTTCATTAAGACGGTTCTAGAAGGTCTCCCATTCCCGGAAATTTTCCTCTGCGATGGGCACGTCGACCTCACCACTGGCATGGGAACGCAACAGGTCGTTGACGGGCAGCAGAGAATTACGACGCTGTATCAGTACTTTACGGCGTCCGCGGAACTCCCTGTTGGTCCCCTGACGCCCTACGAGGAACTTGAGGACAAAGAAAAGCTTGACTTCCTCAACTATGACGTGGTCGTTAGGGATCTTGGTGAGCTAAGCGACGAAAGGGTTCGCCAGGTCTTCTATCGGATGAACTCAACAAATTACTCCCTGAATGCCATGGAGGTTAATAACGCCCGCTTCGACGGAGCACTCAAACGCGCAGCGCAGGACGTTAGCGAATGGAGCTTCTTCGACGATCACCGCGTATTTAATGCGGCCGACATTCGTCGAATGAACGACATAAAGTGGTGCCTAACGCTGATCATCACGCTAATCTCCGGATATTTCAGCCGCGACACGGAGCACGAAGAATATCTTGAGCAGTACAATAGTGAATTTCCTGAAGCCGAAAAGGTTGTGGGTGATATCTCTGCCGCAATCGAGTTGATCGAGAAGCTTGGCGTCGACAGCAAGAGTCGCATCTGGCAGAAGAACGACCTATTCACCTTGCTTGTCGAGATTGTTGGGCTCGGGCCGAAGGAATGTGACGACACTTCCGGATTGGGTGTAGCTCTCGCCTCATTCTATGCCGAGGTGGACGGAATTTCCTCGGGGGCCCCACCAGAGGAATACAAAGAGAGCGCCGAGCAGTATCGAGTTGACGTGATTTCCGGCAGTAATGAACGCGCCCGTAGAATTCGGCGCGGCGAGATCATTAGGGCGATCGCTAAGCCGTTCTTCGCAAACAAGTAGATGCAGCTAGGGGTTTGATTCAGTCGTCCCATGTTCGACTGGCTCGCCCCATGTGCTAGCAGACGGTGGACACTGGTGGACCACCCGGGACCGGTAGACCCGGGTTGCTGCATGACGCGGCTGACGTCAGCCACAGCGGGCCCTGGCTGTCATCCCGTCTGCCGTCGACCCAAACGGAGTGATAGCGGGGCAGGCTTCCGAGGCCCAGGTGGAGCGCCCTACTGGACGAACGACCTGGGCCTCAGAAGCCTGGTCTGCTACGGCTTGCCTGGGTCGACGGCAGACGGGATGACAGCTCCCCACCCCCACCACAAACCGGCCCGCACCCGCACGGCTGGCCCCGGTCATCCCGGAGCCGGAGCGCCCCCGCCGGAGGCATGTCTTTGAGCGGCTGGTGATGCCGGGCCTTGGGATCCCGGTGTTTGGCTCTTGGTGGCTCGGCGAGTTCCGCTGGGGCCTGCGTCAGGGGCTGGGGCTGGTGGTGTTGGGCCGAGCCGTGGATTCGCTCGGCGCGGGTGCATGGTGGGTGTGTCCGTCTTCTATTCGGTGCCGTTGCTGGGGAAGAAGCGGCTGGAGTCGCTGAGCGTCGCCGACGTGCGCCGAGCCCTGGTGCAGCTGCAGAAGCAGACCAGCGCGGCAACCGCCAAGGAGTCGCACCGGGTGCTGCGGACCGCCGTTGCCGCCGCCTGCCGGGAAGAGCTCGTCAGCTGGAACGTGGTTTCGCTCGTCGAGCCGCCCAAGGTGCAGGCGCGGGAGCTGTCGCCGTGGGAGCTGGACGAGCCCCTCGACCTCCTCGCCGCTGCCCGCACGGACCCGCTGTACCCCACCTTCGTGCTCGCCATCGCCCTCAGCCTCCGGCGCGGAGAACTCCTCGGGCTCCGGTGGGAAAACGTCGACCTGGACAAGCGGGAGATACGGGTAAGGACTCAGCGACAGCATGTTCGAGGCGAGGCGTACGACGATGACCCCAAGGGGCGCCGCCGCCGGCAGACTCTCCCCCTGCCCGGGATCTGCGTCGCTCCCCTGCGCTGGCAGCGGATGAAGCAGGCCGCCATGAGGGAGGCCGCCGGGGGAAGTGGGAGGAGACCGGCTACGTGTTCACCACCCGGACCGGCCGGCCGATCGAGCCGCGGAACGTCTATCGGCCCTTCACCCGCGTGGCCAAGGACGTCGGGATCCGGGTTGTCCGGCTGCACGACGCACGGCACGGGACCGCGACGCTGCTGACCGCCGCCGGCGTCCCGCCTCGGGTGGTCATGGAGATCCTCGGGCACTCTCAGATCGCCGTCACCATGAACGTCTACGCGCACGTTGTGCAGGACACTCAGCGCGAGGCGATCGGGCACACGGACCGGCTGCTCAGGACCCGTCGCGGCCGCTCCAGACCGTCCCCGTTGATGTCAGATCTGCATGCAAAAGACCCCCCGCCGTGATCGGCGAGGGGCCTTCTAGCTGGTGGGCGCGGACGGTTTCGAACCGCCGACATCTGCTTTGTAAGAGCAGCGCTCTACCCCTGAGCTACGCACCCGTGGATGAGTGGACAGCCTACATGGCGGGCACACCCCCCACGCAAACCCGTTCCCTTGGGGGAGAATGGTCCGGGGCATTGCGGACGCGGTACGGGAGAGGGATTGTGACGACGGCATCCCGACGGTGGTTCGGTGGGCGGGACGAGAGTCGGCGGGCCGATGCGCAGGCGGCTAAGGATGCCGCCGCCGCGGCGTTCTACGAGCTGGACAGTGCGCAGCGGGATCTGCGGATCTCCATCGAGACGATTGCCGCTGCGGACGGGTCGCCCGCGGGGCGGCAGGCGAGCGAGGGGTTCGCCGCGCTCGGGCAGCGGATCGATCAGGTCAGCCACGTGTACATCGAGGCGGTGGACGCGCACGACCTGGACCGGGTCGATCTGGAGGCGTCGGCCGCCTCGCGGGCGCGGGAGGAGCTGACCCGGGCGCGCGAGGAGCTGGTGCGGGTCAAGGGGGAGCTGGACCAGTTCGCGCAGGGGTTGCAGCCGCTGCTGGACAAGGCCGAGACGCAGCTCGCCCGGGTCGCGCCGGCCCGGGAGCGGGCGAAGGCCGCGCTGCTGGCGGCAAGCGATGCGCTGGATGCCGTACGGGCCAAGGGGATGCGGGCCGACGATCTGGCGGCGCGGCTGGCAGCGCTGGCCCCGGAGCTGACCAAGATGAACGAGGGTGCGGGCCGGCACGGGGTGCAGGAGACCGTGCAGCGTGCCGACCGGATCCTGCGGGACGCGGAGGGTGTGCGGGCGGAGGCGGCGCGGCTGCCGGAGCGGGCCGCGGAGATCGACCGGCGGCTGGTGAGCCTGCGGACCCGGGCCCAGGCGTTGCGCAACCGGGCGGACCGGGTGGATCCGGTGCTCAGCGAATTGCGTCGGCGGTTCAGCGCTGCGTGCTGGCAGGACCTCCAGCACGTGCCGGACGAGGCGGTACGGGACGTGGCGCAGGCGGAGGACCGGCTGCTGGAGGCGTCCCGTGCCCGGGACGAGCAGCGGTGGGCCGATGTGGGCGTGCTGATCGACGCGGTACGGGATGCGCTGGAGGCCACGGACGAGGCGGTGTCGGCGGCGCAGGACCGGCTGACGCGGCTGGAGGACGTGGCGCGCAATCCGCGGGCCGAGGTGGACAAGACGCGGTTCGCGATCCGGGACGCGCAGCGGCTGGCGATGGCGGGCCGCAGCGTGCCCGATCCTCGGCACGCTCGGCCGCTGGACGATGCGGTGGCGCGGGTGGACCGGGCGCTGGCCGCGCTGGAGGGCCGGCATCCGGACTACTGGGCGTTCCTGCTGGAGATGCAGGACGTACGGGAGGCCGTCCACCGCGTGGTGAGCGGGATCCGGGCGGAGCGCGGCCAGGGCTGAGCCGGTTGGATCCGGATCCGCCCTCCCCGGCGGAGTGCGCCAAGTCTGCGTCATGTCTGAGGTGAGTCTGAGTCACGTCCGAGGTGAGTCCGAGATGAGATGCACCCCGGAGGGCGGGCGCCGGGGGGCGTGGGCCGGGGGGCGTGGGCCGGGGGGCGTGGGCCGGGTGCCGCCAGATCGGCCTCCCGCCGGGCCTCGCGCCCGGCCCCGCCAGGGCCGCGCCTCCGGCCCGGCATCGCCAGGTCAGGCCTCGGGCCCGGCCCCCAGGCCGGGCCTCGCAGGCCCCGCGCCGCCAGACCAGAGCCCCGCCCCGCCCCAGCCCACCCCCGCCGCCCCCAGGCCCGGGTTGTCTCTGGTCGGGTGTCGGCGGATGCTGGAGGGGCGCCCTTTCGGAGCAGAGGAGGGTGGTATGGCTACCCACGCTTCCCGCAGGCCCGGTGAACACTCCGCGCCGCACGAGTCCTATGCGCCCCACGCGCTCTACGGGTGCACCGAGCCCCATGAGTCCTATGCGCCGTACGTGCCGCACGAGCCCTACCCGCCGTCCCACGAGCCAGCGGCCCCGGACGGGTTGCTGCGGCGCGTGATGCACCCCGTCAACGCCCGCCTCGACGAGCATCTGCCGGCCGATCACAAGCTGAGCAAGGTCTACCGGGTCGGGGCCGGTCTGACCGGGCTGCTGCTGGTCGTGTTCGGCATCCTGGGGCTCGTCGACCGGATCGGGTTCTTCGACACCGGCGGGGACACGGTGCTGGCGCTGAACACGAACGGGGCGCTGAGCGTGCTGTCGATCTGCATCGGGGCGTTGCTGTGCATCGGGATGGTGATCGGCGGAACGTTCGCCTCCACCCTGAACATCGTGCTGGGCCTGCTGTTCATCGCCAGCGGGTTCGTGAATCTCGCGCTGCTCGACACCGAGCTGAACTTCCTGGCCTTCAAGATTCCCAACGTGCTGTTCAGCTTCGTCGTCGGCGTGATGCTGATGTGGTTCGGGATGTACGGGCGGGTGGGCAGCGCGCTGCCGCACGACAATCCGTACTGGCGGGCCCGCCATCCGGAGCAGGCCGCCCGGGAGGACAGGGCGTACGGCGCGTACCGGCGGCCCGCGCCGGGTCGCCCGTAGCCCTCGCGGCCATGGCGGCATAGCCTTGGCCGCATGCCTCGATACGAGTACCGCTGCCGGACCTGCGACGACACCTTCGAGCTGAGCCGGCCGATGGCCGAGTCCTCGGCTCCCGCCGACTGTCCCGCAGGTCACGCCGACACCGTCAAGCTGCTGTCCGCCGTCGCGGTCGGCGGGACTGCCGGCGGTGCCCCCGCGCCCGCTCGCGCCATGGGCGGCGGGGGCGGCGGGGGCTGCTGCGGCGGAGGTGGCTGCGGCTAGGCCGTCCGCCCTCCCTCAGCGCTTGCGGGAGAGCGTCAGGCCGTCCGAGATGGCCAGCATGACGGACTCCATGCGGGGGTCCGCCGAGACGTGGTCGTTGAACGCGCGGACGCCGGCCGCCGAGCCGGTGGCCGCCTCGTCGAGGACCGAGCCGTGGAAGAGCGTGTTGTCCGTGACGATCAGGCCGCCCGGCCGCAGCCTCGGCACCAGCTCCTCCCAGTAGGCGATCTGGCTCTCCTTGTCGGCGTCCACGTACGCCATGTCGATGTGCGGTTCCTCCGGCATGGCGCGCAGGGTGTCCAGGGCCGGCGCGATCCGCAGTTCGATGCGGTCGGCGACGCCCGCCGCCTCCCAGGCCTCCCTGCCGTACGCCGTCCACTCCTCGGAGACGTCGCAGGCGATGAGGCGGCCGCCGGCGGGCAGCGCCTGGGCCATCGACAGGGACGAGAAGCCGGTGAACGTGCCGACCTCCACGATGTGGCGGGCGCCCGTCAGCCGGACGAGGAAGGCCAGCAGCGGCCCCTGCTCCTCGGCCGACTGCATTCCGGCGACGTCGGGGAACTTGGCGTAGGTCGTCTCCACCAGCCCCCGCTGGACCGCGTCCAGCGGGGGGTTGTGGGCGAGCATGTACCGGTACAGCTCATCGGTGATCTTGGTGCTGTTGCCCTTGGTCATGCGGTCAGTCTCGCAACGCTCCGGCCGCCCGTCCGGCCGCTCGGCCGAATGCGCGGAGGATTTCCTCGCCCGCCAGCACGCCCGCCGTGGCCAGGGCGGTCACGTTGGGGGCGTGCCACTGGGCGTCGGCGAGTTCGCCGTGGCCCGGTCGCCACGCCGCGTCCGCCGCGAGCAGCAGGTCGGCGTCCAGGAGGGAGTCGCCGGCGGCCAGGGTCGTGGTGGCGCCGGTACGGCGGGCCACCTCGTGCATCGCCGCGCTCTTGGTCAGCGGGCGCGGCACGGCGTAGATCTTGCGGCCCTGGAGGGACACCGTCCAGCCGCGCGGCTCGGCCCACTGCGCCAGCGCCTTGAGCCATTCGTCGGAGACGAGCGCGCGTTCCACGACGAGGTAGGCGAACAGTTCCTCCGCCACCCGCGCCTTGCGCAGCCACGCCGGGTCGGCCGTCGCCAGCAGGTGGGCGTGGACCTCCTCCAGGGGGGCGCACTCCAGTGCCAGGCGGGCCGCGACCTGCCGCCGCCAGTCCCGGTCGGGCACCCCGTCGACGAGCAGCTGGCCGCCGTTTGCGCAGATCGCGTACTGGGCGGGGCGGCCGGGGAAGCGGATGCGCTGGTACTGCTTGCGGGTGCGCGTGGTGGTCGGGACGAAGACGACCGTCGGGTCGGCCGTCAGTTCCGCCAGCAGTCCGGCCGCCGTCTCGGTCATGTAGGACAGCGGCTTGCTCTCGTGGACCTCGACGCACAGCAGCCGGGGGGCCACCGGGTCGGGCATGGTCAGGCCGAGGGCGGCCGCCGAGTAGATGAGCGTACGGTCGAGATCACTGGCTACCAGGACAGTCACTTCGAGGCCACGGCCTTTCCGTCGGCGCCGGTGGCGCCGCGTGTGAATCGGGGGTGGATGAGGCCGACGCAGGTGTAGGGCAGGCCGTCGACCTCCTCCACCGGGACCCCGCGCTGCTCGGCGAGCAGCCGTACGTGGTCCAGGTCGGCGCCCGCGCCGCGCTGGGCGAGGATCTTCCACGGCACCCGGCGCAGCAGCACCCGGGTGGTCTCGCCGACTCCGGGCTTGACCAGGTTCACGTCGTGGATGCCGTACTCCTCGCTGATCCGCTCGACGGCCGCCCAGCCCTCCCAGGTGGGGGTGCGGTCGGTGGCGAGGAGTTCCTTGACCTCCTCGACGACGGCGTCGGCGACCTCGTCGAAGTGGGCGGCGACCGTGTCGACGAACGCGGTGGAGACGTCCGCTCCGGCGAGTTCGCGGTAGAACTTCGCGCCGTGGAAGTCTTCCGGGCCGACCAGGTCGGACCGCAGGACGGTACGCGATATGAGGCCGGACACGGTGGAGTTGAGGCAGGCGGAGGGGATCAGGAAGTCCTCGCGGGTGCCGTACGTCCGCACGCAGGAGCCGGGGTCGGCGAGGACCACGATCTCCGGGTTGAAGCCGGGGTATGCGGCGAGGGCGGCCGTCAGTTCCCGCGTGATGGCGCCCTTGCCCGTCCAGCCGTCGACGAAGACGACGTCGGCCGGGTCGTGCCGGGCGGCCAGCCAGCGCACGGCGTTGGCGTCGATGCCGCGGCCGCGCACGATGGAGACGGCGTAGTGCGGCAGGTCCAGGCCGTGCCGGGCGCGGGCCCAGCGGCGCATCAGGACGCCGACGGGGGTGCCGGCGCGGGCCAGGGAGACCAGCACCGGGGACGGCGAGCGCTCGGCGAGGACGGTCTCGGTGACGGTGCCGACGGCGCGGGCGATGCGGGCGGCCGAGTCGGTCAGCGCGCTCTGGTACAGCTCCTGGTACTGCGGGGACGGCTGGTACTCGACGGGCAGGGATTCGGCGTAGTGCGCGCCGCCCGCCTGGATCGCCTCCTCGCGCTCCTCGGTCGGGGCTTCGAGCTCGACGTCGGAGAGGTCCTGGAGCAGCCAGCCGACGTCCTCGGCGGCGTACGAGGAGAAGTCGGGGCCGCGCAACGGCTCGCGCAGGGGATCGCGGGCGGGCTCGCGCAGGGGCTCGCCCGTGGTCGGCTCGGTCATGATCGGCTCGTGCTCCTGCCGGTCGGGTACGTAGGACGGTACGGCGGCCAGCAGGACCCGGCCGGTGTGCGGGGCGAGGCTCGCGAGCAGTCCGGTGCGCAGTGCGGGGGTGTCACCGGCCGAGTCGACGACGGCGACGACCGCGTCGAAGCCGGCGCCGGCCACGTTGTAGGCGTAGCGGTCGCCGGGGCCGTCGGCCGGAGCGTCGTGGGCGGGGAAGACCAGGCGGGTGCGGATGGCGTAGCCGGGGTCGTCCACGGCGAGGACGGGCGAGCGGGTGGTGGTGGAGAAGCGGACCTCGCGGGCCGCGCCCGCCTCCTCCAGGGCCTTGGCGAGGCGCAGGGGGGCGTACATCAGCTCTTCGCTGCCGAGGACGAGCACGCGGCCGGGGTCGTCGCCGAGCGCCGCGCCGAGCCGGGCGGCCATGTCGGGCAGGGCCTTGTCCAGGGCCGCGCGGTGGGCGGGGGTGAAGCCGTGGCGGCCGCCGTCGGGGACATCGCCGGGCCAGTTCAGGTCGACGCGCGTGACCGGCCGCGGGCCGTCTGCGGGGGCTGCGCCGGACCCGGGGCGGGGCTGGGGCCGGCCGCCCTCGGCGGCGGCCCGGGCCTCGTGCTCCGCCACCAGGGCCTGGCCCTTGGCCAGGACTCCCTCCGGGAGGGTGACCGTGCCCGAGGCCAGGGCTATGAGGTCGACGCGGGCGCCGATCTCGGCGGCGAAGGCGGTGAGGCGGTCGCGGTCGGCCGGGGAGCGCATGTCGACGAGGGCGACGACCACGTAGTGCGCGCGCGGGTGGCGGGCGTGCAGGTCGCGGATGGTGTTGAGGACCGTGTTGCCGGTGGAGAACTCGTCGTCGACGAGGACCAGCGGCCCGCTGCCCGCGAGCAGCTCGGGGTCCTGCGGCAGCAGCAGGTGCGAGGTGGCGTGCGAGTGCGCCTCCTCGAAGCCGCCCGCGGGCCGTACGCCCGGGACGGGCCGGCGGGTGGAGTGCAGGTAGGGGGCGGTGCCCAGGCCGTCGGCGACGCAGTGGCCGAGCCCGGTGGCCGTCTCCGCGTAGCCGAGGACGACCGCGCCGGCGGCGCCGTCCGCGCCGAGCAGCGCCCGGACCCGCTCGCCGAGCCCGTACCCGGCGGCGTAGACGGTCGCCGGGGACTGCGGGACGTGCTTGCCCAGCACCTGCGAGACCAGCAGGTGGGCCCGCTTGGGGTTGCGCCGCAGCGCCAGCCCGAGCAGCTCGGCGAGCCGCGGCGAGCCCGGCGTGCCGGCCTCCTGCAGGCTGACGCCCAGCCGGTCCGCGACCCAGGTTCCCGACCACACCGCTTCTATCGTCTTGCCCTTCCTCGTCGTCGACGCCGTCACCGGGTGGTTCACACCTGGAGTCCGGCCGTGAGCAGGTCGACGAAGCCGACCTCCTCCTTCGCCACACCGAAGACCTCGGCGCGCTGCATGGTGCGCTCGGCCCAGGCCCGGTGCGGCTTCACCTCGTTCATCTTGTTCGTATAAGCAGACCTCATCACTCCACCACCGCCGCGCTCGGGGCGCAGGATGTCCTCGGCGTCGCAGTACTCCTCGTGGGAGACCACGGACAGTGCGTGGACGGGCGTGACGTGGGCGGGGTGGATGCAGGTCTTGCCGAGCAGCCCGTTGGCCCGGTCGAGTTCTATCTCGCGCAGCAGCCCGTCCAGGTCGTGTTCGATCAGGGCGGTGCGCAGTTCCTCCACCCCTTCCTCGAGGAAGGGGCTGCGGCGCAGCTGGGGCTTGAAGAGGCGCTGCTGGCTGCGGAAGTACTCCCAGACGGGTCCGGTGACGGTGAAGCCGGTGCCGTCGGCGCGGCTGAGGACGTTGACCACGTCGGCGATCACGCCGGCCACGATCTGGACGTCGTAGGCGGTCATGTCGGGGGTGCGGCGCAGCCCGTAGGCCGAGCAGAAGTCGGTGACGCCGAGCCGCAGGGCCAGGACCCGCTCGCGGTGGCTGTTGACGGTGCGGGAGATCCCGGCGAGCGTCTCGACGCGCGTTTCGAGGTGGAGCAGGCCAGGGGTCTCCAGGACGGGCATGGCATACAGCCGGGAGTGGCCGCCGGCGGCCTCGGCCTGGGCCACGGCGTCGAGGAAGGCGTTGCCACTGCTCTCGTCGAATTTGGGAAGTACGAATCCGGACAGTAGGTGCGCGGCGGCGCCGAGGCGGCGCACCAGGTCGGGGATCTGCTCGGGGGTGCGGACGCGGATGAACAGGAGCGGGAGCTCGGTGTCGTCGGTGTCGAGTTCGGCGAACTGCCGGACGAGGTTCTCCTCGGCTCCGGCGACGTCGCCGTCGCTGATGGAATCCTCCAGGCAGAGGACCATGGAGACGACTCCGCGGCCGGCCTGCTTGCGGATGTCCCGGGCGAGCTGGGGGCGGGTGGCGGGGCTGTAGAGGGTGGCTCCGAGGGCTGCGGCGAGGGTGCGGGCGGGCGAGGCTCCGGTGAATTCCGCCGGTTCCTGGTGGAAGAGGTCCTTACGGACGGTGGGCGAGATGTGCCCAAAGTGACGCATGTGCTTCCCCCGTACTGCCTCGGCGGCCCAACTGGCGTGGCCGGTAATAGTACGTACGAACGTGAGTCAAGAGTTCCTCAAGCACATGAAGTTCAGGTAACCCTCTTGCACCATGCCCAGCTCTCGCGTTCGATACAAGGCCCTACGGGGGGCCGCATTGTCCCGCTCCACCCGGGGAGGGCAGGATGACGGGCATGACGCACGCGATGCAGAAGGGCTCGAACATCCCGGTGGCCGCCGCAGCGGTCCGGGCGGTGCTGCGCTGGACCACCGGCCCCGAGGTGCCCGACGTGGACGCCTCCGCGCTGCTCGTGGGCTCCGACGGCCGGGTGCGTTCGGACGAGGACTTCGTCTTCTACAACCAGCCCCGGCACCCCTCGGGGGCGGTCTGGCGGCTGGGCAAGAAGCAGCTCGGCGAGGCGGTCACCGACGCGGTCCAGGCGGACCTGCGGACGGTCACCCCGGCCGTGGACCGGATCCTGGTGGTCGCCTCCGCCGAGGACGTCCCCTTCGAGCGGGTCCGCGACCTGCGGATCCTCCTGTACGACGCCACCGCGAGCGGCGGCTCCGAACCGCTGGCCTACTTCGACGTCCGGCCCGAGACCGGCGCCGAGACGGCTCTGATCTGCGGCGAGCTGTACCGCCGGGGCGAGGGGTGGAAGTTCCGCGCGCTGGGCGAGGGCTACTCCGACGGGCTGGTGGGGCTGGCCACCGACCACGGGATCTCGGTCGACGAGAACGCCCCCGAGGCCGCGGACAGCCCGGCGGCCGGGAGCCCGGCGGCCGGACCCACCGCCGACCAGACGGCCGCCATGGCCCCGCCCACCCAGGCTCCGCCGTCCGTCCCGCCCGCCTACGGCTACCCGCAGCCGGTGTCCCCGGCCCCGCTGCCGGGTCCGGGCGCCGACCCGTCCTTCCGGCTGCCGGTGCAGGGCCCGCAGTTCATCCGCCGCTGACGGCGCTGACGGCGCCGACGCCGCTGACGGCCCCGGCGGCGCCCCCGCGCGGGGCTCCGGTCAGGCTCAGGCCTTGGTGCTCTTGTAGCCCCGCCCCCACTGGAGCCCCCAGCCGTACAGCCGGTCCAGCTCGGCCTGGAACCCGTACACGAACTTCACCTCGCGCCGGACGGTGAGCTCGCCCTTGACGTGCTCCAGGGAGACCACCGCGCAGGAGCGGGCCTGCGGGTGCCGTTCCTCCAGGGGGATCTCGATGCGCGGACCGGTGACCGGGAACAGCGTGACCATGGCGTGGGTGCGGTCGAAGGCCGGGGTCTGGTCGTAGATGTAGACGAAGACCAGGAGCCGCTTGATCTCTTCGGCGTGGTCGAGGTTGATGTAGAGGGTCTCCCCGGACGCCGAGCCGAACCGGTCGTCGCCGCTGAGCTTCACGAACGGCGGGTCGTTGATGTCGCCCAGCAGGTTGCCGAGCGGCTGGACCGCGCCCCGGGTGCCGTCGGCCAGCTCGTACAGGCAGCCCATGTCGAGGTCGACGTTGACCATGCCTTGGGTGTGCGCCTGCACCATGTCGGGCTTGAACAGCTTGAACGGGTGGCGCAGGAGCCGGCCGCTCTGGCCGTGGCTGCTGCCGCCTATGTCGGAGGTGCGCATGCGCCAGGACAGGTTGACGCGCAGATTGCCGTGGACCGCCCCCTGTTTGGTGAGTGACACCGTCGGATGCCGTTTGGTCAGCTCGATCGCGTTCGACGAGGCGCTGCCCGACTGGAACTGCACGGCGCGGCTGCCCAAGATCCCGTCGAAGAAGCCCATTCCCCTACCCCCCTGTACCCCTGCATGCCTACGGAAGCGGGGCGGCCCGCCGGGTCCGTGGACCCGGCGGGCCGCCCCGCCATGGAGCGTTCCGCATTACCGCCGCCGTCATGCCTCGGCGGCGGAACCCTCCAGTTCCACGCGCTTGTTGCGGCGCACCGAGGACCAGAAGGAGGCGGCGATCAGCACCACGCCGATGAGGCCGGTGATGATCTCGCTGATCTCGTGCTGGATGGTGACCAGGAGGATGACCGCGAGCGCGCCGATCGCGTAGTGCGCGCCGTGCTCCAGGTACACGTAGTCGTCCAGGGTGCCCTGGCGGACCAGGTAGACCGTGAGCGAACGGACGTACATGGCGCCGATGCCGAGGCCGAGCGCCATCCAGAAGATGTGGTTGGTAATGGCGAAGGCGCCGATGACCCCGTCGAAGGAGAAGGAGGCGTCGAGGACTTCCAGGTAGAGGAAGAGGAAGAACGCGGCCTTGCCGGCCAGGCCGACGGCGGATACGGGCTTGCCCGCGGCCTTGGCCTTCTCCTCCTCCTCGTGCTCGCGCTCCTCTTCCTCCTCCAGCTTGTCCTCGAAGTACGAGGACAGGCCGCCGACGATGAGGTACGTGATCAGGCCGGCGACGCCGGCGAGCAGCACGGTGGCGGACTTGTCCGCGTGGCCGGTGCTGGTGTGGGCGTTGACGGCGAAGGTCATCGCCGAGACGAGCAGCGCGATCAGGGCGATGCAGACCGACAGCATGTCGACCTTGCCGAGCTTGGCCAGCGGACGCTCGAGCCAGGCGAGCCACTTGTGCTCCCGCTCCTCGAAGATGAAGTCGAGGAAGATCATCAGGAGGAACATGCCGCCGAAGGCCGCGATGGCCGGGTGGGCGTCGGTGACCAGAGCCTCGTACTGCTCGGGGTGGTCCAGCGCCAGCTGGATGGCCTCAATGGGGCCGACCTTGGCACTGATGGCGACGATCGCCACCGGGAAGACCAGCCGCATACCGAACACGGCGATCAGAATGCCGATGGTGAGGAAGATCTTCTGCCAGAAGGCGTTCATCTTCTTCAGGATTCCGGCATTGACGACCGCGTTGTCGAAGGACAGCGAGATCTCGAGGATCGACAGGATCAGTACGATCCCGAACGCCTCCCACCCCCACTGCCACGCGGCAAAGGCGAGGCCGAGCGCCGTGATGGCGAACGACCAGCCGAAGGTTTTCAGAACCACTGGCACCTGGCACCCCATGCGTCTTGTTGCGGCTTTACGAAACGTTGACCCCGAAGTCTAGAGCGATGCCCCTCAGGCCCGACGCGTACCCCTGCCCCACTGCACGGAACTTCCATTCACCTCCGTACCGGTAGACCTCGCCGAAGATCATCGCGGTCTCGCTGGAGGCGTCCTCGGAGAGGTCGTAGCGGGCCAGTTCCTGGCCGTCCGCCTGGTTCACCACGCGGATGAAGGCGTTGCTGACCTGGCCGAAGCTCTGCCGGCGGCTGTCGGCCTCGTGGATCGAGACCGGAAAGACGATCTTGTCGACGCGCTCCGGCACCTTGCTGAGGTCGATGATGATCGACTCGTCGTCGCCGTCACCCTCGCCGGTGAGATTGTCCCCGGTGTGTTCGACGGAGCCCTCGGGGCTCTTCAGGTTGTTGTAGAAGACGAAGTACTCGTCCCCCAGCACCCGGCCGCTGTTGCACAGCAGCGCGCTGGCGTCGAGGTCGAAGTCCGCGCCCGTGGTCGAGCGCGCGTCCCAGCCGAGGCCGATGAGAACCCTGGTCAGGTTCGGTGCGGCCTTGGAGAGGGAGACATTGCCCCCCTTGGCGAGTGTGACGCCCATGTTGTGGTCCTCCCCGGACGACGGTGTGCCTGCGTGACGGTGTGGCTGCGTGCGGTGTGGCCGTGTGCGGTGTTGCGGCGTGGCCGTGTGCGGTGTGGCCGTGCGGTGCCCGCGTGCGGTGTGCCGTGGGACGCGGCCCCGGGCCGGCCGCGGGGCCGGCCCGGGGGGCCGCAAAGCCGGTCCGGCGCCGTACACACAGTGCACGGCGCCGGACGGATGAACTGCTCTGGGCTCAGACGTTGACGCCGAAGTCCTGCGCGATGCCGCGCAGGCCCGAGGCGTAGCCCTGGCCGATGGCGCGGAACTTCCACTCCGCGCCGTTGCGGTACAGCTCGCCGAAGACCATGGCGGTCTCGGTCGAGGCGTCCTCGGAGAGGTCGTAGCGGGCGAGCTCGGTGTTGTCCGCCTGGTTCACCACGCGGATGTACGCGTTGCGGACCTGGCCGAAGCTCTGCTGGCGGCTCTCGGCCTCGTAGATCGAGACCGGGAAGACGATCTTGGCTACATCGGCCGGCACGCCGGCGAGGTTCACCTTGATCGCCTCGTCGTCGCCCTCGCCCTCACCGGTGGTGTTGTCACCGGTGTGCTCGACCGAGCCGTCGGGGCTCTTCAGGTTGTTGAAGAAGACGAAGTTCGCGTCGCTGGCGACCTTGCCCTGGTCGTTGGTCAGGATCGCGCTGGCGTCGAGGTCGAAGTCGACACCGGTGGTGGTGCGAGCGTCCCAGCCCAGACCGACGATGACCGCCGTCAGGTTAGGCGCGGCCTTGGTCAGCGAGACGTTGCCGCCCTTGCTGAGGCTGACTCCCACGGGTCCTCCATTGGGTTCTGTGTGTGGGGCGGTGCCCCGTCGTGCGGTGGGCCCTCCCGGCCGTGGCCGGGGAAGCTACCGGATCAACGTTTCGATCCTAGTGACGGGTTCCCGCCTGTAAACGGTTTTCGCGCGGAACTGCGGCGAAGAGCGCGGGGAGCTCCTTCGGGGCTCTCCCCGGGTGCTCCCCCGAGGCGGGCCTCAGAGGCTGTCGAGCGCCTTGATGTACTCGTTCAGGTCACGCGCGTCGGGCAGTCCGTTGACGACAGTCCAGCGCACGACGCCGTCCTTGTCGATGATGAAGGTGCCGCGGACCGCGCAGCCCTTGCCCTCGTCGAAGACCCCGTAGTCGCGCGAGGTCCGGCCGTGCGGCCAGAAGTCCGACAGCAGCGGGTAGTCCAGGTTCTCCTGCTCCCCGAAGACCCGCAGGGTCGGCACGGAGTCGTTGGAGACGGCGAGGAGCTGGACCTCGTCGTTCTGGAAGCGCGGCAGCTGGTCGCGCAGCTCGCACAGCTCGCCGGTGCAGACGCCGGTGAAGGCGAACGGGTAGAAGAGCAGCACCACGGCCTTCTCCCCCCGGAAGTCGGAGAGCCGCACGGTGGCGCCGTGGTTGTCCTTGAGCTCGAAGTCCGGGGCCTTGTCGCCGACCTCGATCGCCATCTCTCGCATCCCTTCGTTCCCGCATTCCTGGATCGCCCGCAGTGGGCCGTTCGGGTGAGGCACAGCCTAGGCCGGGCACGGCCGGGAACGCACACACCCCGCCGACCGGGGTCGACGGGGTGCGAAAAGTGTCCGCTCTGGAGCGGAGGGCGCGCGGCTTAGCGCTTGGACTTGACGGCCGTCTTGGGCGTCACCAGCTTGGTGGCGGCCCACTCCTTGCCCACGGGAAGACCCTTGGCCAGCGAGAGGCCGGCGGTTTCCGCGGCTTCCTTGATGTCGCTGGCCTCGACGTAGCCGGGGCGGCCCGTCTTGGGGGTCAGCAGCAGGATCAGTGCGCCGTCCTCGATCAGCTCGGTGGCATCGACCAGTGCGTCCGCCAGATCGCCGTCGTCCTCGCGGAACCACAGCAACACGGCGTCCGCGACGTCGTCGTAGTCCTCGTCGACGAGGTCGCCGACGAGCTCATCAACGACATCACGGAATTCCTGATCGACGTCGTCGTCGTAGCCGATCTCCTGGACCACCTGTTCGGACTGGAAACCCAGCCGGGCGGCCAGGTTCTCCGCGTGGTCCGCGGTCGCGCTCACGGGGTGCCTCCTGCTCATGTTCGGTGAATGTCTTCTGGCGGCGCGCGTACGCGCAGCATTGGACGTAGTCCACACGGGCGCGGCGGATCGCGCAAGTACCCGGCCGCCGAGACCGTCGAAACGGTGACGATTGCGGCCGTCTCGCCGCAACTTTCAGCCTCCCCGTTCGGGGCTCTGGTGATTCATCCCACACCATTGCGGTTTCTTTCGGCATCATCGGCGACGCCTTGGGACTTTCCTACCTGTTTGAGGGACGAACGTCCTTACGAGTTCGTTGACCGTGTGTGACCGGCTTGGGCGTAAGGTTGCGGTTTGGCCGGGCCGCCTTCGGATCGCCCATCCCGGACTTCCTGCCGTCTCCAGGGATTACCCAGCGGTAAAGATGACGATTTCGGCCGAGCGTAAGACCATGGGAGGCGGCGAACCCAAGGCACGACTCCCCCGACAGCGAAGGAACAGCGTGGTTTCCGCATCCGATCGCAATCCGATCATCATTGGCGGCCTGCCCAGTCAGGTCCCGGACTTCGATCCGGAGGAGACGCAGGAGTGGCTCGACTCCCTGGACGCGGCGGTCGACGAGCGGGGCCGTGAGCGTGCCCGTTACCTGATGCTGCGGCTGATCGAGCGGGCCCGCGAGAAGCGCGTGGCCGTGCCCGAGATGCGCAGCACGGACTACGTCAACACGATCGCCACCAAGGACGAGCCGTTCTTCCCCGGCAACGAGGAGATCGAGCGCAAGGTCCTCAACGCCACCCGGTGGAACGCGGCCGTGATGGTCTCGCGCGCCCAGCGGCCGGGCATCGGAGTCGGCGGCCACATCGCGACCTTCGCCTCCTCCGCCTCCCTCTACGACGTGGGCTTCAACCACTTCTTCCGGGGTAAGGACGAGGGTGACGGCGGCGACCAGATCTTCTTCCAGGGCCACGCCTCTCCCGGCATCTACGCGCGCGCCTACCTCCTGGACCGGCTCTCCGAGCAGCAGCTCGACGCGTTCCGGCAGGAGAAGTCGAAGGCGCCGTACGGCCTTTCGAGCTACCCGCACCCGCGGCTGATGCCGGACTTCTGGGAGTTCCCGACCGTCTCGATGGGCCTGGGCCCGCTCGGTGCGATCTACCAGGCCCGGATGAACCGGTACATGGAGGCGCGCGGGATCGCGGACACCTCCAAGTCCCACGTTTGGGCGTATCTCGGCGACGGCGAGATGGACGAGCCGGAGTCGCTCGGCCAGCTGTCGATCGCCGCCCGCGAGGGCCTGGACAACCTGACCTTCGTCGTGAACTGCAACCTGCAGCGCCTCGACGGCCCGGTGCGCGGCAACGGCAAGATCATCCAGGAGCTGGAGTCGCAGTTCCGCGGCGCCGGCTGGAACGTCATCAAGCTGATCTGGGACCGCTCCTGGGACCCGCTGCTGGCCCAGGACCGCGACGGCATCCTGGTCAACAAGATGAACACCACGCCCGACGGGCAGTTCCAGACGTACGCCACCGAATCGGGCGCGTACATCCGCGACCACTTCTTCGGGGACGACCAGCGGCTGCGCGCGATGGTCGAGAACATGACCGACTACCAGATCCAGCACCTGGGCCGCGGCGGGCACGACCACAAGAAGGTGTACGCGGCATACGCGGCGGCCAAGGCCCACAAGGGCCAGCCGACGGTGATCCTGGCCCAGACGGTCAAGGGCTGGACGCTGGGCCCGAACTTCGAGGGCCGCAACGCGACGCACCAGATGAAGAAGCTGACGGTCGACGACCTCAAGCGCTTCCGCGACCGCCTGCACATCCCGATCACGGACCAGCAGCTGGAGGGCGGCGCGCCGCCGTACTACCACCCGGGCCGCAACTCGCCCGAGATCCAGTACATGCACGACCAGCGCAGCTCGCTGGGCGGCTACGTGCCGACCCGTGTGGTGCGGGCCAAGCCGCTGGAGCTGCCGGGCGACGCGGCGTACGCGGCCGCCAAGAAGGGTTCGGGGCAGCAGTCGATCGCCACCACGATGGCCTTCGTCCGCATCCTGAAGGACCTGATGCGGGACAAGGAGATCGGCAAGCGCTTCGTGCTGATCGCGCCCGACGAGTACCGCACCTTCGGCATGGACGCGTTCTTCCCGAGCGCCAAGATCTACAACCCGCTGGGGCAGCAGTACGAGGCGGTCGACCGCGAGCTGCTGCTCGCGTACAAGGAGTCGCCGACGGGCCAGATGCTGCACGACGGCATCTCGGAGGCGGGCTGCACGGCCTCGCTGATCGCGGCGGGTTCGGCGTACGCCACGCACGGCGAGCCGCTGATCCCGGTCTACGTCTTCTACTCGATGTTCGGCTTCCAGCGCACCGGTGACCAGTTCTGGCAGATGGCCGACCAGCTGGCGCGCGGTTTCGTGCTGGGTGCGACCGCCGGCCGGACCACCCTGACGGGTGAGGGGCTCCAGCACGCCGACGGCCACTCGCAGCTGCTGGCGTCGACGAACCCGGGCTGCGTGGCGTACGACCCGGCGTACGGCTACGAGATCGCGCACATCGTCAGGGACGGTCTGCGGCGCATGTACGGGCCCGACGCGGAGGACGTCTTCTACTACCTGACCGTCTACAACGAGCCCATCCAGCACCCGGCCGAGCCGGCGGACGTGGACGTGGACGGGATCCTCAGGGGCATCCACCGGGTGTCGGCGGGCACGTCGGGCACCATCGGGGCGCAGATCCTGGCCTCGGGCGTGGGGGTGCCGTGGGCGCTGGAGGCGCAGCGGATCCTCGCGGCGGACTGGAACGTGCGCGCGGACGTCTGGTCGGCGACCTCCTGGAACGAGCTGCGCCGCGAGGCCGTGGAGGTGGAGGAGCACAACCTGCTGCACCCGGAGGAGGAGCAGCGCGTCCCGTACGTGACGCGCAAGCTGTCGGGCGCCGAGGGTCCCTTCGTGGCGGTCTCCGACTGGATGCGGGCGGTGCCGGACCAGATCTCGCGCTGGGTGCCCGGCCCGTACACCTCGCTGGGCGCGGACGGTTTCGGCTTCGCGGACACCCGTGGTGCGGCCCGCCGCTTCTTCCACATCGACGCGCAGTCGGTGGTCCTGGCGACGCTGACCGAGCTGGCCAAGACGGGCCAGGTGGACCGCTCGGTGCTGAAGCAGGCCGTGGACCGCTACCAGCTGCTGGACGTCACGGCGGCGGACCCGGGCGCGGCGGGCGGCGACGCGTAACCGCCGCCCGGCGGAGCGGATGAGGGCGGCCCGCGGGTCCGGCCCCGTCCAGGTGTGAGCGCAGGTGCCTCCGGCAGAGCCGGGGGCACCTGCGTTTTACGCGTTCCTTACGATGCTCCGCATGAAGGAACCCTCCCTCCAGGCCCGCTGGGAGCGCCGTACGCAGGCTCCCCTGCTGGTGCTCGCCGTGTGCTTCGCCGTCGCGTACGCCGTGCCGATCGTGGTGCCCGACGCGCGCCCGTGGGTGCACCGGGCGTGCACCCACGCGGAGTGGGTGGTGTGGGCGGCCTTCGCCGTCGACTACCTGGTGCGCCTCGGCATCACGGCCGACCGCCGGCACTTCGTACGGACGCACTGGCTGGACCTGTGCGCCGTGCTGCTGCCGCTGGTGCAGCCGCTGCGGCTGCTGCGGCTGGTGTCGACGCTGCTGCTGGTGGG
This sequence comes from Streptomyces sp. NPDC048270, assembly GCF_040652335.1. NCBI lineage: Bacteria > Bacillati > Actinomycetota > Actinomycetes > Kitasatosporales > Streptomycetaceae > Streptomyces > Streptomyces sp. NPDC048270. The sequence goes on from NZ_JBEZLV010000022.1 coordinate 31,125, forward strand.
CCGGCGGGCCCGGATGGCTCCGCAGATCCGGCTGACGACCTATGTGGCCGGGGCCGTCGTGGGGCTGCTGATGTTCGGCTCCCTGGCGGTGCTGAGCGTGGAGCGGGACGCCCCGGAGGGGAACATCCGGAACCTGGGCGACGCGGTGTGGTGGTCCTTCACCACCATGACGACGGTCGGGTACGGGGACCACTCCCCCACCACCGGGCTCGGCCGGGTGCTGGCCGTCGGGCTGATGCTGTCCGGGATCGCCCTGCTCGGTGTGGTGACGGCGAACATCGCCGCGTGGTTCATCGCCCGCTTCGAGCGGGACGACCGGGCGGAGCGGCTCCAGCTGGCGGCGATCGAGGAGCTCCACGCGGAGGTGCGGGCGCTGCGCGCCGAGGTGTCCCGGCTGGGCGGCCCGCAGGCCGGGCGGCCGGCGGCCCCGGCGCCGCGCGGTCCGGCTGCCCCGCCGTGCGAGGCGGTGGCGGGGCAGCCGGACCGGGCTAGTTCTCCCACACCTTGAACGCCCTTACCTGGTAGGGGGACTGGGGCAGCCAGACCCCGTCGCCGGGATAGGTCTGGAACTCGCCGGTCTCCGCGCACACGGCCGACTGGTAGGTCGTCACCGGGCGCCCGGTGCGGTTGGCGATCGACTGCGCGCTGGTTCCGGGGGGCAGCGCGGTGCAGCTGTTGATCTCCAGCGTGCTCAGTTCATGGGTGTGCCGGGTGCCCTTGAACTCCGGTTTCGCCCATAGGCACAGCTGGCCCGTGGCGCATGCCCCGAGGGCCGCCTGGCCCGCGGCGTGGGCGGAGCCGGCCGTGCTCGGGATGAGGGCGGTCAGGGCCAGGGCGAAGGCGGCGAAAGTGGTGCTCCACGTACGCATGACGGGTCAACTCCTTGTGGACGGGCGGCCCCCGGACCGTTTCCGGGGCTCCGCTGACACCACGCTGACCTGCGCATAAGGGCGGGCGGAAGGGGTCGCGGCCGGGTCCACCCTGATAGGCGACAGCCCTCCCGGAACCCTCCGGCCGCGCCCTCGTACGTACGGAGTTGACCCGTCCGCCGGGCTCCGGCGGGCCTGCTTCCGGGCGCTTCCGGCCCGGCCGCCCGGCCCGGGGGCTGTCCCCGAACGGGTTGCCGTCCCTTCACCAACGGCCCAACGGGACGGCCGCCTGCGGGGAGGTCACCGGTAGCCTGACCGCCCACCCGGCGTCAGAAGGGAGCCCCCGCGGTGAGGACCGACGAGCGGACGGCACCGGCCGCACCGGTGGCGGCGGGACTGCGCGAGCGCAAGAAGCGGCGCACCCGGGACGCTCTGCTGCGCACCGCCCTGCTGCTCTTCGTCTCCCAGGGGTACGAGCGCACCACCGTCGACGAGATCACCGACACCGTGCACGTCTCGCAGCGGACCTTCTTCCGGTACTTCGTGAACAAGGAGGAGGTCGCCTTCGGCGTCCAGGACCTGGTCGAGTCCCACTTCCTCACCGCGCTGCAGGCCCGGCCGGATGCCGAGGGCCCGCTCGAGGCCATGCGCGGTGCGGTGCTCGCCGCCTGGGACACCCTCGACCAGGCCCTGGGCGAGGTGGTCCCCGTCGACCTCTACATGCGCGGCTACCGACTGATCGAGCGCACCCCGGCCCTGCTCGCCGTGCACCTGCGCCGCTCCACCGGCCTGGAGGAGCGGATCTCCCGGCTGCTCGCCGCCCGCGAGGGCCTGGACGCCGACGCCGACCCGCGCCCGCGCGTGGCCGCCGCCGCGTTCTGCGGGGTGATGCGGGTCACGGGTCGGTTGTGGGGGCAGGGCGAGGACACCAGCGTGGCGGCGATCCGGCGGATGACCGAGGCTTATCTGGACCAGATCGGCCCTGCTCTGGCGGGGAACTGGCGGGGACCGGGCGCCGCGGACGCGCCGGGGGCGGGCTCCGGGCCGGCCGGCCGCTGATCGCCAACTGGCCGCACGGACCCACCCGGTCGGCCGTGAGACCCGTCACCCGGCGCGCCCCGGCCGGAAACGGTCTCCTACGCTGGTCCCAGTGAAACTGCCCGGCCCCGCCCTCCCCACCGCCCCCGTCGCCGACCCGCGCCCCGCCGCCCTGCGCACCCTGCTCGCGCTCGCGGTGGTCTTCGTCATGCTGGCGACGACCGGCTGGACGGCCGTGCACCGCCCCGAGGGCGGTACCCCGCTGCGCGCCGCCGCCCTCTCCGCCTGGTCCCAGGCCCGCATCGGCGGCCGGCCGGTGCCTCCCGCGGACGCCCCCGCACGGACCGTGGCCCGCTTCTTCGACGGGCTCGACGGCGCCCAGCGGGCCCGGCTCGCCGACGGCTACCCCCTGGTCGTGGGCAACCTCGACGGGGCCCCCGCCGCCACCCGCTACCGGGCCAACCGGCTCGGCCTGGAGCAGGCCGGCCTGGTCGAGGAGGCCCGCGGCCGCGATGTGGCCCTGGCCCCGGCCGACCGGGTCACGGCCACCCGCCGCGCCCACCGCTTCGCCTCGCTCGCCGAGCCCGGCCGGCAGATCCTCGCCTTCGACCCCACCGGCGGCGGCCTCGTCGCCGAGGTCTTCGGGGACCTCGACCGGGCCCGCCGGGTCTCGGTGGTCGTCCCCGGCGTCGACACCGACGCGGTCACCTTCGAGCGCACGCAGCGCCGTTTCACCGCCCCGGTCGGCATGGCCGAGTCCCTCTATGAGGCCCAGCGCGCGGCCGCCCCGGACAGCCGGACCGCGGTCATCGCCTGGGCCGGGTACAGCGCGCCCACCGGGGTCGGCATGGACGCCGCCACCGGCCGCATGGCCCTCGAGGGCGCCGTCCGGCTGAAGTCGCTGGCCACCGCCCTGCCCGGGGACTCCACGGTGGCGCTGTTCTGCCACAGCTACGGATCGGTGGTGTGCGGGGTCGCCGCACACGAGCTGCCGCGCCGGGTGACGGACGTGGTGGTGGCGGGCAGCCCCGGGATGCGCGCTTCGAACGTGGCCGGACTGCGCACCTCGGCCCGGGTCTGGGCCACGCGGGACGAGGGCGACTGGATCGCGGACGTGCCGCACCTGGAGTTCGGCGGGCTGGGCCACGGAGCCGACCCGGTCTCCGCGGAGTTCGGCGCGCGGCTGCTGTCCTCGGCCACCGCCAGGGCCCACACCGGCTATTTCGAGCCAGGTACCGATTCGGTGGACAACTTCGCCAAAATCGGAACCGGCGCATTCGGTTCCGTCGTGTGCGCGACCGGGGACGACGCCTGCCGGGACGGTATTTCCGGCGCGGAGAGCGACGGACGCGCGTAGAGGCCCGAAAAGTGGGACCCGCACCGAGGGGGACGCGCGAGGGCCCCTCCCTCTACGATGTGCCGCATGGGTGACGTACTGGCCGGAAACCATGCCGTCTGGGAGTTCGACACGGACTCGGTGCTCATCCGCTTCGCACGGGGGCTACGAACGCCGAGGCAGCCGAGGCTCCTGCACGCCCTGGGCGAGCGCCGGATCCCCCTGGAAGCGGTGTCCGCGGTGACCGTGACCGCCGGGAAGCGGGACACGGTGGTGCTGCGCGCCGTCCCGCGGCTGGGCGCCGATCCGCTGATGGAGGCCGCCGCCGGACAGCTGAGGGAGGTCTGCGACCCCTACCGGCTGGTCCTGCCGGGCGACCGGGCCGCCTCCGCGGAGGCCTTCGCCGACGCGCTGCGCTCCCGGCTCGGCCCGGAGGCGGCGGAGCCCTCCGAGCACTTCCTGGTCGACGTCCCGCGGCCGCCGCTCCAGCTGAAGGCGTACGACGCCCGCGTGGCCTTCGACGGCGCGGCGGTCACCCTCCACTGGTCGCGCACCGGCGCGACCAGCACCAAATGGAAGGCGGGCGACCGGCGTTACCCCCTGTCCGAACTCGCCGGCGTGCAGTGGAGCTCCCCCGACGGCCCCGGCGGCCACCTGCGGCTGCTGCTGCGCGAGCCCCGCGACACCGAGCCCGACCCCCGCCCGAGCCACGACCTCGCGACGGCCGTCTTCGCGGTGGGCTACGGCTCGGTCCACGAGTCCCTCCCCTTCGCCGCGGCGGTCCTGGCCGCCCTGCGCGGCCGCACGCCGGTCGCCGCCCTCCCCTCGCCCCGGCCGTCCGACGACCGGCTCGAGCACCTGAGCGAGCTCCACTGCGCCGGGCTGCTGACGGACGCGGAGTACGTGGCCCTGCGGGACCGGTTCACCGCCGAGCGGCCCTGACCGCCCCCGGCGCGACCCGGTCCGGCCGGCCCCGGCCCTCATGCCTCCCGCGAGGCCGAGGTGAAGGTCATGTCCGGGTAGCGGTCCCCCGCCACCGCGGACGCGATCGGCTCCAGGAGGGCCAGTTCCGGATCCGTCAGCGTGATGCGCGTCGCCGCCGTGTTCTCCCGCAGCCGCGTCGCCCTGCGGGTGCCCGGGATCGGGACCACGGTCAGACCGTGCACCCGCGCCCGCTGCTGGACCCAGGCCAGGGCGATCTGCGCCGGGCTCGCCCCGTGCGCCGCGGCGATCTCCCGGACCGGGGCCAGCAGCGCCGCGTTCGTCCTCGCGTTCTCGCCGGTGAACCGCGGCTGGTGGCGGCGGAAGTCCTCGGCCCCCAGGTCCGCCGACGCGTCGGCGAAGGCCCCCGTCAGGAAGCCCCGGCCCAGCGGGGAGTACGGCACGAAGGCCACGCCCAGCTCCGCCGCCGCGCCCACCGCGCTGCGCTCCACGTCCCGGCTGAACAGCGACCACTCCGACTGGAGGGCCGCGATGGGGTGCACGGCGTGCGCCTCGCGCAGTTCCGCGCCGGTGACCTCGCTGAGCCCGAGGTGGCGCACCTTGCCCTCGCGCACCAGCTCCGCCATGGCGCCCACCGACTCGGCGAGCGGCACGGCCGGGTCGCGCCGGTGCATGTAGTACAGGTCGATGACGTCCACGCCGAGCCTGCGCAGGCTGCCCTCGACCGCCTGCCGGATGTAGCCGGGGTCGTTGCGGATGCCCCGGTGGAGCGGGTCCTCGCCGCGCTCTATGGCGAACTTCGTCGCCAGGGTGATCTCCTCGCGGTGCGCGGCCACGAAGGGGGCGAGGAACTCCTCGTTGCGCCCCAGCCCGTAGGTGTCCGCGGTGTCGAAGAGGGTGACCCCGGCGGCCAGGGCCTCATCCAGGGTCGCGCGGGCCGCCGCCTCGTCGGTGTCCCCGTAGAACTCGCTCATGCCCATGCAGCCCAGGCCCTGGACGCCCACCAGCGGGCCGCCCTTGCCGAGTTCGACCTGCCCGAGGGTGCCGTCGTACTGCGAAACGACCGTCATGACTGCGCCTTCTTCCCCGCGACCGCGTTCATCGCATAGAAATCGATCTTGTAGTCCAGCACGGCGAGCGCGTCCGTCAGCTCCGAGATCCGCGCCCGTACGTCGCGCCGTGTCGCCTCCAGCAGCTCGCGGCGGTCGTCGAGGGTGTGCTCGCCCTCGCGGACCAGTTCGGCGTAGCGCACCATGTCCGCCACCGACATGCCGGTGGCGCGCAGCTTGCCGACGAACGCCAGCCAGTCGAGGTCCTTGTCGCTGAACCGCCGCTGCCCCGAGTGCGAGCGGTCCACGTGCGGCATCAGGCCGATCCGCTCGTACCAGCGCAGCGTGTGCTGGGTCAGACCGGTCCGGGCCTCGACCTCGCTGATCGTGTACCGCGTCTGCGTCAGGCTCATGGGCCACACGCTAAAACCCTTGAGTGCACTCCAAGCAAGTAGGCTCGAGGCCATGCAGAGCTTGCGGATCATCGAGAACTGGCCGGTGCAGACGGCCGCGGCCGCCGTCGTACGCGCCGACGGCAGCCTGGCCGGCTCCCACGGGCCCGTCGGCCACCGTTTCGCGCTGGCCTCGGTCACCAAGCCGCTCGCCGCGTACGCGGCCCTCGTCGCGTACGAGGAGGGGGCGATCGAGCTGGACGAGCCGGCCGGGCCCGAGGGCTCGACGGTCCGTCACCTGCTGGCGCACACCAGCGGGCTGGCCTTCGACGAGCACCGGGCCAGCGCCCCGCCCGGGCAGCGCCGGCTGTACTCGAACGCAGGTTTCGAGGTGCTGGGCGACCACATCACCAAGGCGACCGGCATCCCGTTCGCGCAGTACCTGCACCAGGCGGTGTGCGAGCCGCTGGGGATGGCCTCCACCACCCTGGAGGGTTCGCCCGCCAAGGACGGCGTCTCCACCGTCTCCGACCTCGTACGGTTCGCCGCCGAGCTCCAGGCGCCCCGGCTCCTCGACGTGCGCACGGTCGCGGAGGCCACCTCCGTCGTGCACCCCGGCCTCAAGGGCGTCCTGCCGGGCTACGGGCACCAGTCGCCCAACGACTGGGGCCTGGGCATGGAGATCCGCGACGGCAAGTCCCCGCACTGGACGGGAACGTCCTCCTCCGGGCGCACCTTCGGCCACTTCGGCCAGTCGGGCACCTTCCTGTGGGTGGACCCGGACGCCGGCGCCGCGTGCGTGGCCCTGACGGACCGCGCGTTCGGCCCGTGGGCGGTCGAGGCCTGGACCCCGTTCACCGACGCGGTCCTCGCCGAGCTCCGCTCCCTCTAGCCCGGCTGGTCCGACCCGTCCGGCTGCTCGGGCTGGTCGGGCAGTTCCCAGATCAGCAGCTCGCCCGGGGACCCCGCGACGATCTCCAGGTCCTTCTCGTCCGTGATGCGCACCGCGTCCCCGGGGCCAAGCTCCTCCCCGTCCAGGCGCAGGTCCCCGTGCACCACGTGCAGGTAGACGCGCTCCGCCGCCGGTACGGGGACCCGCTCGCCCGCGCCCGGCCGCCGGACGTGCAGCACGGCTCCGGCCGCGGGGACCTCGTAGGACGCGCCGTCGGCGACGCCCCTGACCACCTCGTACGAGGGGGCGCCGCCGGGGGCCAGCGGCGCCAGCCAGGTCTGCACGAAGCGCAGCCGGCCGGCGCCCTCGTTGCGCTCCACGTGCCGCGCCCCGGATCCGGCGCTGAGCCGCTGTACGTCGCCGGGGCGCACCACGCCCTCCTCGCCGGTGTCGTCGCGGTGGGTGAGCTCGCCCTCGACGACCCAGGTGACGATCTCGGTGTGGCTGTGCGGGTGCTCGTCGAATCCGGCGCCCGGGGCGAGCGTCTCCTCGTTGCACGCCAGGACCGGGCCGAAGCGCAGGTTGTCCGGGTCGTAGTGGGACCCGAAGGAGAAGGCGTGCCGGGTGGTGATCCCGGCGGCCGGATCCCCGCCCTCGTACCGGTCGGCGCCGCGGCGTACATCAATCATGGGGGCCACGGTAGCCGCCGGGCAGGGGCCGGGCGCGGGACCGGACTCCGCGCAGCCGTCCCGATAAGGCAGTCTTGTCACGTGCCCCAACCCGAACGTGAGCATTCCCCCGCGACACAGACCGCGCATCCCGCTCCCGCGCATCCGCACACCGCGACGCTGCGCCGGCTGGAGAAGTCCTCCGGCCGGCTCGCCGCCAACGCGATCGCGCGCATGGACGAGACCCTGCCGTGGTACCGGGCGATGCCCCCGGAGAACCGGTCCTGGATCGGCCTGGTCGCCCAGGCCGGCATCGCCGCGTTCACGGAGTGGTTCCGGCACCCGGAAACCCCTCAGGCGATCTCCACCGACGTCTTCGGGACGGCTCCGCGGGAGCTGACGCGGGCGATCACCCTGCGCCAGACGGTCGAGATGGTCCGCACCACGATCGAGGTCATGGAGACCGCGATCGAGGAGGTGGCGGCCCCGGGCGACGAGCAGATCCTGCGCGAGGCGCTGCTCGTCTACGCCCGCGAGATCGCCTTCGCGACGGCCCAGGTGTACGCGCAGGCCGCCGAGGCGCGCGGGGCCTGGGACGCGCGGCTGGAGTCGCTCGTCGTCAACGCGGTGCTGTCCGGTGAGGCCGACGAGGGCGCGCTCTCGCGGGCGGCGGCGCTGGGCTGGAACTCCCCGGAGCACGTGTGCGTGGTGCTGGGCACCGCGCCGGAGGGGGACAGCGAGCTGACGGTCGAGGCGATCCGGCGCGCGGCCCGGCACCACAAGCTCCAGGTCCTGACGGGGGTGCTCGGGGACCGCCTGGTGGTCATCGCGGGCGGCAGCGACAACCCGATGCAGGTGGCGAAGTCCCTGATCGGGCCGTTCGCGGCCGGTCCGGTGGTGGCCGGTCCGGTGGTGTCCGACCTGCTGAACGCGACGAAGTCGGCGCAGGCCGCGGCGGCCGGGCTCAAGGCCTGCACGGCGTGGCAGGACGCTCCGCGCCCCGTTCTGGCGGACGATCTGCTGCCGGAGCGGGCGATCGCCTCGGATCCCGCCGCCCGGGAGCAGTTGGTGGAGGAGATCTACAGACCGCTGGAAGAGGCGGGCTCCGCGCTGCTGGAGACGCTGAGTGTCTACCTGGAGCAGGCGAGCAGCCTCGAAGGGGCGGCCCGCATGCTCTTCGTGCACCCGAACACGGTGCGCTACCGGCTGCGACGTGTGACCGACGTCACCGGCTGGTCACCTTCTGATGTCCGCTCGGCGTTCACGCTGCGGATCGCCCTGATTCTGGGGCGTCTGGCCGACGGCGACAGCCAGTCCTAGACTTTTGTCGGACATCAACAATTACCCCGACGGTTCTTGGTCCCTGTCCCCACGGGCGGCAGGGACCATCCACAAGAGAGAGTGTGAGGGTGCTCGTACTCGTCGCTCCCGGCCAAGGCGCTCAGACGCCCGGCTTCCTGACTCCCTGGCTCGACCTCCCCGGTGCCGCTGACCGCGTCGCCGCCTGGTCGGACGCCATCGGGCTCGACCTCGCCCACTACGGCACCAAGGCCGACGCGGACGAGATCCGCGACACGGCCGTGGCCCAGCCGCTGCTGGTGGCCGCGGGTCTGCTGTCCGCCGACGCGCTGGGGCCGTCCTCGGCGTTCGGCGCCGTCGCGGGCCACAGCGTCGGCGAGTTCGCCGCCGCCGCGTACGCCGGCGTCCTGTCGGACGTCGACGCGCTGTCGCTCGTCCGCACGCGCGGTCTGGCCATGGCCGAGGCCGCCGCCGTCGCGGAGACGGGCATGGCCGCGGTCCTCGGCGGTGACCGCGACGTGGTGGTCGCGCACCTGGAGGCGATGGGCCTGACCCCCGCCAACATCAACGGCGCGGGCCAGATCGTGGCGGCCGGCACCACGGAGCAGATCTCCGCCCTGGTCGCCGAGAAGCCCGAAGGCTCCACGAAGGTCGTCGCCCTCAAGGTCGCGGGCGCCTTCCACACGCACCACATGGCCCCCGCGGTCGCCACGCTGGAGAAGGCCGCCACGGCCCTGTCCCCGGCGGACCCGGCGCTGAAGTACGTCTCGAACAGGGACGGCCTCGTCGTCACCACGGGCGCCGACGTCGTCGCCCGCCTGGTCGGCCAGGTCGCGAACCCGGTCCGCTGGGACCTGTGCATGGAGACGTTCGCCGAGCTGGGCGTCACGGGGATCATCGAGCTCTGCCCCGGCGGCACCCTGACGGGTCTGGCCAAGCGTGCGCTGAAGGGCGTGCCGAACGTGGCGCTGAAGACCCCGGACGATCTCGACAAGGCCGCGGCGCTCATCGCCGAGCAGACGGCCTGAGAGAAGGAGCCCACACAGCATGTCCAAGATCAAGCCGGCCAAGGGCTCCCCGTACGCCCGCATCCTCGGTGTCGGCGGCTACCGCCCGACCCGTGTGGTGCCCAACGAGGTCATCCTCGAGACGATCGACTCGTCCGACGAGTGGATCCGTTCCCGCTCCGGCATCGCCACGCGGCACTGGGCCTCGCCCCAGGAGACCGTCGCCGCGATGTCGGTGGAGGCCTCCGGCAAGGCGCTGGCCGACGCCGGCGTGTCCCCGGAGCAGATCGGTGCCGTGATCGTCTCGACGGTCTCGCACTTCAAGCAGACCCCCGCCATCGCGACGGAGATCGCGCACCGGATCGGCGCGGTCAAGCCCGCCGCCTTCGACATCTCCGCGGGCTGTGCCGGGTTCGGCTACGGCCTGACCCTGGCCAAGGGCCTGGTGGTGGAAGGTTCCGCCCAGTACGTGCTCGTCATCGGCGTGGAGCGGCTCTCGGACCTGACCGACCTGGAGGACCGCGCGACGGCCTTCCTGTTCGGTGACGGCGCCGGCGCCGTGGTCGTGGGCCCCTCGGACGAGGCCGCCATCGGCCCCACGGTGTGGGGTTCGGAGGGCGACAAGTCCGAGACCATCAAGCAGACCGTGCCGTGGGACGAGTTCCGCAGCAAGGACAGCGCCGAGAAGTTCCCGGCCATCACGCAGGAGGGCCAGGCGGTCTTCCGCTGGGCCGTCTTCGAGATGGCCAAGGTGGCCCAGCAGGCGCTCGACGCCGCCGGGATCACCGCCGACGACCTGGACGTCTTCATTCCGCACCAGGCAAACATGCGGATCATCGACTCGATGGTGAAGACTCTGAAGCTGCCGGAGCACGTCACGGTCGCCCGTGACGTGGAGACCACCGGCAACACCTCGGCCGCCTCGATCCCGCTCGCTATGGAGCGGCTCCTGGCGACCGGAGCGGCGAAGAGCGGCGACACCGCGCTCGTCATCGGCTTCGGGGCGGGACTCGTCTACGCCGCGACGGTCGTTACCCTCCCCTAGGGTCCGGATTCGCATCCGGCCCGAATACCCAGTTACCCAGAGAAGGAGCGCCACATGGCCGCCACCCAGGAAGAGATCGTCGCCGGTCTCGCCGAGATCGTCAACGAGATCGCCGGCATCCCCGTCGAGGACGTCCAGACCGACAAGTCGTTCACCGACGACCTCGACGTCGACTCCCTCTCCATGGTCGAGGTCGTCGTCGCCGCCGAAGAGCGCTTCGACGTCAAGATCCCGGACGAGGACGTCAAGAACCTCAAGACGGTCGGCGACGCCGCGGACTACATCCTGAACCACCAGGCCTGAGCCTGACGAGCGTTTGTCGCCACCTGGCGGTGGCGCCGTGACAATTCAGACCCCCTGAGACGTGGAGAAAGAATTCCTGTGAGCCCGACCAATCGCACCGTGGTCGTCACCGGTATCGGCGCAACCACTCCGCTGGGTGGCGACAGCGCTTCGACCTGGGAAGGTCTGCTCGCCGGCCGTTCCGGCGTAAAGCCCCTGGAGGGCGAGCGCTTCGCCGAACTCCCGGTCCGCATCGCCGCAGCCGCCGCCGTGGACCCGAGCGAGGTCCTGCCCCGGCCGCTGGCCCGCAAGCTCGACCGCTCGGCGCAGTTCGCCGTCATCGCCGCCCGCGAGGCGTGGGCCGACGCCGGCTACACCGACCCGGCCGGAGCCGAGGCGACGGAGGGCGCGTCCATCGCCCCCGAGCGTCTGGGCACCGTGATCGCCTCCGGCATCGGCGGCGTGACGACCCTGCTCGACCAGTACGACGTGCTGAAGGAGAAGGGTGTGCGCCGGGTGTCCCCGCACACCGTCCCGATGCTCATGCCGAACGGCCCGTCCGCCAACGTCGGCCTGGAGGTCAACGCCCAGGCGGGCGTGCACACTCCGGTCAGCGCCTGCGCGTCCGGCGCCGAGGCCATCGGCTACGCCGTCGAGATGATCCGCAGCGGCCGTGCCGACGTGGTCGTCGCGGGCGGCACCGAGGCGGCGATCCACCCGCTGCCGATCGCCGCGTTCGCCAACATGATGGCGATGTCCAAGAACAACGAGAACCCCGAGCAGGCCTCGCGCCCCTACGACAAGGGCCGTGACGGCTTCGTCCTGGGCGAGGGCGCGGGCGTCGTCGTCCTGGAGTCCGCCGAGCACGCCGCCGCGCGCGGCGCCCGCGTCTACTGCGAGGTGCTGGGCCAGGGCCTTTCCGCGGACAGCCACCACATCGCGCAGCCGGAGCCGACCGGCCGCGGTGTCGCGGCCGCGGTGCAGAACCTGCTCGACAACACCGGGCTCGACCCGGCCGAGCTGGTGCACCTGAACGCGCACGCCACGTCCACCCCGCAGGGTGACACGGCCGAGCTGAAGGCCCTGCGCAAGGTGCTGGGCGACGACCTCGACCACATCGCGATCTCCGCGACGAAGTCGATGACCGGCCACCTGCTGGGCGGTGCGGGCGGCATCGAGACCGTCGCGACCGTGCTGGCGCTGTACAACCGGCTGGCCCCGCCGACCATCAACGTCGACGAGCTCGACGACGACATCGACGCGGACATCGTGCGCGGCGAGCCGCGCAAGCTGCCGGCCGACGGCCCGATCTCCGCGATCAACAACTCCTTCGGCTTCGGCGGCCACAACGTGACCCTCGCGTTCCGGTCCGTCTGACCCCGTACGCAGGAAGGGCCCCGCCCGGCAGCTGCCGGGCGGGGCCCTTCGCGTCTGTCCTCAGACCACCTGGTGGAGCCAGCGCACCGGGGCGCCCTCGCCCGCGTAGCGGAAGGGCTCCAGTTCGTCGTCCCAGGGTTTGCCGAGCAGCTTGGCGATCTCCGCCTCCAGGTCCGTCTCACCGCGGCCGGACCGGGCGAGGGCGGCGCGCAGCCGGTCCTCGGGGATCAGGATGTCGCCGTGCATGCCGGTGACGGCGTGGAAGATGCCGAGCTCCGGGGTGGAGCTGTAGCGCTCGCCCTCGGCGGTCGGACAGGGTTCCGCGGTCACCTCGAAGCGCAGCAGGTGCCAGCCGCGCAGTGCGGAGGCGAGCTTCGAGGCGGTACCCGCCTCGGCCTGCCAGGAGAACTCGGCTCTCCAGGTGCCCGGGGAGGCGGGCTGCCTGATCCAGTCGAGGTTCACCCGCACCCCGAGCACGCCCGCAACAGCCCATTCCACGTGCGGGCAGAGCGCACGCGGTGCGGAATGCACGTACAGAACTCCACGTGTCGTCACCGGGACCTCCAGTGTGGGACGAGGTCGGGAATAAACTCCAGAAAACGGACAGTATGTGACGTGATGTAATGTAACGGAAATTATTTGACATTGCGCTACGGGACCTGCGGCCGAAACGCCACGGGAAAAAGCTACCGTGCGTCAGGGGTCATGGTGTGACGTACGGTCTCTCCGAGGCCGGTAAACACAGAGCTTTCACTCAGCAGGACCCCCCGGACGACACGGGGGTGTCGAGGAGGGGACCAACCGATGCGCACCACCGCTCCGCGACGCCGCCGCGTGCGCCGGACCCTCGCGGGCGCGGGAGCGGCGGCGGCGTTGACGGCCGGGGTGCTGACGGGGTGCGGGCCGGGCGGTCCGGGCGACGAGGGCGAGCGCGGGGCGCAGGGCGCCCCGCGCTGGAACACGGCGCCCTCCTCGATCGCGGCCGTCGGCGACTCCATCACCCGCGGTTTCGACGCCTGTTCGGTGCTGGCCGACTGCCCCGAGGTCTCCTGGGCCACCGGGAACGATCCGGCGGTCCGCTCCCTGGCCGCGCGGCTGCTGGGGGACGCCGAGGCGCCCGCCCGCAGCTGGAACCTCGCGGTGACCGGATCGCGGATGGCGGACCTGCCGGGGCAGCTGTCGCAGGCGGCCGCGTACAAGCCCGACCTGGTCACGGTCATGGTGGGCTCGAACGACGCCTGCCGGCCCACGGCTTCGTCGATGACTCCGGTGGCGGAGTTCCGGTCCGGTTTCGAGGCGGCCCTCGCGGGGCTGCGGGCCGCGTCCCCCGCCACCCAGGTCTACGTCTCCAGCGTCCCGGACCTCCAGCGGCTGTGGGAGCAGGGCAAGGACGACCCGATGGTGCGCAAGGTGTGGAGCCTCGGCATCTGCCAGTCGATGCTCGCCGATCCGCTGTCGGCGGCGCTGGGGGCGAAGACCCGCCGCGAGCAGGTGCGGGCGCGGGTGGTCGAGTACAACGAGGTGCTCCGCGAGGTGTGCGCGAAGGATCCGCTGTGCCGCTACGACGGCGGGGCGGTCTTCCAGTACCCCTTCTCGGCGGAGCAGTTGAGCCGCTGGGACTGGTTCCATCCGGGCAAGGACGGCCAGGCGCGGCTGGCGGAACTGGCGCACCGACAGGTGACGGCGGCGCAGCCGCCACGTTGACGCGGCGGACCGGAGGCGGGTGTCAGGTCCCGCCTCCGGCCCGGTCTCAGGGGACGCGGCAGGGGTCATTTCCGGCCATTTCGTCCTTACGGCGTGTCGTGACCCTGTGTCACGAGATGTCGAGGGCGGCCGTCAGCCGGGTGTCGCCGTGCGAGTGGCTCGCGCGGACCTCGTAGCCGCCGCCGATCCGCTGCCAGCCGCCGGCCTCCTCGTCCCAGATCTCGAAGGCCCGCGCGGGCAGGGCGATCTCGGCCTCGACGCTCTCGCCGGGCCCCGCCTCGACCCCCGCGAAGGCCGCCAGCCAGCTGGCCGGGCGTTCCGCCGTCGCGCCCTGCGCGCCGTCGGACGCGTCGGCCACCGGCGCCAGGTAGACCTGGACGACCTCGCGGCCGGGCCGGGTGCCGGTGTTCATGACGCGGACCCGCGCCGTGGTGGCGGTGACCTCGAGGGATTCGTACGTCCAGTCGGTGTAGCCGAGCCCGTGCCCGAAGGGGAAGGCGGGCTCGACCCCGTGCCGCTCGTACGCCCGGTAGCCGATGAAGAGCCCCTCGCGGTACTCCAGGCGCCCCTCGGTGGGCACGACCTCGGTGACGGGTGCGTCGGCGAACCGGGCCGGCCAGGTGGTGGGCAGCCGCCCGCCCGGCTCCGCGTCCCCGAGGAGTACGTCGGCCAGCGCGGCCCCGCCCTCCTGCCCGGGGAACCAGGTCAGCAGCACGGCGGCCACGTCCTCGCGCCACGGGAGCTCGACCGGGGAGCCGGCGTTGACGACCACCACGGTGTTCGGGTTGGCGGCGGCGACGGCGCGGACCAGGTCGTCCTGGCGGCCCGGCAGGGCCAGGTCCTTGCGGTCGAAGCCCTCGGACTCCACGCGGTCGGTGGTGGCGACGACCACGACGGCGGTGTCGGCGGCGCGGGCGGCCGCCACGGCCTCGGCGATCAGCTCGTCGGCGTCGCGCCGCGGGCCGAGGTGCAGCAACGAGAACATGATCGCCTTGAGCGGCAGCGCGGTCATGTCGGGGACGTGGAAGGTCAGCGAGACCTCGACGGGCTCGCCCTCGGCGAGGTCGACCCGGGCGCGTTCGCTGGGGGCGCCGAAGAAGGCCTCGAAGGGGTCCGCCTCGTTGCCCATCTCCTGGACGCCCTCCCAGCGGGTGCGCCCCCCGACGGCGAGGGTGAAGGCGCCCAGCCCCCGGGTACCGAAGGCGTGCTCGCCGCTCTCGCGCGGCAGGAAGGTGCCGGTGACCTCGATGGACGCCATGTTCTCGTACGTGGCGCCCGCCGGCAGGTCGTTGCCGATCCACTGGACCTGGCCGGACGGCAGGCTGCCCTCGCCGAGGACGGCGCCGGAGGCGTCGCGGCAGACGGCCCTCAGCTCGAAGCCCTTGTCCGCGGGGGCGAGTTCCTCGGAGGGGTCGGCGCCGACGCAGTAGGTCAGGGCGCCGTCCGGGAGCGCGGCGGTGAGGCCGTCGAGCGGGGAGACGATCCGCTCGGGGAAGACGGTGGCGGAGCCGCCGCCGAGGACGCGGGCGTCCCGGGCGGCCGCGCCGGACAGGGCGACGGTGCGGCCGGCGGAGGCGTCCAGGGGCAGGGCTGCGCCCCGGCCCGCCGCGGCCTCGTTGCGCACGAGGACGATGCCGCGGGCGGCGAGTTCGCGGGCCAGCGCCTGGCCGTCGACCGGGGCGGGCGCCTCGGGGACGGCGGCGGGGGCGCCCTCCAGGATGCCGACGCGGGCCGCGAGGCGCAGCACGTTGCGCACGGCGTCGTCGACGGCGGACTCGGGGACCTCGCCGGAGCGCACGGCCTCGGCCAGGGCGGGACCGTAGACGCTCTGCGGCCCGGGCATGGCCACGTCCATGCCGCCTTCGATGTCCCCGGTGGTGGAGCGGGCCGCCATCCAATCCGAGACGTTGCAGCCGTCGAAGCCCCATTCACCGCGCAGGACCTCGTTGACCAGGTACCGGTGCTCGGTCATCGTCGTGCCGTTGACCTGGTTGTAGGCGGTCATGATGCCCCAGGGGTGGGCGTTGGCGACGATGGCCTCGAAGGGGGCCAGGTACAGCTCGCGCAGCGGGCGGGGGGCGATGACGCTGTCGACGGTGAACCGGTCGGTCTCGGCGTCGTTGCCGACGAAGTGCTTGACCGTGGTGCCGACCCCGCCGTCCTGGACGCCGTTCACGTACCCGGCTCCCACGGCGCCGGTCAGGTACGGGTCCTCGGAGTAGCACTCGAAGTGGCGGCCGCCGAGCGGGGAGCGGTGCAGGTTGACGGTGGGGGCGAGGAGGACGTGGACGCCCTTGCGGCGGGCCTCCTGGGCCAGGAGCCGGCCCGCCCGGCGGGCGAGGCCGGGGTCCCAGGCGGCGGCCAGCGCGGTCGGGGAGGGCAGCGCGATGGACGGGTCGTCGGCGGTCCAGCGCACGCCGCGCACCCCGATGGGGCCGTCGGACATGACCAGGGACTGCAGCCCGATCTCGGGGACGGCGGGCAGGGACCACATGTCCTGGCCGGCCAGCAGACGGGTCTTGGTGTCGAGATCCAGCTTGCCGAGCGCCTCTTCTACGACGCTGTTGCGGACCTGATCGGCATCGGTCACGGCCGTGCCTCCTCGTTGAGTGCGGTGCGAGTGCGGTGCGAGCGCGGTGCGGTGCCCCCATCGTGGACCTGTTACCTGTAGAGCGGTAGGTGTCGTAATGTTTTCGTGATATTCGAATGTCGTACGGTGCTGCGGACGGGCGCGAACGGAAAAGGGGTGCCGGGCGATGGCCAGGGCGAGGAGCGAGGAACGGCGCGAGGACATCGTGCGCGCGGCGGTGGAGGTCATCGCGGAACGCGGCTACCGGGGTGCGTCCCTGGGGGCGGTCGCCGAGCGGGTCGGCCTGACCCAGCAGGGGCTGCTGCACTACTTCCCGACCAAGGAGGCCCTGCTGGTCGCGGTGCTGCGGGAGCGCGACCGCTGGGACACGGGCGGCGGCTCGCGCGCCTCGGCGGACACCTGGCGCCTGGACCTGCTGGCCTCGCTGGTGGAGTACAACGCCATGCGCCCGGGCATCGTGCAGACCTTCTCGGCGCTGCTGGGCGAGAGCGTGACCGACGGCCACCCGGCCCGGGAGTTCTTCACCGAGCGCTACGCGCAGGTCCGCGGCGAGATGGCGGCGGTCCTGCGCGCCGAGTTCGGCGAGCGCCTCCCCTCGGGCCTCACGCCGGAAGAGGCGGCTCCGCTGCTGACGGCGGTCATGGACGGCCTCCAGTACCAGTGGCTCCTCGCCCCCGAATCGGTGGACATGCCCGCGGCGTTCCGCTCCTTCCTGGCCCTGTTGCGGGGCCCGGAACAGCGGTGATCCGAACGGCCTAGGCTGGGCGGGTGAAGATCGCCGCAGCGCAGCTGACCTGCATCCCCGCCGATGTCCGCGGCAACGCCGCACGGGCCGCCGCCCTCGCCGTCCAGGCCCGTGAACAGGGCGCCGGGCTCGTGGTGTTCCCCGAGCTCGCGCTCACCGGCTACGAGCTGGACGCGCTGGCCGCCGACCCCGGGCTGTGGACGGCCGCCGACGATCCCCGGCTGGACCCGCTGCGCTCCGCCGGCATCGCGACCGCCGTCAACGTGGCCGTGCCCGCCGGGGACGGGCGGCCCGCCATCGCGACGCTGGTCCACGACGCGGACGGCGCGCACGTGACCACGTACCTCAAGCAGCACCTCTACCGGCACGAGCAGGACGTCTTCAGCCCCGGGGACCGCGACGGGCGGTTCGAACTCGGCGGGATCCGCTTCTCGCTCGGCATCTGCTACGACAACCACTTCCCCGAGCTGCCCGGCCGGGGCGCCGCCGACGGCTGCCGGGTGCACCTCGCCTCGTCCCTGTACGGGACGGGCGGGGGCGTCCAGGAGCGGACGAGCATCCACCCCGGGATCGCGGAGCGCAACGGCGTGTACGTCGTCCTCGCCAACCACGTCGGCCCGGCGGGCCCGTGGACCGGCTGCGGCGGCGCGGCCGTGTGGGCGCCGGGCGGCGGGCTGCTGGCCGAGGCGGACGACCGGACACCGTCGGTGGTGACCGCCGGGGTCGGGGCCACCACCTGACGGGCGGATCAGGCGGGCTCGGGAACCCGCGCCTGGGACTCCGGCCGCGGCGGCTCCAGGTCCGGGAGCCGCAGCACGGCGGGCTTGCGGTCCGACATCAGGGCCGCCACGACGATGGCGAAGGCGGCCGCCGTGTACACGCCGGTCCAGAACACCCAGCCGCCGGGCGGGGCCCAGTGCGCGTGGGTCGCCAGCCACGAACCCCCGGTGCCGACCGTGAAGCGGCGCAGCGTCCAGTAGAACGCCGCCCCGTTGGCCAGCGCGAGGCCGGCGACGGAGAAGCCGACCAGCCGCCGCCACGGGAAGCCCCGCTCGGGGGCGCGGGTGGCGCAGATCAGCACGGCCATCAGCGGCAGGCCGACGGCGAACGGCAGCAGGTAGCGGCCCTGCCAGACCATGCCGATCCGCTCCGCTTCCGAGGCCTGCGCGGCCACCGGGACCAGCACGATGGCCGCGAGCATGCCGAGAACCGCCAGCACGTCGCGCTTGCGGCCGTAGACCAGCGCCAGCGCGGCGATCGTCGCGAGCACCGCCATCCACACCAGGTACGTGAAGGCCGGGGCGGGGGTGTCCAGCCAGCCGAAGAACCCGAGCATCTGCTTGACGTACCAGTCGGTGTTGCCCATGGTGCGCTTGGCCGCCCAGCCCGCCGTGATCGTGTCGGGGATGTCTATCTTCGAGTTGTCGGGGTGGTTCGCCGCCCAGTACAGCGCCCCGGCCGTGGCCAGGCCCAGCAGGCCCGTCCACATCCACATGGCCTTGCGGCGCAGCACCGAGCCGAGCACGCCGCGCCGCTGCGTCAGCAGCAGGCAGAAGACCACGGCCCCGACGAACCAGATCAGGCCGAGCGGCCGGATGTTGATCAGCACCAGTGCGCCGATGCCCAACCGGGCGAGCCGGCGGTTCAGCAGGTGCGGATCGGGTGACAGCACGATCGCGAGCAGGGCCGTCCACACCAGGATCCCGGCGGCGATCTCGCCGCCGCTGGGGTTGACCATGCCGCTCATGTACAGGGTCATGGGCGTGGCCGCCGCGAGCACGCCGAGCACCGCCAGCGAGCGCCGCCGCCATTCGGCGGCCGTGACCACCGCGCTGGCCAGCAGCGCGGAGCAGAGCAGCGCCGACACGAAGCGCATCAGGTACAGGCCCTTGGGGCCGTCGACGAGCAGGCTGGGCCAGCCGGTCGCCAGGTAGTAGGCCGGGTGGTATCGCCCGGCGGCCGTGGTGGTCTGCACGATCTTCTCGGAGTTCCCGAGCGAGGGCGCGCAGGACGCGGGCCGGGACTGCTTCCAGGAGTAGCACTCGTGCACGGAGGGCAGGTTCCGGTACCACTCCGGCAGCTGCACCCCCGTTTCGGCGAACTGCCCCTCGACGCCCGCCACCGTGTGCGGGACCATCACCTGCGGTCCGCCGATCTGGCCCCGGGCGACGGCCGCGGCACGGATGAAGTGCGCGTGCTCGTCGGGGGAGCCGCCGAGGGGGCTGGCCGCGGACCAGGAGCCCGCGAGCGCGAAGAACAGCGCGAACGAGACGAGCCAGAGCCGCTTGGGTGTTCCGGCCGACCAGTCGGCCAACCGCGTCAGTGCGGGGATCATCGGTTCCCTCGAGTCATCGGATGAAGCTCAGCCAGCTCTGGTCGCCGTCCTTGGAGCAGGTGCCGCCGGGTGCGTACTTCGGGCAGCTCCCGTCCTGCTCCGTGATGGTGTGCGAGACCCAGGGCAGGATGCGGTAGGTGTTCTCCTTGGCCGGCATGTAGCGGTCGGCCATCGACGAGGAGACGGTACCGAGGAGCAGCAGCAGGGCGCACAGGGATCCGATCACCGCCCCTTCGCGGGCCGGGAAGCCTGCGGACGACCTGCTCCCCGCGGGCCCGGCGGCGGGCCCGGCGACGGCTTCGGCCTCGGCCCTGCGTGCGGCCATCCGCTGCGAGACCAGGTGGGCGACGAGCGCGCACAGCAGCAGCCCGCAGTAGAGCAGCTGGTTGTTGGTGCGGGTGTAGAGCTGGACGGTCTGCGTCTCGTACATGTGCGAGGCGATGTACATGCGCATCACCCACGCGCTGATGAACATGGCCGCGATGGTGACCACCATCGGCTTGCGGATGCCCAGCCAGATCGCGGCACCGAGGCAGACGAAGGTGACCAGCGCGAACAGCCCGACGCCGCCGTACTCGCCGGGCGGCGGCCAGTCCCCCACCTTGCCGGGCATGTCGGTGCGCCACATGAGGTAGTACGCCGGGTCGGTGAAGTTGTCGAAGCGGAAGTTGTAGTCCTTGGTGGTCTGGCCCTCGGTCAGCATGACCAGCAGGTAGCGCCCGGCGACCACGAGGAAGGCCGCCAGGGTGGTCCCGAGGAAGGCCGCGCCCTTGAGGCGGCCGAGCCGGCCGCTCCGCCAGGGGAAGTAGAGCAGTGCGGCGAAGAACACACCGGCCGCGCTCCACAGGAACCAGCCCGAGTACGTGAGGAACAGCAGGCCGAGCAGCGCGCCGAAGCCGGCGCCCTTGGCCAGGAGCGGCCGCCAGCCCTGCGCGGCGCTGCGGCCCAGCGACACCACGAGCGCCACCAGGACCGGCACCAGGAGCACGAGGACGGTCTGGCTGTACGGCTTGTAGGCGTCGATCAGCGCGAAGGCCGGGGCCACGCCGAAGGCCAGGGCCCGGACCGGGCTGAGCAGCATGCGCCAGCAGAGGTAGACCAGCGGCCCGAAGGCGGCGGCCCCCAGGATCTGCAGGTCCTTGAAGGCGTAGGCGGTGTTGCCGCCGCGGAACCATTCGGCGTAGTAGCCGAGGGTGTGCAGGGGGGCCGGCGGGTAGACCGGGGAGCCGGAGGGGCGGCCGTTGGCCACCGCGTTGGCCCATTCGACGATGCGGCCGCTGTCGCCGTTGAGGCCGAACATCGGCCAGGGCGTGCCGTGCAGGGCGACGACCGCGCCGGCGGCGACGAAGCCGCTGGCCAGGCCGGCGATGGCGGCGGAGGCGATCCGGGCGGCCAGGTCGAAGTGCCGGCCCTGGCGCAGCCGCAGGGCCAGCGCCACGGCGGCGATGAACAGCAGCCCGACGAGCGCGAACCGCAGCTGGATCGCGGCGAGGCCGCTGACCTGGGCGATCCGGTCGAGGGGGTCGAGGTCGAAGCCGCGGGCCAGCAGCGGGAGCACGAGCGCCGCGGCGAACGCGACGACGGCTTCGAGGAGCAGGAGCGTGCCACGGGAGCCCGGCCTGCGCCGGGCGGCCGGTATGGGGCGGGCGGACGCGGCCGGTCCGCCCGGGGGCAGCACGGTCGCGGTGCCCTCGGTACTGACTGTCACTGCTGTGTCCCTACTGCTGGTCGGTCCTCGGCCCGACGGCCGGTCGTTGCTCGGCAAGCCGCTGCCCGACTCCGGACCCCGCGCCGAAGCTCCGGGCCAGGGCGAACTCAAGGGCAGTGAGAGACAGCCTTGGCAGTTGCTGCCATGCATACTACGGGCCCACCCGGGGTAAGGGACGGCCCCCGACCGAAGGGGCGATCAGCCTGCCCGGGCACGCCTGACCGCGGGAAGGCGGGCGCTCCCGCGCAGGCGGGGCGGTGGCGGGTACGCGGCGCGCGGGGGCGAATACGCGGGCGGGCGGTTACGGGTACGCGGCGCGCGGGGGCGAATACGCGGGCGGGCGGTTACGGGTACGCGGGCGGCGGCGGCCCGAACCCGCCGGCCGTGACCCCGGGCCCGGCCCCGTGCCCCGATCCGGCTCCGGCCTGTCCCCGCGGAGCCTCGTCGGCGCCCGTCAGGTCCCGGGCCATCAGCGTGGCGCCGGCCACGGCGCCCGGCATCAGGAACACCGCGACCAGCGGGACCAGGAACGCCAGCACCAGCGGCACCCCGAAGCCCAGGACCAGCATCCGCCGCGACCGCAGCAGCACGAGCCGCTCGGCCAGGTCCACCTTGCGCCGCTGGAGGGCCACGGAGGTGAGCTCCTGGGTCAGGAAGAACCCGGAGACGCAGAACCCGAGGACCGGGACCACGGTCTGCCCGACCAGCGGGATGAAACCGAGGGCGAAGAGCAGGATCCCGTACAGCAGCACCCGGCCGAGCACCTTGACGCTGTCCCGGGCGGAGATCCACAGCTCCCGCCACAGCGGGAGCCCGGACTCGGGGACGTCGCCGCCCTCGCTGCGGTCGACCTGCTCCGAGAGGGACTCGTAGAAGGGCTGGCCGATCAGCAGGGTCACGGCCGTGAAGGTGATGACGGAGAGGAAGAGGCCGAGGCAGAAGACCAGCCCGGTCAGGAAGCCGCGCAGCATCCCGAGCCACGGCGAGGACCAGTCGTCGGCGAAGGGCGTGGCCCACGCGGCGAAGTCGTCGGCGCCGTAGCCGAGCCCGATCAGCGCGCCGGCGTACAGGACGAGCGAGACCAGCCCGGGAAGCAGTCCGAAGCCGAGCCAGCGGCCGTGCCCCAGCACCCATCGCTGTCCGGCCAGCAGATACCGGAATCCCCCCGCAAGATCACGCATGGCGCCAGTCTACGACGAAGGCCGCACCCCGAGCCGGGGTGCGGCCTTCCTCGAGCGGCGCCGGATCAGACGGCGAGCTCGACGGTGATGTTGCCGCGGGTGGCCTTGGAGTACGGGCAGACCTCGTGGGCCTTCTCGATGAGCTCCTTGGCGGTGGCGGCGTCCACGTTCGGGATCACGGCGGAGATCTTGACGATCAGGCCGAAGCCCTCGTCGTTCTTGCCGATGCCGACCTCGGCGGTGACGGTGGAGCCGGAGATGTCGGCGTTCACGTTCTTCGCGACGACACCCAGGGCGCCCTGGAAGCAGGCGCTGTAGCCGGCGGCGAACAGCTGCTCCGGGTTGGTGCCGGCGCCGCTGCCGCCGAGCTCCTTCGGCGGGTTCACGACGACGTCGAGCTGGCCGTCGTTGGTGGCGACGCGGCCGTCACGGCCGTTCTCGGCGGTGGCGACAGCGGTGTAAGCGACGTCGGACTGCGTGATGGTCATGAAGAAAATCCTCCAGATGAATCGCCGTGACTCGCGCCCACGACCACAGCGGTGTGGGGTGAGCCTAACCGGTGAAAGAAACGATCATCTTTCCGGTGTTCTCACCGCGCAGCATGCCGAGGAAGGCGGAGGTCGCGTTCTCGACGCCCTCGACGACCGTCTCGTCGTAGCGGAGCTCACCGGAACGCAGCCATCCGGCCACGTCCTGGACGAACTGCGGCTGGAGGCCGGCGTGGTCGTTGACGAGGATGCCCTGCAGGCGCAGGCGCTTGCCGATGACCTGCATCAGGTTGCGGGGGCCCGGGGCGGCCTCGGTGTCGTTGTAGCCGGCGATCGCGCCGCACAGGGTGGCCCGGCCGTTCACGTTCAGGGAGGAGATCGCGGCCTCCAGGTGGTCCCCGCCGACGTTGTCGAAGTAGACGTCGATGCCCTCGGGGGCGGCGGCGCGCAGCTGCTCGCCGACCGGGCCGTTCTTGTAGTTGAAGGCGGCGTCGAAGCCGTACTTCTCCGTGAGGAGCGTCACCTTCTCGTCGGAGCCGGCGGAGCCGATCACCCGGGACGCGCCCTTGATCTTCGCGAACTGGCCGACGAGGCTGCCGACCGCACCGGCGGCGCCGGAGACGAAGACGGCGTCGCCCTCCTTGAAGGAGCCGACCTCGAAGAGCCCGGCGTAGGCGGTCAGGCCCGGCATGCCGAGGACGCCGAGGTAGGCGGAGAGCGGGGCGAGCGCGGCGTCGACCTTGGTGGCGTACTTCGCGTCGAGGTCCGCGTACTCGCGCCAGCCCAGGTGGTGCAGGACGTGGTCGCCGACGGCGAAGCCCTCGGCCGCGGAGGCGACGACCTCGCCGACCGCGCCGCCCTGCATCGGCTCGTCCAGCTGGAAGGGCGGGACGTAGGACTTCACGTCGTTCATCCGGCCGCGCATGTAGGGGTCCACGGACATGTGGAGGTTGCGCACGAGGATCCGGCCGGGGGCGGGCTCGGCGGATACGGGGACCTCGCGCAGGGCGAAGTCCTCGGCGACGGGCCAGCCCTGCGGGCGGCGGACGAGGTGCCATTCGCGGCTGACGGCAGGGATCTGGGACATGCGGCGCTCCTGGTAAGACGAAATTGCTTCACTAGGTGAAACAACCATGCGCCTGGATATTTCATGTTGTCAAGTAAATGGGTACGCTGGTTCCATGCCCAGTCGTCGCGCAGACCCAGTGACCCTCGAGGTCGTCGAACTCATCGGCGACGTCGTGGCCCGCTACCACATGGAGTACGAGCACGCGGCCGCCAGCCACCAGCTGACCGGAGCCCAGGCCCGGGTGCTGAACCTGCTGGCGCTGGAGCCGCTGCCGATGCGCCGGATCGCCCAGAAGCTGAGGTGCGAGCCCTCGAACGTGACCGGCATCGTGGACCGGCTGGAGACCCGCGGCCTGGTCGAGCGCCGCCCGGACCCCGCGGACCGGCGCGTCAAGCTGGCGGCCCCCACCGAGGAGGGCGTGCAGACGGCGGACCGGCTGCGCGAGTCGCTGGACTTCGCGCGCGAACCGCTCGCCGGCCTGTCGGCCGAGGAGCGGACGGCCCTGCGGGACCTGCTCAGGCGGATGCTGGGCTAGTCACCCCAGCACAGGATCCCCAGGAAGCCGCAGTCCTTGGGGGGTGGGGGCGCCGGCGCAGGCGGCGCGGGCGGCGGCGCCGTGGTCGGGGCCCCGGTCGGCGTCGGCTGTCCCGACGCGGTCGGCTTCGCGGAGCCCCGCGGGCTGGGCGTGCCGGAGGCCGGCCCCGAGGTCGCCGGGGCGGGGGCGGAGGAGGAGGGCGCCGGCTGCGCCGCACCCTCGGAGCCCTCCGCCGCGGGCCCGCCGGACTTCGAAGCGGCCCCGGTGGCCTTCGCGGCTCCGGAGGCCTTGCCCGAGGCCACGGCCGCGGGGGCGCGCGGAGTGGAGGCGTCCGGCAGCGGCGCGGGCTGCTGCGGTCCGTCGTCGGTCAGCACCACCGTGGCGGCCCGGTCGCTGCGCTGCCCGTCCGTGGCCATCCTCGCCACCGCCAGGGTGCCGGCGGTGGCGACCAGCAGCCCGAGCCCCATCGTCAGCACGGTCCGGCGGCGCCTGCGGTGGGTGGCGCGGCGGCGCGCACCGGGCCGGCGCTCGTTCGGCGCGGACAGCACGACGAGCGAATCCGCGTACACATCGGCCAGCGTGGACTGCGGCGCGGGATCGGCCACCGCAGCAGCGGGCGCCGAGGGCGCGGCAGGCGGCGCGGGCATCAGGTATTCGGCCGGGGTTCCGCACCCGGCGCACGCCAGTGCGCCGTTGAGGTGCCTCCGACAAGCGGGGCAGTAGTTCATAGGGCCCGCAGGCTACGTGGTCCCCGGCAACATCCGGATCCCGCAAACGTAAGGATCCTGTGTGGAATCGTGGGCTCCGTGACAGCGAACCCACCTCCGGGCACCCGGGGATCCTTCGGGCCGGCCGCCTTCCAACTGGTGCTCCTGCGCCGGATGGCCGACTTCCAGCCGGACCTCGCCGACGAGGCCCGGCGGCGGCTCGGGGCCTCGCTCGCCGAGCAGCGGGAGGCGAACAAGCGCTGGCAGGCCATGGTCCGCTCACCGCGCTCCCGCGGAGCCCTGGCCCGCTACCGCTCGGTGCTCGGGCCGCCGCAGTCGGCCGAGCCGCGCAGGATCGGGGACCTGGAGTGCGAGGCGCTGCTGTGGCCGGTTCCGCTCTGGCCGGACCTGCGCTTCGAGGTGCTGGCCGCGCCGGACGGGGCGGTGTGGAACGAGTGGCTGGTACGGGCCCCCGGCGCGGGGGGACCCGTACTGGAGTCGGCGGACGACCTGCGGCCCTGGTCGGCGACGGTGGACGAGGTGGCGCGGGCCTTCGCGCCGGTGCGGCCGATGGAGGGCACCGCCCCGACCCGCTGGCGCCTGGCCTTCACCGCCCGGGGCCTGCCCTGCGTGGCGGAGTTCACGTACGGCCTGCTCCAGCGGGTCGCCGTGGGCGAGCACTAGGAGGCGAGGAAGGCGCGCACGCCCGCCGAGGTCGGGTCGTCGCCGAGCAGGTCGTTGTGCTTCAGGCAGCCGACCGCCGTGTTGGCGGCTCCGGTCAGCGGGACGCTGTCGTCCGGATTGACGACCTCGTCGCAGTTCGACCAGAAGGTGGCGTAGGCGACCGCGCCCGGGGTCTCGTCCCCCGCGTTCAGGTTCTTCACCACGTACGAGCCGGGGGTCATGTCCCTGCACGCCTGGTCCCACAGGGCGCAGGCCCAGGCGGTGGAGGTGCCGCGGTTGGGCCCGGCCAGGGAGACCCAGTGGTCCACGGTGGCCTGGCCGCCGCCGAACTTCACGTACCAGCGGCTCACCAGCGAGCCGAAGGAGTGCGCGACGACGTCGACCCTGGCGGCGCCGGTCTGCCGGCGGACCTCCTCGACGTACGCGCCGAACCGCCCGGCGAGGACCTCGTTGACCGACTGGTGGGTGTCGTAGCCCCAGGAGAAGAGTTCCGCGTCGGCGTAGCCGGCGGCCCGCAGGTCCCCGCGCAGGCTCCCCCAGACGCCCGGATCGGCGTTGTAGCCGTGCACGAAGATCACCGGATTGCGCGATGACGCCTGGTCAGGGGCGGCAGCCGTACCCCGGTCGGCGGCATGGGCGGAGAGGGGCGCCAGCAGCGCCAGGCAGAGCGTCAGAAGTGCCAGCAGTCTCTGGCGGGCCGTCAGCATCGGGTCCCCTTTACCTTGTTACGGGTGAGTAGCGCGTGCGGTGCGCGCATGCTGCTGCCTGTCGGTACAGAAATCCACCCCCATGCAGGCGCGAAACGGCGCGCGGCACCCCCCGGCCGGAGCAGCTCAACGGGCGGTAAGTCCGAAATACCCGGGATGATATGAAAAGTGACCGGCATCCCGCCGGTCCTCTTGCGTCAGCGCTCTCGGGAGGATCTGCCGTGACCGTCAGTCTTGAGCAGTTGCGCCGCTGCCACGTCGCCGTCGACCTGGGGGCGGCCCGGACCCGCGTGTACGTCAAGGGCGCCGGCCTCGTGGTCGACGAGCCCAGCGTCGCCGCGGTGAACACCCGGACCGGCGCGCTCATCGCCGTAGGGACGTTCGCCGAGCGGATGACCGGCCGCACGCCCGACTACATCCGGGTCGTACGCCCCGTCTCCGGCGGCACCGTCGTCGACATCGAGATGGCCCAGCGGATGCTGCGCCACCTGCTCGGCGAGAAGCTGCGGCGCGCCCTGCGCCGCAAGCCGCGGCTGCGGGCCGCCGCCTGCACCCCGCACGACGCCGACCCGCTCGCCCAGCGCGCCGCCGTGGAGACCCTCGTCGGACTCGGCGCCCGGCGCGTCGAACTGGTCGACACCCTGATCGCGGCGGCCGTCGGCTGCGGACTGCCGGTGGAGCAGCCGACCGCGACGATGATCATGGTGTGCGGGGCCGCCGCGACCCAGGTGGCCGTCCTGTCCCTCGGCTCGATCGTCACCGCCGAGCGGATCCCCGTCGGCGGCGAGGCCATCGACCACGCGGTGGTCCAGCACCTGCGCCACGCACACGAGCTGATGCTGCCCAGCCAGGCGGTCCGGCCGCTCCAGCTGGCCCTGCACGGCAACGGCATCACCGCCGAAGGCCCCGCCTCCACCCTCATCCACGGCCGCGACGTGGCCACCGGACTGGCCCGTTCCGTCCAGGTGGACACGGCGGCGGTGCGCGACGCCATCCACACCCCGCTCACCGCCGTCCTCGACGGCATCGGCAAGGTGCTGCGGGACTGCCCGCCGGACCTGGTCGCGGACCTGACGGACCGGGGGATCATGATGGTGGGCGGCAGCGCCCTGCTGCCCGGCCTCGACCAGATGCTGCGCGACGCCACCGGAATGCCCGTCGCCATCGCCGAACGGCCGGACGTGTGCGCCGTGCTCGGTCTCGGCGCCATGCTGGAAGGGAAGATCGCCCCCATGGTCCTCAACCCGCTGGCCGAATGACGTATCCCGAGCCGGAGCAGCCGAGTCTCCCCGTCCTGCTGGAAGCGGTGCTCAGCGTCGGCTCCGAGCTGGAGCTGCACTCGACCCTCCAGCACATCGTGGAATCCGCGGCCGAGCTCTGCGCGGCACGCTACGGAGCGCTCGGGGTCGTCGACCCCGAGCGCTCCCGGCTGACCGACCTGTTCACCACGGGGATGACCGAGGCGGAGCGCGCCGCGATCCCCCACCTGCCGGACGGCCGCACCGGCCTGCTCGGAGCGCTGATCAGCGACCCGCGCCCGCTCCTGCTGGACGACCTCGCGCAGGACCCCCGGGCGGCCGGCTTCCCGCCGGGCCACCCGCCCATGCGCAGCTTCCTGGGCGTGCCGATCCGCGTGCACACGGAGGTCTTCGGCAACCTCTACCTCACCGAGAAGCGCGGCGGCAGCCCCTTCACGGACACCGACCTCTCGCTGCTGCGCGTCCTGGCCTCGCAGGCCGGGATAGCGATCGGCAACTCCCGGCTCTACGAGACCGCCCGCCGCCGGGAGCGCTGGATCGAGGGCGCGGCCGCCGTGACCACGACCCTGCTGGCCGGGCGCCCCGCGGCCGACGCGCTGATGTGCGTGGCCGAGCGGGCTCGGCTGCTCGCGGACGCCGCCGCCGGGGTCGTGCTCCAGCCGACTGACGAGGGCGGCATGGAGATCGTGGCCGCCTCCACCCACGGGGATCCCGGGGACCTGGTCGGGACGGCGATCGCCCCCGGTTCGCCCGTGCTGGAGCAGCTGCTGGGCGGCGAGGCGGTGTTCATAGAGGACTCGGCCACGGACCCCCGGATGACCACCCACGTCCGGGAGCGGTTCGGGCCCAGCATGATGCTCCCGCTCCAGAGCGGCGGCCAGCTGATCGGCACCCTGGCCCTGCCCCGGGACCGGGGCGGCCGGCCGTACGACGCCGTGGACCGGCTGCTGGCCTCGCAGTTCGCCTCCCAGGCGGCGCTGGCCCTCGTCCTCGCGGACGCGCAGCACGACCGGGAGCAGCTGGCGGTGTACGAGGACCGCGACCGGATCGCCCGGGACCTGCACGACCTGGTGGTACAGCGGCTGTTCGCCACGGAGATGATGCTGGAGAGCACCCGGCGCCGCTCCTCGAACGCGCCGTCCGGCGACCTGGTGGGCGAGGAACTCAGCCAGGCCGTCGACGAACTGGACTCCACGATCCAGGACGTCCGGACGGCCATCTTCGCCCTCCAGCAGCCGCCGACCGACGCCCCGACGACGTTCCGGGGGCGGGTCCTGCGCGAGACGGGCGGCGCGGCGGTGCTGCTCGGCTTCCAGCCGTCGGTGAAGTTCGCCGGAGCGGTGGACGCGCTGCTCCCGGAGCCGGTGGCGGGCGACCTGCTGTCCGCCCTGCGCGGGGCCCTGGCCGCGGCGCACCGGCGCGGCGACGCCACCTCCATCGAGGTGGAGGTGGACGCGAGCCCGACCGGGGTCCGCCTGACGGTGACGGACGACGGGCGGGCGGAGTCGGGGACGCGGGGGACGACGATGACGTGGACCGCACCGCTGTAGCCCTCCCGGGCGGGGTGGCGGTCATGGCTCGGCTGCGCGGGTCGGCTGCGCGGGTCGGCTGCGGCGGGCGGGACGGGACGGCTGCGGCGGACTACGGGGGGACGGGGCGGCTGCGGCGGGCGGGGCGGGACGGCTGCGGCGGACTACGGGGGACGGGGCCGGCTACGGGTGGGTCGGCCTGGTGGCGGCGCGCAGGGCGATGCGGGTGTTGGACTGGGCGACCCCGGCCTCGCGCTTCAGGCGGCGCAGCAGGGCGTCGAGGGCGGCGGGGTCGGCGGCCCGGGCGCGTACGAGGTAGTCGTGCTCGCCCGTCACGTGGACCACCTCGGTGATTCCGGAGAGCTTGGCGACCTGCCGTTCGAACTCCTCGTTGGTGGTGTCCTGGCGCAGCGTGACGTCGATGAACACCACCAGCCCGCCGGCGGTGTCGGCGGCCGGATCCACCACGACCGTGAAGGCGCGGATCACGCCGTCCCGGCGCATCCGGCGCACCCGGTCGGCGGTGGCGTTGGCGCTGAGGCCCACGCGGACGCCGAGGTCGCGGTACGAGATCCGCGCATCCTGCTGGAGGATCCCGAGGATTTCCCTGTCGAGGCGGTCCATACCGCGATTCTCGCAGTCGTGGCCGATATTCGCGCCCGTCCGGCGGCCCGCGGGCCAGACCCTCCCCTCATGAGCGAACTGATGACTCCGGCCCTGGCGGGCGCGGCCGCGGGCCTGGGCGTGGCGATGCCGATGGGCGCGATGAGCGTGCTGCTGCTCCAGGAGGCGATGCGCCACCGGCGGACCGCGGTGGCCGCCGCGCTGGGCATCGCCGTGGTCGACCTCGGCTACGCGGCCCTCGCCACGGCCCTGGGGCCCTGGGTGGCCGCCCACGTCTCCCCCGTCGAGGCCTGGGTCCGGCTGGCCTCCGCCCTGATCCTCCTGGCCATCGCCGCCCAGGGGCTCACCCAGTCCCACCGCCGCCCCAAGCCCGCCGACCCCGATGCCCCGCCGCCAAGGCTCACGGCCCCGCATGCGGCCACGCCCACGCTTGAGGCACGGGGTCCGGGCCACGATCCATCCCCGTCGGCGTCCGAGGCACGGGGTCCGGGCCACGATCCATCCCCGCCGGCCCCTGAGGCGCGGGGTGCGAGGCACAACCCATCCCCGCCGGCCCCTGAGTCGCGGGGTCCGAGGCACAACCCAGCCCCGCCGGCCCCTGAGGCGCGGGGTCCGAGGCACAACCCAGCCCCGCCGGCCCCTGAGTCGCGGGGTCCGAGGCACAACCCAGCCCCGCCAGCGCCTGAGTCGCGGGGGCCGGGGCACAATCCAGCCCCGCCGGCGTTTGAGGCGCGGGGTCCGGGGCGGAGCCCCGAAACCGCCCCGCCGGCACTCGGGCCGCAGATCCCGGAGCCGAGGCCCTGTCCAGCCCCGCCGGCGTCTGAGGCGCGGGGTGCGGGGCGGAGCGCCGGGGCGAGGGGCTCGGCCGGAGCAGCCTCGCGGCCCGGCAAGGCCTTCGCGCGGTATGTCGGGCTCACCGCCATCAACCCCACCACCGCCCTCTACTTCGCCGCGCTCACGACCGCGCAGGGCGCGACCCTCGGCTCCGGCGCCGCCGGAGCCGCCTTCCTCGTCGGTGTCGGCGCCGCCTCGCTCCTCTGGCAGCAGGCCCTCGTCGCGCTCGGCGCCCTCGCGGGCAGCAGGATCTCCGACACCGCCCGCGCCTGGACCTTCCGCCTCGGCTACGGCCTGGTCGCCGCGTACGCGGTCAAGATCGCGCTGCCGCTGCCGTGAAGCCACCCCCTAGGGTGGCTCCGTGACGATCCGCCTCTCGGCCCGCGCGGCCATCGCCTCCGTGACCGACCCCGGCAGCTTCACCGAACTCCCCACGCCCCCAAGGGAATCGCCGCCCGACGGCCCCCTGGCCTGGGCCGGCTACGACGACTCCCGGGCCCGCGCCGAAGCCCGGACCGGCGAGCGGGAGTCCGTCGTCACCGGCACCGCCCGCATCGGCGGCAGCGAAGCCGCCGTGGTCTCCTTCGAGTTCGGCTTCCTCGGCGGCTCGCTGGGCGAGCGCACCGGGGACCGGCTCGAAGCCGCGTACGCCCACGCCCGCGCCTTCCGCCTCCCGCTCGTCTCCCTGATCGCCACCGGCGGCTCCCGCATGCAGGAGGGGATGCTCGCCCTGACGCAGCTCCAGCGCGTGGCCCGCCAGTGCGTCCTGACCCGGGCCGCCGGGCTCCCCCAGATCGCCGTGCTGCGCGACCCCACCACGGGCGGCGGCTGGGCCACGCTCGGCGCCGGGGCGGACGTGGTCCTCGCGCAGCCCGGAGCCCAGGTCGGCTTCGCCGGCTCCCGGGTGCGGCCGCCGGACGCGGACCCGGCCGCGTACTGCGCCGAGGGGCAGTACGCCGCCGGCCACGTGGACGCCGTCGTGCCCCCGGCGGAGCTCCCCGGGACCCTGTCCGACTGGCTCCGCGTGCTGGCCGCGCCCCGCGCCGACGGCCCCGTCGAGCCGCCGGCCGCGCTGGCCGGCGTCGCGGAACCCGCCACGGGCTGGGACGCGGTCCTCCAGGCCCGCCATCCGGACCGGCCGCGCGCCGAGGCGTACCTGGACGCCTACTTCGCCCTGCGGCTGCCCCTCTCCGGGGACCGGGCGGGCGGTACGGACCCCGGGATGCTGTGCGGATTCGGACTGCGGGAGGGCCGGGCCGTGGCGTACGCCGCCCAGTGCGGCACCGCCACCCGCCCGGCGGGATACCGTACGGCCGCCCGCGTGATCCGCCTCGCGGACCGGCTCGGGGTCCCCGTGCTCACCCTGGTGGACACCCCGGGCGCGGCCAACGACGCCGCCGCCGAACACGCCGGCGCGGGCGCGGCCATCGCGGACGCCTTCGCCGCACTGGCCGAGGCCACCGTCCCCGTCACCACCCTGCTGATCGGCGAGGGCGGCTCCGGCGGCGCCCTCGCCCTGGCCTCGCCCGGGAACACCTGGGTCACCCCGGACAGCTACTTCTCGGTCATCGCACCGGAACTGGCGGCGGCCATCCTCAAGCGCCCCCCGGCGGACGCCCCGGCCACCGCGGACCAGCTCCGCATCCGCCCCCAGGACCTGGTGGCCCTGGGAGTGGCCCGCGCAATCGTCCCTCCCCGCCGCTAGGAACGGCGCTTGGTCGAGCGCGAGCCCGGAGGCGCTGCCGACCGGCTTCCCGTCGAGGGCGGCCTCGCCGAGCGAGTCGGAGAACCCGTCAGGCCTGTGGCGAGCGGGCGTCGTAGCGGGCGAAGCCCCGCCACCGCAGCGCGAGCAGGCCCAGCACCAGCACGCAGGCGAGGCCGCCGCCGGTGATCGCCACGGCCGGGGAGGTCAGGTCCGCGGCGGTCCCGGCGAGGAAGTCCCCGAGCCGCGGCCCGCCCGCGACGACCACGATGAACACGCCCTGGAGGCGGCCGCGCATGTCGTCCGGGGTGGCGGACTGGAGCATGGTGGTCCGGAACACCATCGAGACGGTGTCCGCGCACCCGGCCAGGGCCAGGAAGAACAGGCCGAGCCACAGGTTCCGGGTGAGCCCGAAGACCGCGATGGCCAGCCCCCACGTGCCGACGGCGCACAGGATCGCCAGCCCGTGCCGGCGGACGCGGCCCTGCCAGCCGGAGAACAGCCCGCCGAGCAGCGCCCCGACGGCGGGCGCGGCCACCAGCAGCCCGACCGTCTTGGCGTCGCCGCCGAACCAGAGCACGGCGACGGCCGGGAAGAGCGCCCTGGGGTGCGCCAGCACCATCGCGGCCATGTCGGTGAAGAAGGTCATCCGGACGTTGGGCCGGGTCCCGAGGAAGCGCAGTCCGTCGACGACCGAGGCCCTGCCCCGCGTCCCCGCCGCGCGGTCGGGCTTCATCGACGGCAGCCGCCACATCGCGTAGAGGGCGGCGAGGAAGGTCACGGCGTCGATCAGGTACGCCGCCTGGTACCCCCACCAGCCGACGATCAGCCCGCCCAGCATCGGGCCCGCCATCGTCCCGGAGGTCATCGTCACGGAGTTCAGCGCGTTGGCGGCGGGCAGCTGCTCGGCCGGCAGCAGCCGCGGGATCATGGCGGACCTGGCCGGCCCGGAGAGCGCCCCGCAGACCGCCTGGAGCGCGACGACGGCGTACAGGAACCAGACGCGGTGGTAGTCGAGCAGCGCGGCGCAGGCCAGCGCGACCGAGAGCGCGGCGGCGCCCAGCGAGCTGTAGAGGCCGAGCTTGCGGCGGTCGACGGTATCGGCGATGGCCCCGCCGTAGAGCCCGAAGGCGACGAGCGGGACGAGCGAGAAGAGTCCGACGAGGCCGACGGCGAAGCTGGACCGGGTGATGTCGTAGACCTGGAGCGAGATCGCGAGGGCCGTCATCGCCTGGCCGACCCAGGAGATGGTGCCGCCGACCCACAGCCGCCGGTAGTCGCGGGACGTCCGCAGGGGGGTGAGGTCGGCGAATATGCGCCGCTGCGGGCGGTCGGTGGCGGCTACAGGGGTCACAGCGGATGATAACCGGCCGCCCGCGGCCGCCCCCGGGGATCTCTGCCCGCTTGCACGCACCGGCCCCAGCCACCCCATCCGGAACCCCGGCCCCACACCGGACCGATCTTTGCCGCTAACTCGCCACTATCACCGGCTTTTTGACCGAATCGACGTGCGCTCCCCCCTGGCGTTCAGCTCATGATGAAAAGACTCGTATGTCCAGGGAGGCGTAGTGATCGAACCTGGCAACAGCACCACGAGCACCGGCACCGACCAGAAGACGGTGCGCCCCACCGTGCCCCTCACCGTCGGCGTCGAGGAGGAGTTCCTCCTCGTCGACGCCCGCACCTTCCGGGTGGTCCCCGCCGCCCCGCTCGTCCTCGCCACGGCCGGCGGTCTGCCCGGTGAGCTGCACCCCGAGGGCACCCGCTACCAGGTGGAGATCTCCACCCCGATCGCCCATTCGGCGGCCTCGCTGCGCGAGGAGCTCGCGGCCCTGCGGCGCACCCTCGGCCGGGCCGCCCGCGCCCACGGCTGCCGTCTGCTGGCCGCCCCCTCGCCGGTCGTGGCCGTGGAGGGGCCGCTGCACCTGACCGACGACGAGCCGCGCCAGCGCGAGCAGCACCGCCGCTTCGGCGCGCTCACCGACACCCTGGTGAGCTGCGGACGGCACATCCACGTGGGCACCCTCGACGTGGACACGGCGGTCGCGGTCTCCAACCGGGTCAGACCCTGGCTGCCGACGCTCATCGCGCTGGCCGCCAACTCCCCGTTCTGGGGCGGCCGTGACACCGGTCACGCCAGCTGGCGGGCGATGGCCTGGTCGGGCTGGCCCTCGGCGGGGCTGCCCCCGCACTTCACGTCCACGGCGCACTTCCGGCGCTCGGTGCAGACGCTCCTCGGCTCGGGCGCGGCCCTGGACACGAAGATGGTCTATTGGGACCTGCGCCCCTCGGGGCACTGGCCGACGCTCGAGATCCGGGCCCCCGACATGTCCCCGTACCTCGACACGGCCATCCTCCAGGCCGAGCTGGTCCGGGCGCTGGTGTCCACGGCGCTGCGGGACATCGCGGAGCAGCGGCCGGATCCACCCGTACGGGACGACGTACTGCACCTGGCGCGCTGGCGGGCGGCCCACGACGGCCTGGAGGGCTTCGGCCTCGACCCGTACACGGGAGCCGAACTCCCGGCGGCCGACCTCGCGGAGGCCCTGCTGGACCTGGTCGCCCCGGCCCTGGCGGCCTCGGGTGACCTCGACCACGCGGCGAAGACCCTGGCGGGCCTGCTCCGCGACGGCTCGGGCGCCCACCGCCAACGCGCCGCGTTCGCCCGCCGCCAGGACCTGACGGACGTACTGCGCCACCTCGCGGACGAAACGGAGAACTTCTAGAACTCCCGGCCCGGGACGCCGGGAACTCCCGGAACTCCCGGATCTCGCAGGTCTCCCGGAACTCCCGAAACGCCAAAGCCGCAGGTGCAATCGTTTCTGCACCTGCGGCTCGCAGTGGGGCGGGTGGGACTCGAACCCACGGCCGACGGATTATGAGTCCGCTGCTCTAACCGGCTGAGCTACCGCCCCTTCACGGCGTGGCGCGTACATGTGTGCGCGCCGTCTGCCGCAGCATAGCCGCTCATACGATCTCCTGCCTCGGATGCCTCGCATGATCGGCTTCGCCTGTTCAGAGAGACCGCGCTGAGGGCTGCCCGGTTCCAGGAGGGCGACAAAAAAAGAAGAGGACCCGCGATGGGCCCTCTTCTTCGTTGCTCCCCCGGCTGGACTCGAACCAGCAACCCTCCGGTTAACAGCCGAATGCTCTGCCAATTGAGCTACAGGGGATCGCGCTCCCCCGACTGGACTCGAACCAGTAACCTGCCGGTTAACAGCCGGCTGCTCTGCCAATTGAGCTACAGGGGATTGCTGCGGTGCATCGAACAGCCCACCTCCGGCCTTGCCGGGGGGCGAGCGCCCGTTGCGAGTCATAGATTAGCGCAAGCAGGGGGGTGCTCCGCCAATCGGTATCGACAGCAGGCCGGGCACCACACGACGAAGGGTGGCAGGCATGCGGTACAAGGTCACGTTCGTGGTCGGACTGGCCCTCGGGTACATCCTCGGGACCCGGGCCGGACGCGAGCGCTACGAGTCCCTGAAGAAGTCCGCGCGGGAGATCGCGCAGAACCCGGCGGTGCGCAATGCCGCCGAGACGGCCGGGCAGACCGGGCGCGTGTACGCCGGCAAGGCCTTCGCCGCGGTGAGCGAGAAGGTCGGCGACGCCGTACCCGCCTCACTGGCCGGGCGGGTCCGGGGACTGCGCGACCGGGTCGGCGGTGGCGCCGAGGACGAATGGGGCACGAGCAACACCTGAGGCATCGGAGGCGTCCGAGGCGGCGGAGACCGGCCCGGCGTGCGGCAGAATTCTCCGCATGGGGATAGTCGCCGGGCTGGACAGCTCTTCCGCCTTCACTCGCATCGTCGTCTGTGACGCCGACACCGGTGCCGTGCTGCGCCAGGGGTACGCACCCCATCCACAGCCCACCGGGGAACCCGACGGCGCGAGCCCCTACGAGACGGACCCGCAGGCCTGGCTGCTCTCGCTCGGCGAGGCGGCCGGGGGCGGGCTCCTCGAAGGGGTCCAGGCCATCGGGGTCTCCGCCCAGCAGCACGGCCTGCTGCCGCTCGACGCGCAGGGCGGCCTCGTACGCCCCGCCCTGGTCGGCAACGACAAGCGCGGGCAGGTCGCCGCCGCCGAGCTCGTCGAGGCCTTCGGCGGCCGGCGGGCCTGGGCCGAGGCGGTGGGCTCGGTCCCGCACGCCGCCCAGCCGCTGGCGAAGCTGGCCTGGCTGGCCCGCACCGAGCCCGAGGCCGCCCGCCGGGTGGCCGTGGTGATGTCCGCCCACGACTGGCTGGTCTGGCAGCTGCTGGGCCGGCCGGCCCGCCGGACCACCGACCGCGGCGGCGCCTCCGGCACCGGCTACTGGTCGGCCGCCACCGGCTCCTGGCGGCCCGACCTGGTCGAGATGGCGCTCGGCCACATGGCGCTGCTGCCCGAGGTGCTCGGTCCGGCCGACGCCGCCGGCACCACGCCCGAGGGGCTGCTCATATCGGCCGGCACCGGCGAGACGATGGCCGCCGCGCTCGGGCTGGGGCTCGGTCCCGGCGATGCGGTGGTCTCGCTGGGTGCCTCCGGCTCGGTGATGGCGGTGCACCACGAGGCACTCTCGGAGCCGGGCGGCCTGATCACCTCGCTGGCCGACGCGAGCGGCATGCACCTGCCGGTCGTGAACACCTCCAATGCCGTACGGGCCCTGCGCGGCACCGCCGAGCTGCTGGGCACCGACCTGGAGGGGCTGTCCGAGCTCGCCCTGAAGTCGACGCCGGGCGCGCACGGCCTCGTGCTCCTGCCGTACCTGGAGGGCGAGCGGACGCCGAACCTGCCGCACAGCGCCGGAACCCTGTCCGGGCTGCGCCGGGACTCGATGAAGCCGGAGCACCTGGCCCAGGCCGCGTTCGAGGGCATGCTGTGCGGGCTGGTGGACGCGCTCGACGTGCTGCGCTCGCGCGGGGTCGAGATCCGCCGGGTGTTCCTGCTGGGCGCGGCGGCCGAGCTGCCCGCCGTGCAGGCCGCGGCCCCGGGGCTGTTCGGGACGCAGATCGTCGTTCCCGCGCCGGCCGACTACGCGGCGCTGGGCGCGGCGCGGCAGGCGGCATGGGCGCACGGCGTGGCGCGGGGCACGCTGGCCCCGCACACCCCGCCGGTCTGGCCGGCTCCGGCCGCGCAGGTGTTCAAGCCGGGTGAGGAGTTCCCGTCCTGGCAGGCGGTGCGCCAGCAGTACGTCGCCACGCGCGAGGAGATCCACCCCGGCGCGTTCTAGCGCCCGCGGACGGGGCGGCGGGCACCTTCGGCCAACCGGAGGCCGGATCAAGCACCAGGGCCGGCGGCCCAGGGCGGTCTCCTCCTTTTGACCGGCCTTTGCGAAAACTGCTGCGGATCCGGCCTCCGGTTGGCTGAAGATGGGGTGAACCCCCTCGATCATGCCGACCGGAGCCTGCGCGTGCTCATACGACTTCTGCGGAACCATCTGGGTCCGTACCGCAAACCCATCGCCCTGCTGGTGCTGCTGCAACTGCTCCAGACGAGTGCGAGCCTCTACCTGCCCACCCTCAACGCGGACATCATTGACAACGGTGTCGTCAATGGTGACACCGGCTACATCCTGCGCTTCGGTGCGCTGATGCTCGGTGTCTCGCTCGTCCAGCTGGTCTGCAACGTGGGGGCCATCTACTACGGCGCCCGCA
The DNA here is from genome assembly GCF_040652335.1 of Streptomyces sp. NPDC048270. Classification (NCBI taxonomy): domain Bacteria; kingdom Bacillati; phylum Actinomycetota; class Actinomycetes; order Kitasatosporales; family Streptomycetaceae; genus Streptomyces; species Streptomyces sp. NPDC048270. Next base: position 69,352 of record NZ_JBEZLV010000022.1, read on the forward strand.
CGGCGGCCGCCTTCGGCCGGGACGTGCGCGCCGCGGTCTTCGACCGCGTGCAGAGCTTCTCCGCGCGCGAGCTCGGCCAGTTCGGCGCCCCGTCGCTGATCACCCGTACGACGAACGACGTCCAGCAGGTCCAGATGCTGGTGCTGATGACCTTCACCCTGATGGTCTCGGCTCCGATCATGTGCGTCGGCGGCATCGCGATGGCGCTGTCGCTGGACGTGCGGCTGTCGGGCGTCCTGCTCGCCGTGGTTCCCGTGCTGGGCCTGGCGGTCGGCGCGATCGTCTTGCGGACCCGGCCGCTGTTCCGCACGATGCAGGAGCGCCTGGACACCGTGAACCGGGTGCTGCGCGAGCAGATCACCGGCAACCGGGTGATCCGCGCCTTCGTCCGCGACGACTACGAGAAGGACCGCTTCCGGGACGCCAACGCCGATCTGACCGGCGTCTCGCTGGCCACGGGCAAGCTGCTGGCGTACATGTTCCCGACCGTCATCGTGGTCGTGAACGTCTCCAGCGTCGCGGTCATCTGGTTCGGCGCGATGCGCGTCGACAGCGGGGGCATGGAGATCGGCCAGCTGACGGCCTTCCTCGCCTACCTGATGCAGATCGTCATGTCCGTGATGATGGCCACCTTCATGTTCATGATGGTGCCGCGCGCCGAGGTCTGCGCCGAGCGCATCCAGGAGGTCCTGGACACCGACTCCAGCGTGGTGCCGCCCGCCGAGCCGGTGCGCGAGCTCACCCGCAGCGGTCGCCTGGAGCTGCGCGGGGCGGACTTCCGCTATCCCGGCGCCGAGGCCCCGGTCCTGCGCGGGATCGACCTGCTGGCGCGGCCGGGCGAGACGACGGCCGTGATCGGTTCCACCGGAAGCGGCAAGTCCACGCTGCTGGGCCTGGTCCCGCGGCTGTTCGACGCGACCGGCGGCGAGGTGCTCGTCGACGGGGAGGACGTACGGCGGCTCGATCCGGAACTGCTGGCCAGGACGGTCGGCCTGGTCCCGCAGAAGCCGTACCTGTTCTCCGGGACCGTCGCCTCCAACCTGCGCTACGGACGCCCGGACGCGACCGACGAGGAGCTGTGGCAGGCGCTGGAGGTGGCCCAGGCCAAGGAGTTCGTGTCCGCGCTGGACGGCGGCCTGGAGGCGCCGGTCACCCAGGGCGGAACCAATGTCTCCGGCGGGCAGCGCCAGCGCCTGGCCATCGCCCGCACCCTGGTGCAGCGCCCGGAGATCTACCTCTTCGACGACTCCTTCTCGGCCCTGGACTACGCGACGGACGCGGCGCTGCGCGCGGCGCTCGCCCGCGAGACCGAGGAGGCGACCGTGGTGATCGTCGCCCAGCGGGTCTCCACGATCCGCGACGCCGACCGGATCATCGTCCTGGACGAGGGCCAGGTCGTGGGCGAGGGGCGCCACCACGAGCTGATGGCCGGCAATGAGACCTACCGGGAGATCGTGCTCTCCCAGCTGACGGAGGCGGAGGCCGCATGAGCGGGCCCGGAGGACGGATGATGGCGGGGCCGGTCCAACGGTCCATGGATTTCAAGGGGTCGGGCAAGCGCCTGCTCGGCCAGCTGGCGCAGGACCGGGTCCGGTTGTGGGGCATGGTCGCGGCCGTCGTCGGCAGCGTCGGATGCGCGGTGGTCGGCCCGAAGATCCTGGGCGAGGCCACCGACCTGGTCTTCGCGGGGATCGTCGGGCGGGAGATGCCGGCCGGGATCAGCAAGCAGCAGGCGCTGGACGGGCTGCGGGCCAAGGGCCAGGGCGGCATGGCGGACATGCTCTCGGGCACCGACTTCACGCCGGGCCAGGGCATCGACTTCGGCGCGGTCGGGGTCGTGGCGATCTGGGCACTGGTCGTCTTCACCCTCGCCGGACTGCTGATGCTGGTCGCCACGCGATTGTCGAACCACGTCATGAACGGCACGCTCTTCCGCATGCGCGAGGAGCTCCAGGCGAAGCTGTCGCGGCTGCCGCTGTCGTACTTCGACCAGCAGAAGCGCGGCGAGGTGCTCAGTCGGGCCACGAACGACATCGACAACATCGGCCAGACGCTCCAGCAGACGATGGGGCAGCTGCTGAACTCGCTGCTGTCCATCCTGGGCGTGCTCGCGATGATGTTCTGGATCTCCCCGCTGCTGGCGCTGGTCGCGCTGGTGACCGTGCCGGTCTCGGTCGTGGCCGCGGCGAAGATCGGCAAGAAGTCGCAGCCGCAGTTCGTGGCGCAGTGGAAGAACACCGGCGTGCTCAACGCGCACATCGAGGAGATGTACTCGGGCCACGCGCTGGTCAAGGTCTTCGGCCGGCAGAAGGAGTCCGCGGCCGTCTTCGCCGAGCAGAACGAGGCGCTGTACCGGGCCTCGTTCAAGGCGCAGCTGGTCAGCGGCATCATGCAGCCGGTGATGTTCTTCATATCGAACATCAACTACGTGCTGATCGCGGTCGTCGGCGGGCTGCGGGTCGCCTCGGGCACCCTGTCGATCGGTGATGTGCAGGCCTTCATCCAGTACTCGCGGCAGTTCTCGATGCCGCTGACGCAGGTCGCCACGATGGCGAACCTCATCCAGTCCGGCGTCGCGTCGGCGGAGCGGGTCTACGAGCTGCTGGACGCGCAGGAGCAGGAGCCGGACGCCGAGGTGCCGGAGCGGCCGGAGGACCTGCGCGGCCGGGTCACCCTCGACAAGGTGGCCTTCCGCTACGAGCGGGACAAGCCGCTCATCGAGAACCTCTCGCTGGACGTCGAGCCCGGCCACACGGTCGCGATCGTCGGTCCGACGGGCGCCGGTAAGACCACCCTGGTCAATCTGCTGATGCGGTTCTACGAGGTCACGGGCGGGGAGATCGCCCTGGACGGGGTGGACATCGCGAAGATGACGCGCGAGGAACTGCGCGGCTCCATCGGCATGGTGCTCCAGGACACCTGGCTGTTCGGCGGCACCATCGCGGAGAACATCGCCTACGGCGCCTCGCGCGATGTCACGCGCGCCGAGATCGAGGAGGCGGCGCGGGCCGCCCACGCGGACCGGTTCATCCGCACCCTGCCGGACGGCTACGACACCGTGCTGGACGACGAGGGCGCGGGGGTCAGCGCGGGTGAGAAGCAGCTGATCACGATCGCGCGGGCGTTCCTCTCGGATCCGGTGATCCTGGTGCTCGACGAGGCGACGAGCTCGGTGGACACCCGTACCGAGGTGCTGATCCAGAAGGCGATGGCGCGCCTGGCGCACGGCCGTACGTCCTTCGTGATCGCGCACCGGCTGTCCACGATCCGCGACGCGGACGTGATCCTGGTGATGGAGAGCGGCTCGATCGTGGAACAGGGCACGCACGAGGAGCTGCTGGCGTCGAACGGGGCGTACGCGCGGCTGTACGCGGCGCAGTTCGCGCAGGCGGTGGCCGAGGTCGACTAGCCGGCGGCACCGACTCGCGCAGGCGGTGGCCGAGCAGCCGGCGACGGCCGGACGGCGGGGTGGGGGCGTCCTTCGGGGCGCCCCCTTCCGCTGTCCCGGATCAGTCCAGGTAGCCCCTCAGCTGGTCGGCGAAGGCGTGGTCGCGCAGCTTGTTGAGGGTCTTGGACTCGATCTGGCGGATCCGCTCGCGGGTCACGCCGAAGATCCGGCCGATCTCCTCCAGGGTGCGCGGGCGCCCGTCGTCGAGCCCGTAGCGCAGCTGGACGACCTTGCGCTCGCGCTCGCCGAGGGTCGACAGCACGGCTTCCAGGTGCTCGCGCAGCAGGAAGAACGCGGCGGACTCCACGGGCGAGGCGGCGTCGCCGTCCTCGATGAGGTCGCCGAGCGCGACGTCGTCCTCCTCGCCGACCGGGGCGTGCAGGGAGACCGGCTCCTGGGCGAGGCGGAGCACTTCGAGGACCCGCTCGGGGGTCAGTTCCAGGTGGGCGGCGACCTCTTCGGCGGTGGGCTCGTAGCCGCGCTCCTGGAGCATGCGGCGCTGGACGCGCACCACGCGGTTGATCAGCTCCACGACGTGGACGGGTACGCGGATGGTCCGGGCCTGGTCGGCGAGGGCCCGGGACATCGCCTGCCGGATCCACCAGGTGGCGTAGGTGGAGAACTTGAACCCGCGGGCGTAGTCGAACTTCTCGACGGCCCGGATGAGCCCGAGGTTCCCCTCCTGCACGAGGTCGAGCATGGTGAGCCCGCGGCCCACGTACCGCTTGGCGACGGAGACGACGAGGCGGAGGTTCGACTCGATGAGCCGGCGTTTGGCCATGCGGCCCATGACGACGAGCTTGTCGAGGTCGAAGGCGAGCTGGGAGTCGAGGTCCGGGGTGCCGGAGAGCTTCTCCTCGGCGAACAGGCCGGCTTCGACGCGCCGCGCGAGGTCGACCTCCTCGGCGGCGGTGAGCAGCGGGATCCTGCCTATCTCGCGCAGGTACTGCCGGAACAGGTCGGCCGACGGCCCCGCCGCCCCGGCGCCGCTGTCCACGCGCTTGCGCTGGACCGGCACCTGCTCGATCTGGTCGACGAGTTCGAGGGGTTCCGGCTCTTCGTCCATGGCCTCGGCCTCGGGTTCGGGCTGCTCGGTCACGGTCGGGGTGACGGTCGGGGGCTGCGTCTGGGTCTGCACGGGGGCGACCTCCAGGGGTCCGAGGACTCAGGCACCGCAACTCAGTGTGGGGTACGACACATCACTGTCACGAGGGGCGTGCGAGCACTTTCTGAGTCCGGTGCGTGACCGGATGGTTACCCCCCGGGGGCCCGCCCGAAGCGGTCCGCACCCATGTCCGATCCCGTCGCCGCGCGGGGGCCCCGCCCCGGGCGGCTCGCGTCCGCGGGTCTAGGCCGGTTCGACGCGGACCGCGCAGACCTTGAACTCGGGCATGCGCGAGACCGGGTCCAGTGCGGGGTTGGTCAGGGTGTTGGCGCGGCCCTCGCCCGGCCAGTGGAAGGGCATGAAGACGGTGTCCGCGCGGATGGTGTCGGTGATGCGGGCCGGGGCCACGGCCCGGCCGCGGCGGGAGGTCACCGCCAGCGGGCTGCCGTCGACGGCGCCGATGCGGGCGGCGAGGCGGGGGTGGAGTTCCACGAAGGGGCCGGGGGCGGCCGCGTTGAGCTCCTCGACGCGGCGGGTCTGGGCGCCGGACTGGTACTGGGCGACCACCCGGCCGGTGGTCAGGAGCAGCGGGTAGTCCGCGTCGGGGACCTCCGCCGCGTCCCGGTGGGAGACGGGCACGAAGCGGGCCAGGCCGTCGTCGGTGGCGAAGCGGTCGAGGAAGAGGCGGGGGGTGCCCGCGGCCCCGTCCGGGCAGGGCCAGAAGACGCCCTGTTCGGCCTCGATGCGGGCGTAGCTGATGCCCGAGTAGTCCGCCGGGCCGCCGGCGGAGGCGCGGCGCAGTTCGTCGAAGACCTCCTCCGGGGCGGTGGGGAAGCCTTTCTCGACGCCGAGGCGTGCGGCGAGGCCGTGCAGCACCTCCAGGTCGGTGCGGACTTGGGGCGGCGGGGTCAGGGCGCGGCGGCGCAGCAGGACGCGGCCCTCGAGGTTGGTGGTGGTGCCGGTCTCCTCCGCCCACTGGGTGACCGGCAGGACCACGTTCGCGAGGGCGGCCGTCTCGGAGAGGACCACGTCGGCGACCGCGAGGAAGTCCAGGGAGCGGATGCGGTCCTCGATGTGGGCGGCGCGGGGGGCCGAGACCACCGGGTTGGAGCCCATGAGGAGGAGGGCGCGGACGTCGGTGCCGAGGGCGTCGAGGAGTTCGTAGGCGCTGCGGCCGGGGCCGGGCAGGGTGTCGGGGTCGACGCCCCAGACGCCGGCCACGTGGGCCCGGGCCGCGGGGTCGGTCAGCTTGCGGTAGCCGGGGAGCTGGTCGGCCTTCTGGCCGTGCTCCCGGCCGCCCTGGCCGTTGCCCTGGCCGGTGAGGCAGCCGTAGCCGGAGAGCGGGCGGCCGGCCCGGCCGGTGGCCAGGCACAGGTTGATCCAGGCTCCGACGGTGTCGGTGCCCTTGGACTGCTGCTCCGGGCCGCGGGCGGTCAGGACCATCGCCGTGGAGGGCGCGCAGAACATCTCGACGGCCTCGCGGAGCCTGGGCACGGGGACGCCGGTGATGCGTTCCACCAGCTCCGGCCAGTGGGCCATGGCGGCGGCCCGGGCCGCCTCCCAGCCGGTGGTCCGCTCGGCGATGAACTCCTCGTCCGTGCGCCCCTGCGCCACGACGAGGTGCAGCATGCCGAGGGCGAGCGCGAGGTCGGTGCCGGGCCGCGGGGCGAGGTGCAGGTCGGCCTGTTCGGCGGTGCGGGTGCGGCGGGGGTCGATGACGATCAGGGTCCCGCCGTTCTCCTTCAGCTCGGTGAGGTAGCGCAGGGCGGGCGGCATGGTCTCGGCGAGGTTCGAGCCGACGAGGATCACGCAGCCGGTGCGCGGGATGTCCTCCAGCGGGAAGGGCAGGCCCCGGTCGAGGCCGAAGGCCCGCTGGTGCGCGGCGGCGGCCGAGGACATGCAGAACCGGCCGTTGTAGTCGATCTGCGAGGTGCGCAGGGCGACCCGGGCGAACTTGCCGAGCGCGTACGCCTTTTCGTTGGTGAGCCCGCCGCCGCCGAAGACCCCGACCGCGTCCGGCCCGTGGTCGCGGCCCGTGCGGGCGAGGCCCTCGGCGACGGCGTCGAGGGCCTCCTCCCAGGTGGCCGGTTCGAGCCGCCCGGCGTGGGTGCGGACGAGCGGCCCGGTCAGGCGCACCCGGGAGGAGAGCACGGCGGGGGCGGTACGGCCCTTGCCGCACAGCGCACCCCGGTTGACGGGGAAGTCCGCCCGCTCCTCCACCGCGACGCCTGCGCCGCCCGGTTCAGGGCGGAGGTTCATGCCGCACTGCAGCGCGCAGTACGGACAGTGCGTGGCGGTGGCGGCTGCTTCCGGGGTGTGCATATGGCCCAGCCTGCGACGGCGGTGTTACACGGGCCGCCGCCCCGCGTTACAAGTCGGCCTGCTCCGGCTCAGCGGCGCCCGGCGGCGGCTGTGAGGCCCGGCGCGGCCGCGGGGCGGCCGGGATCACCGGCCGGTCAGGTGCTGCACGGTCGGGCCGGCCGTCCAGCCGCCGTCGACCGCGAGCTCGGCGCCCGTCATGTAGCCGGCGGCGTCCGAGAGCAGGAACGCGACGGCGGCGGCGATCTCCTCGGGGGCTCCGACACGGCCCATCGGGGCACCCGGGTAGTTGCCCTCGCCGGCCTGGATGCCGACGGGCGCGGTCATCGGGGTCAGCGTCATGCCGGGGTGTACGGAGTTCACCCGGATCCGGGCCTCGGCCAGCTCGACCGCGCCGATCTTGGACAGCCCGCGCACGCCCCACTTGGACGCGCCGTACCCGGCGGTGAGCGCGAGGCCGGTCAGGCCCGCGGCCGAGGAGATGTTGACGATGGAGCCGCCGCCGTTCTCCCGGAGCAGCGGGATCGCGGTCTTGATGCCGATGAACACGCCGACCAGGTTGATCTCCACGACCTGGCGGAAGTGCTCGACGCTCTCGTGCTCCAGGAACTGGCCGGTGGCTATCCCCGCGTTGTTCACGAGTCCGTCGACGCGGCCGAACTCGGCGACCGCGTACTCCAGCGCCGCCTGCCAGTCGGCCTCTCTCGTCACGTCGTGGCGCAGGAAGCGTGCCGCGTCGCCGAGCTTCGCGGCGCTCTGCGCGCCCTCCGCCTCCAGCACGTCGGTGACCAGTACCCTGCCGCCCCCGTCCACCACGGCCTGCGCCGCCGCGGCGCCCAGGCCGCGGGCCCCGCCCGTGATGACGACGACCTTGCCGCTGAGATCCACCACAGCCACGGCTCACACCTCTGACGCTCGAACGGACCGACTCGGTATATGACTAATCGGCATAGCCGACGCCGCGTCAGTCTGCCAGAGCCCCCAGAGCCCGCGACACCCCTTGCTCCTTCGGTCCCAGGAAGCGCGGATCGGGCTTGAAGGCCGCGTCCAGCGCCGCCTTGCCGGCCGCGAAGACCTCGCGCGTCCCGCCGTAGTACCAGGTGGCGTCGTGCTCGTCGGGCACCCCGACCCCGTACGCCTCCAGGCCCGCCGCCCGGCACAGGGCGACGGCCCTGCGTATGTGGAAGCCCTGGCTGATCAGCACGGCCCGGTCGACGCCGAATATCTCCTTGGCCCGGACGCACGAGTCCCATGTGTCGAAGCCGGCGAAGTCGCTGACGATCCGTCCGTCCGGCACCCCCTGCCCGGTCAGGTACCTGCGCATCGCGTCCGGCTCGTCGTACTCCCTGCGGCTGTTGTCCCCCGTCACCAGCACCACCTTCACCTTGCCCGCGTGGTACAGCTCGGCGGCGGCGTCGAGCCGGGTGGCCAGATAGGGGGTCGGCCGGCCGTTCCACAGCCCCGCCCCGAACACCACCGCCACCTCGGCGGGGGGCGCGTCGGCCGTGGTCCGCAGCCGGTCCGCGGCCGCCGCGTGCGTCCACGCCGCGGGCAGCAGTGCCAGCGCGCAGCCCGCCATCACGAGCTGCACGGCCCGGCGCCGCGCCCGCACCCCGCGCGGCGGCCCCGGCCGCCGGACCGCCGCGGCCCGCGCCACCGCACGGGCCGCCGCCTTCCGCGTCACCGTCCGCGCCATCACCCGCGCCGCCTCCAGCGCCCACGCCACCGCCCGCGCCACCGGCCCGGTCCCGTCGTCCCTGTTCATGACCGCCCCCTCGCACCCCACGCCTCACACGTCGTTCGCACGCATTGACGAACGGGCCCCGCCCCCCAGTTCCGCCCTCCCCTCCTTTCACCCGCACGAATGACCGAGCGGAGGGGTGAGCACCCGGAAAACACCCGTCACCCCGGCGCAACGCGACGGCAACCTCCGGCGCGCAGGATCGGTCCATGACGGAGCCGGTGCACCCTCCCGAGACCCTGCCCCTCCCCTTCGGCAGCGCCGCCGAACTGCTGTCCCGGATCACCGCCCAACTCGGCACGCAGCTCGGCGGAGTGCGTCCGCCGCGCGCCCGGCCCCACGGAGCCCACCCATGCAGCAGCCCGCCCTCGTCGCCGTGGCCCACGGCAGCCGCGACCCGCGCGCCCTCCACACCGCCCTGGCCCTGCTCGAACGCGTCCGCGAGCTCCGCCCCCGCCTCGACGTCCGGCTCGGGCACATCGAGCTGAACCTCCCCCTGCTCGGCGACACCCTGCGGGAGCTGCGCGGCGGGGCGGTCCTCGTCCCGCTGCTCCTCGGCCGCGGCTACCACGTCAAACGCGACCTCCCCGCCGCGGCCGCCGCCGCCCCGCACCTGCGGGCGGCCGTCGCCGCACCGCTCGGCCCGCACCCGCTGCTCCTCGAGGCCCTGTACGAACGCCTCGCGGAAGCAGGCTGGACCCCCGGCACGGCCGTCGTGCTCGCCGCCGCCGGATCCCGCGATCCCGAGTCCGCCGCCGACACCCGCCACACCGCCGCCCTGCTGGCCGAGCGCCTCGGCGGCGTCCCGGTGGTCCCCGCCTACGCCTCCGCCGCCTCCCCCACCGTCCCCGAGGCCGTCCGCGTGCTGGCCGCCCGCGGCCACCACCGGCCGGCCGTGGCCTCGTACTTCGCCGGGCCCGGCCGGTTCGCCGCCCAGGCCGCCGCGGCCGCGCCCGCCGTCGCCGCCGCGCCCCTGGGCGACCACCCGGCGCTGGCCCGCCTGCTGCTCCACCGCTACGACCGGGCGTGCGCGCCGTCCCTCGGCGCCGCCGCCCGCAGCGCCGAACGGCCGGAACTCCTCTCCGCCTGATCCCGGTTTGTCAGAGGTTCCGGTTACCGTCTCTTCATGGAAGGCACCGCACACACCCCGGCAGACGACCTGTACGACCCCACCGCCACCGAACGCTGGGCCGCCGAACCGGACAAGCGGCCCGGGCGGACCGCCTTCCAGCGCGACCGCGCCCGCGTGCTGCACTCCGCCGCCCTGCGCCGCCTCGCCGGCAAGACCCAGGTGGTCACCCCCGGCACCCGCTCCTACGACTGGGACGCGAGCCCCCGCACCCGCCTCACGCACTCCCTGGAGTGCGCCCAGGTCGGCCGGGAACTGGGCGCCGCGCTGGGCTGCGACCCCGACCTCGTCGAGGCCGCCTGCCTCTCGCACGACATGGGGCACCCGCCGTTCGGCCACAACGGCGAGGAGGCGCTCAACGAGTTCGCCAAGGACTGCGGCGGATTCGAGGGCAACGCCCAGTCGCTGCGCCTGCTGACCCGGCTGGAGCCCAAGCGGTTCGTGCCCGACCCGGCGAGCGGCGAACTCGTCAGCGTCGGCCTCAACCTCACCCGGGCCTGCCTGGACGCCGCCACCAAGTACCCGTGGGCCCGCGGGAACCACCCCACCGATCCCGGCTCGGTCAAGTTCGGCGCCTACGAGGACGACCTGCCCGTCTTCGCGTGGCTGCGCCAGGGCGCGCCCGCGGACCGCAAGTGCTTCGAGGCCCAGGTCATGGACTGGGCGGACGACGTCGCGTACTCCGTCCACGACTTCGAGGACGGGCTGCACGCGGGCCACCTCGACCCCAACCTGCTCTTCGCCGAGCCCGAGCGCACCGCGATCTGGCGGGTCGCCATCGGCCGCTACGTGCCCGCCGACACCGAGCCCGAGGAGCTGCGCGCCGCCCTGGACCGATTGATGGAGCAGGAGTGGTGGCCGCACGGGTACGACGGCTCGGCCGTGGCCCAGGCGCGCCTGAAGGACGCGACCAGCCAGCTCATCGGCCGTTTCTGCCTGGCCGCCGAGGGCGCCACCCGCGAGGCGTACGGCTCCGGCCGCCTCACCCGGTACGGCGCCGAGCTGGTGGTCCCCCGCGAGGCGCGCAACGAGTGCGCCGTGCTCAAGGCGGTCGCCGACCTGTATGTGATGCAGCGCGACGAGCAGGAGCGGATCCGCGCCGACCAGCGCATCGTCCTGGCCGAACTCGCGGAGGCGCTCAGCGCCCGCGCGCCCGAGGGCCTGGACCCGCAGTTCCGGGCCATCTTCGACGCGGCGCCGGACGACAAGGCCAGGAAACGGGCGGTCATCGACCAGATCGCGTCGCTCACCGACGCGGCAGCCCGTTCCCTGCACGCACGCCTCACCCAGCGCACGCGACGCGCCGACAGGTGAGCTGATCGGGCCACTCCCCCTTCACGCGGCAGGCTCATTGCGGGACGCTCGCATGTGGTCGCATGTGGCGGAGAGGTTATGAGGAGGCATCAGGTGGTCGACGCACACCGGACGTTCGTCATCGTGGGCGCGGGGCTGGCCGGGGCGAAAGCGGCCGAAACGCTGAGGTCCGAGGGGTTCACGGGGCGGGTGATCCTGATCGGCGACGAGCGCGACCATCCCTACGAACGGCCCCCGCTGTCCAAGGGCTATCTGACGGGCAAGGACGACCGCGACAGCGTCTTCGTCCACGAGCCCTCCTGGTACGCGGCCTCCGACGTCGAGCTGCATCTCGGCCAGCCCGCGGTCCACCTGGACCGGGACGCCAAGAAGGTGGTCCTCGGCGACGGCACCGCCCTGCACTACGACAAGCTGCTGCTGGCCACCGGCGCCGAACCGCGCCGCCTGGACATCCCCGGCACCGGCCTGGCCGGGGTGCACCACCTGCGCCGCCTCGCGCACGCCGAGCGGCTGCGGGGCGTGCTGGCCGGGCTGGGCCGGGACAACGGCCACCTGCTGATCGCGGGCGCCGGGTGGATCGGCCTGGAGGTCGCCGCGGCGGCCCGCGGCTACGGCGCGGAGGTCACCGTCATCGAGCCCGAGCCCACCCCGCTGCACGCGGTGCTCGGTCCGGAGATCGGCCGCCTCTTCGGGGACCTGCACGCCGAGCACGGGGTGCGGTTCCACTTCGGGGCGCGGCTGACCGAGATCGTCGGCCACGACGGCATGGTGCTGGCCGCCCGTACCGACGACGGGGAGGAGCACCCGGCGCACGCGGTGCTCGCCGCGATCGGGGCGGCGCCGCGCACCGCGCTCGCGGAGACCTCCGGGCTGGCGCTGGTCGACCGGGAGCACGGGGGCGGGATCGCGGTGGACGCCTCCCTGCGCACCTCCGACCCGGACGTCTTCGCGGTCGGGGACGTGGCCGCCGCCCACCACCCGGTGCTCGGGACCCGGCTGCGGGTCGAGCACTGGGCCAACGCCCTCAACGGGGGACCGGCCGCCGCGCGGGCGATGCTGGGCCAGGAGGTCTCGTACGACCGGGTGCCGTACTTCTTCTCCGACCAGTACGACGTGGGCCTGGAGTACTCGGGCTACGCGCCGCCCGGCGGCTACGACCAGGTGCTGATCCGCGGGGACGCGGCCAAGCGGGAGTTCATCGCCTTCTGGCTGTCGGAGGGCCGGGTGCTCGCCGGGATGAACGTGAACGTGTGGGACGTCACCGAGCACATCCAGGCCCTGATCAGGTCAAAGGAGCCCGTGGACCGCGACAAACTGGCGGACCCCTCGGTTCCGCTCGCGTCGCTGGCGGCGCCCGAGGGGGCCTGACGGGTTTGCCGCCGTGCGGCCGTAGACTTCACGCGTGGCAGGACGGATCAACGACGACGACGTGAAGGCGGTACGGGACGCGGTCCCGATCGACGCCGTGGTCTCCGACTACCTCCAGCTGCGCAACGCGGGCGGCGGCAACCTCAAGGGCCTGTGCCCCTTCCACGACGAGAAGTCCCCGTCCTTCCAGGTCAGCCCCAGCAAGGGTCTCTACCACTGCTTCGGCTGCCAGGCGGGCGGGGACACGCTCGACTTCATCATGAAGATCGACCACCTCTCCTTCTCGGAGGCGGTCGAGCGCCTGGCCGGCCAGGCGGGCATCACCCTGCGGTACGAGGAGGGCGGCTACACCGCCGGCACCAGCGGCCGCGGCGAGCGCATCCGCCTGGTCGAGGCGCACAAGGCGGCCGCCCAGTTCTACGTCGACCAGCTGGGCGGCCCCGAGGCGGAGATCGGCCGCAAGTTCCTGGCCGAGCGCGGCTTCGACCAGGCGGCCGCCGCGCACTTCAGCGTGGGCTACAGCCCGGCCGGCTGGGACCACCTGACCCGCTTCCTCCGCGGCAAGGGCTTCAGCGACAAGGAGCTGATCACCTCCGGGCTCGCCCAGGACAGCCGCAGCGGCAAGCCCATCGACCGCTTCCGCGGCCGGCTGATGTGGCCGATCCGCGACATCAGCGGAGAGGTGGTCGGCTTCGGCGCCCGCAAGCTGCGCGACGACGACAACGGCCCCAAGTACCTGAACACCCCCGAGACCGCGATCTACAAGAAGTCCCAGGTCCTGTACGGAATCGACCTGGCGAAGAAGGAGATCGCGAAGACCTCGCGGGCCGTGGTGGTCGAGGGCTACACGGACGTGATGGCCTGCCACATGGCCGGGGTGACCACCGCGATCGCCACCTGCGGCACCGCCTTCGGCGGGGACCACATCAAGATCCTGCGGCGGCTGCTGATGGACAACGCCACCGCCGAGGTGATCTTCACCTTCGACGGCGACGCGGCCGGCCAGAAGGCGGCCCTGCGCGCCTTCGAGGACGACCAGAAGTTCGCCGCCGAGACCTCGATCGCGATCACCCCCGGCGGGATGGACCCCTGCGATCTGCGCCTCGCCCAGGGTGACGCGGCCGTCGCCGGCCTGGTGGAATCCCGGACCCCGCTCTTCGAGTTCGCGCTGCGGCACATCGTCGCCCGGCACAACCTGGAGAATCCGGCGGGCCGCGCGGCGGCACTGGACGAGGCCGCCCCGGTCGTCGCCCACATCAAGAACATCGCGATCCAGCACGAGTCCGCCGTCCAGCTCGCGGGCATGCTGGGCATCCGCGACGAACAGTTCGTCGTCAAGCGCGTCGCGCAGCTGGCGCGCTGGGCCCGCGAACGCGGCGGCCAGCCCCAGCAGCAGGGCCGGGGCCGGCCGTCCTACGAGGCCGCCCCCGCGACCGCCGCCCAGCCGGCCGGCGGACCCGCGCTGAACCTGCGCAGCCCGGCCCACCGCACCGAGCGCGAGTTGCTGAAGCTGGCGCTCCAGCGCCCGGCCCTGGTCTCCCCGGCCTTCGACGCGTACGGGATCGACGAGTTCACCGCCCCGCCCTACGCGGCGGTGCGCCAGGCCGTCCAGGACGCCGGCGGGGCCTCGCTCGGCACCGAGGACTACCTGGCGCGCGTGCGCGAGGCGGCCCCCAACGACACCGTCCGCGCGCTCGTCACGGAGCTGGCGGTCGAGGCCATCCACGCGAAGACGGTCGACGAGATCTACGCGGGGGTCCAGCTGGTGCAGGTGCGGCTGCGCGCCGTCGACCGCCGGGTCCACGAGATCCAGGGCACCCTGTCCCGACTGGGAGCGCAGGCCCCGCCGGAGCAACTGGCCGCGGTCCAGGAGGAGCTGTGGGTGCTCCAGCAGTACGGCCAGCGGCTGCGCAACCGCGGCGCCGAGGGGCTGTAGCGGCCCGGGGGCGTGGCAGCCGGGGGCGTAGCAGCCGACGGCCGCAGCGGCCCGTGGTCGTGGCGGCCCCTCAGCGGCCGAGCCAGTCGCCGCCCGGTATCTCGGTGCCCGACTCCCGCAGGTCGCGGGCGACCAGCGGGGACGCCAGGTAGACCCAGGCCCGGACCGGTGTGCCGTCGCCGCGCAGGGCCTCGCGGACGAACCGGTCGTACACGTTCCCCGGGCGGCCCGGGCCCCCGTACTCCTCCAGCACGTCCAGCGCGGCCAGCAGACCCCCGTAGGCCTCCGGCGCCGCGGTGATCAGCTCCCCGGCCACGGTCGAGCCCGGGCGGTCGACCGCGTAGGGATAGCCGGGGCCTTCGTAGAGCGCCGCCCCCGGCAGGCTCGCGGGCTCCTCCGCGACCGTGCGGCCGCGCAGGAACAGGTCGTGGTTCACCTCGCCCGGGCGCAGCGTCCCGTAGACGAAGAACGGGAGCGGTGCGGCCGGATCCTGTGGCCGAACGACCGATGTCACGGGGGTCCTCCTGGGGTACGGCGGAACACGCGGCGGACGGGGACCAAGGTCCCGACTTGCCCGCGCCACACCACCGTACGCACCCCTGTTACACAACCTCCCGGTGCCCGTGACCCTCGCCGTCTAGCGTCGGTTCCCGGTCTCCCCCACCCCACGGTTCTCCCCCATGACACCTTCGTCCCGCCGCCCGCTCGCCGCCGTGCTTGCCGCCTGCGCACTCGCCGCCGGCGGCTGCGCCGCACCCGGCGGCCTCGGTACGGGTACGCCCGCGCCCCCGGTGTCGAGCCAGCCCCGCCCCGAACCGCTCTGGCCCGCCTGGACCCAGGCCCCCGGCTCCGCGGTGGGCCGGCGGGAGCCCGCGCCGACGCCCCTCAAGGACGCCCCGAAGCCGGGGGCCAAGGGACTCGTGGGGCTGGACGCGACCGACATCGCCCGCGCGGACCCCCGGATGAAGCCGTACCTCGGCAAGGCGGCCGCCCTCCTGGCGCCCGGCCGGGCCGGGATCCGCCCCGCCGTCTACCGGGACCTGACGGGCGACGGCCACCCGGACCTGATCATGGCCGCCGACGTGCCGACCGGCCGCTCGGCGCTGAGCGTCTACGCAGTGGTGGGCGGCCGGATCGTCTCCATCCTCTTCACCATCGGCCGCCAGCTCACGGCGGAGTCCATCGGCACCGACCTGCTGGTCCGCATCGCCGCCGACGACGGCTCCGAACAGGCCGTGCGCTACCACTGGGACGGCGAACGGATGACGGTGGTCAACGACGAGCGGCGCTTCCGCAAGGACGGCGGGAAGTCCCCGTGAGAGCACTCCCGACCCGCTGCCGGCATCTGCTGCGGGCCCTCGGCCTGCGCTGGAAGATCTCCATCCTGCTCGCCGTCGGCTGCTCGCTGGTCGCGGTCGCCATCGGCCTGCTGATCCACGACGCCCGGGCGCGGCAGATCGCCGACGCGGCGCGGGCGAGCGCCGTCAACCAGCTGGTCAGCGTGCGGAAGGTGTACGAACTGACGGGCCGGCTCGACGCAGACAAGGTCGGCGAGGCCGATGCCCGCGTCGACTGCCCGCGGCTGCCCGCGCCGCTGCGGACGGCTGCCCTCGACGGGGAGCGGACCACCTACCTGGACATGTCCGGGCCGCACCCGGCGGTCTGGGCCGCCCGGCCGGTCGGCGGGGCCCACGTGCTGTCCGTACGGCTGTCGCTGGCCGACGACCGCGAGGAGCTGGCCGAGCTGGACCGCGGGCTCGTGGCGTACGGGGCGGTGATCGTGGCGCTGGCGGCGGTCGGCGGGGCGCTGCTCGCCAGCCGGCTGAGCAGGGAGCTGCGCACGGCGGCGGAGACGGCCCGCCGGATCAGCGCGGGCGAACTGGACGCGCGGATCGGGCTGTCCGGGGTGCCGGGGACACGGGACGAGGTCGCCGCGCTCTCCTCGGCGGTGGACATGATGGCCGCCAGCCTGCAGCAGCGGCTGGAGGCCGAGCAGCGGTTCACCGCGGACGTGGCGCACGAGCTGCGGACCCCGCTGACGGGTCTGCACACCGCGGCCGAGCTGCTGCCGGCCGGGCGTCCGACGGAGCTCGTACGGGACCGGGTCGCGGCGCTGCGGACGCTGACCGAGGACCTGCTGGAGGTGGCCCGGCTCGACGCCGACCGGGAGGAGCCGCAGCTGGCGGCGCACCGGCTGGGGCCGCTGGTGGAGTCGATCACGCGGCGCTCGGGGGTGGCGGCGCGGGTGGTGGGCGACTCCGGCAGCTGCGCCGCGGAGGGGGCCGCGGAGGGGGCCGCGGAGGGGGCCGCGGAGTCGGCGTACGTGCGCACCGATGTACGGCGCTTCGAGCGCATCCTGACGAACCTGCTGGTCAACGCGCGGCGGCACGGCGGGGAGCCGGTCACGGTGACGGTGTCCGGGACCGCGGTGACGGTCCGGGACCGGGGGCCGGGCTTCCCCGAGAAGCTGCTGCGCGAGGGCCCGCAGCGGTTCCTGACCGGGGCCGCCGAGCGCGGCCAGGGCACCGGGCTCGGCCTGACCATCGCGCTCGGCCAGGCGCAGGTGATCGGCGCGCGGGTCCTCCTCGAGAACCCGCCGCCCTCGGGCGCCTCGGCCACGGTGGTGCTGCCGCCGGCCTGATCGCTCGCGCGCGGCGCTCACCCGGACGGCTAAGGCGGCCCGGATGGCCGCATCAGCGGCGTTGACCTGGGCAAACCGGGCGACGGCAGGGCCCGCACAGGAGAACCTGACGGAACATCAGCAGGCGCGCGGCGCACGGTCCGGGTTACCTCGGAAGCACGACCCCGTGTCTCCAGGGAGCTCCCATGCGCCGACGTACGGCCCACGCGCTGACTGCCGCCGCGCTGACCTGCGCCGCTTTCGCCGGCCCCGTCGCCGGCGCGGTGGCCGCCGCGAACCTCGGCATGGTGGGGTTCGCGCCCGGCGACTTCGCCGCGCTGGAGGTGTGGCCGAAGTCCGCCGCCCCGGGCGCCACGGTCACCGTGAACACCACCGCCTGCGGGTCCGGCAGCCATGCCGAGGGCGATGCCACCACGGTCGGCGGCGGCCGGTTCAAGCTGGTCCCGGGCACCCACAAGGAGGTGGTCGTGGGCCAGTTCCAGGTCGCCCGCGGCACCCGCCCCGGCACCTACGCCATCGGGGCGACCTGCGCGAACGGCAAGTTCGCCACCGGGGACCTCGTCGTCACCGAACGCGGCCCGCAGGGCCACGTCCAGACCGGGGTGGGCGGTGGCACGACCACCGCCGGCGACCCCGCCAAGATCGCGGCGGGAGCGGCAGTGCTGGCCGCGACCGCCGTCGGCGGTACCTGGCTCCTGCGTCGCCGGGCGAGCGGCACGCGGAGCTGACGGACGCCCACCGCGGCTCCGGCCGCGGTCCGACCGGTACCGTCCCCCGTCGCCCGCCCCGCGAGGTCCCCCCGTTCGCGGGGCCGGGCGACGGCCAGTCACCCCGAAACGGAAGGCCGAGAGGGGGTACCCATGGGTGGCGATTTCCGCGGAGCCCGCCACGGAGGACTCGTGGCCCTCGCCGCGTGCATCGGCATCTGGCTCGTGACCAGCGGCTCCCGCGAGCCCGTCGGGCCGCCGCTGCCCTCCCCCGCCGAGGCCCTGACCGCCGCCGGCGCCACGGGCCCCGGTATCGCGCCGCTCCCCGGATCGCCGCCCCAGCGGATCAAGATCCCCTCCATCCGGGTCGACGCGCCGCTGACCGGGCTCGGCCTCCAGCCGGGCGGCAGCCTCGAAGTGCCCCCGCCCGACCGGCGGGACCTGGCCGGCTGGTACCGCGACGGCACCACCCCGGGCGCCACCGGCACGGCGGTCATCGCGGGGCACGTGGACGACGCCGCCGGGCCGGGCGTCTTCTACCACCTGGGAGCCCTGCGCCGCGGGGCCGCCGTCGAGGTCCCGCGCGCGGACGGCCGGACCGCCGTGTTCACGGTCCACGCGGTCGAGGTCTACGACGCCAAGGAGTTTCCCGACTCCCGCGTGTACGGCCCCTCCGCGCGCGCCGAACTGCGGGTGATCACCTGCGGCGGCGGGTTCTCACCCCGTACGGGCTACCGCGGCAACGTGGTGGTGTTCGCCCACCTCACCGGGACGTACTAGCCCCACTGCTCCAGGCCGAGCTTGACCACCAGGGCGCCCACCACGGTCAGCAGTACCCCGCGGACGAAGCCGCTGCCCTTCTTGAGGGCCATGCCGGCGCCGACCATGCCCCCGGCCAGGTTGAACACCGCCATCAGCGCGGCCAGCTGCCACAGCACCATGCCCTGGTAGGCGAACATCGCGAGCGCCCCGGCGTTCGTGCAGACGTTGACGATCTTGGCGGTGGCGGAGGCGGTGACCAGGTCGAGGTGGAGCAGGGCGGTGAGGGCGAGCACCAGGAAGGTGCCGGTGCCCGGCCCGATGAGCCCGTCGTAGAAGCCGATGCCGAGCCCGGCGAGGCCGATGGCGAGGAGCACCCGCTGCCGGCTGACGGGCGAGGTGCTCGGGGCGGTGCCGAAGGCGGGCCGGAAGAGCACGAACGCGGCGACCACCACCAGCACCACCATGATCAGCGGGCGCATCGCGTCCTTGCTGATGCCCCCGGCCAGCGCGGCGCCGCCCATCGAGCCGGCGAGCGCGGCGAGGCCGATGCGGACGGCGAGTTTCACGTTCACCGGGGCCTTGCGGACGTAGGTGACGGCCGCGCCCGTGGTGCCGACGATCGCGACGGCCTTGTTCGTCCCGAGGACGGTGGCCGGGTGGGCGTTCGGCAGGCCGAGCAGCAGGGCGGGAAGGAGCAGCAGGCCGCCGCCGCCGACCACGGCGTCGATCCAGCCGGCCGCCGCCGCGGCCACGCACAACATGATGATCATGGTCAAGGAAATGTCAGGCACAACCTGACCCTATGGACCTGTCGGGTGGCGTATCCATCAATCCCCGGAAACTTGCGCAAAGGTTGAGCTTTGCCGGGCGGGCACCCGGTCCGGGGCCACCGGAGCCGCCGGGTCCACGGCCGCGGTCAGCACACTGGCGGCCAGCACACTGGCCAGCCCCAGCCCGGTGGCCAGCACCGGGGGCCGGCGGGGTCTGCGGTGCCGGGCCCGGGCCGCGGGGGCGGCGGCCGGGGCGGTCAAGGGCAGGGCGACGTGCAGCGGATGGCGCATGGAGCGGGGCCCTCTCGGAGACGGAATCAGGAATCTGGAGTCGGCGGCGCGAAGCGGGAGCCGCTCAGAAGGTGAAGCACTCGCAGTGGATGCGTCCGGCCGGCACCCCGGCCCGCAGCAGCCCCGCCTGAGCCGCCTCGGCCATCCCCGGCGGCCCGCACAGGTACACGTCGTGCTCGGTCAGGTCCGGCACCAGAGCGGCCAGCGCCTGCGGCGCGAGCGGATCGTACGCGGCCCCGGAGGGCCCGAGCAGGTAGTGCAGCCCCGCCTGCCGCTCGGCGGCGATGGCCTCCAGCTCGGCCCGCAGGACCAGCTGTTCCTCGGCTGCGGCCCGGTAGAGCAGGGTGATGTCGCCGGGGCCGCCGGGCAGCGTCTCGAACAGGGCCCGCATCGGCGTGATCCCCACCCCGCCCGCGATCAGCAGCACCTTGGGCCGGGTCCGCCGGGCGGCGGTGAGCGCCCCGAACGGCCCGGTGGCAAGGACCCTGGTGCCCGGCCGCAGCCGGCGGATCCGCCGGGAGTGGCCGCCGAGCCCCTTGACGGTGATGCGCAGGGTGTTCCCGCGGACCGGGGCGGACAGCGAGAACGGCAGCGCGGTGTGCCACAGCCGCCGCTGCAGGAACCGCCAGCGCAGGAACTGGCCCGGCTCCGCGCGCAGTTCCCCCAGGTGCTCCCCGTACATGACGACGGAGACCACCCCGGGCCCCTCGGCCCTGACCTCCGCCACGCGCAGCGCGTGCCGCAGGGCCTGCCGTACGGGGACCACCGCCCGGTACCAGAGCAGCAGGACGGCGACCGCAGCGTGGGCGAGCGCCCAGAACCAGGCGGCGAGGGCGAGGTCGGGCCCGGCGAGCTGGTGTCCGAAGGCGAGGGCGGCCGCGAGGTAGACGAGCAGGTGCACCCCGCGCCAGGTTTCGTGCGACACACGGCGGCGTACCGCCCGGGCGGAGGTCACACCGACCGCGGCCAGCAGGACGGTCCCGGCCGCGGCGGCGGCGAGCGCGGGGTAGCCGAGCAGCTCCCGGACGGCGGTGACCAGGTCCACCCCCTCGTGCACGGCGTAGCCGAGCAGGGCGAAGAGCCCGTGCCCGAAGCAGAGGAGCAGCACGTGCCGGCCGCCGAGGGCGTGCCAGCGGGCGAGCCGGTCGGCGCCGACCCCGTGCTCGACGGCGGGGACCCGCGCCATCAGGAACAGCAGCACCAGCACCCCGTACCCGGCGAGCAGGCCGGTCAGGTGCGCGGCCGTGGCGAACAGCGCGTCGGGCCGGGCCGAGGGCCGCACCTGCACCGCCCAGAGCAGGGCCACCACCCCCGCTCCGCCCAGCATCCCGCCCCTGACCAGCCCCGCCACATCTCGCATACGGGCCACGCTAAGGGCCCGCCGGACGGGTTCGGTGATCCTTAAGACGGCCTTGAGGGAGGCCTCACCGACGCTTAACCCGTGCGCTGAGGGCGGCGTTCCGTCCGGGTAACAAAGGCGATGCGGCGGGGAAACAGCGGACCCGCAGGCTCAGGGCATGACCTCGAAGCAGCGTGTGGTGGTGATCGGCGGCGGGCTCGCGGGCCTGCGGCTCGCCGCGCGGCTGACCGGCGGCGCGGCGGTGACCGTACTCGGCGAGGAACAGCACGTTCCGTACAACCGGGTGCTGCTCGCCGAGGTGCTGGCCGGCCGGTACGCGCCGGAGGTGGCCGCCCTCCCGGCGGCCGGACCGGAGCTGCGCCGGGGCGTCCGCGCGGTCCGCGTCGACCGCGCCGACCGGACGGTCCACTGCGACGACGGCGCCGCTCTGGGCTACGACACCCTCGTGCTGGCCACCGGGTCCAACCCGGTGCTGCCGCCGCTGCGGGGGCTGTTCGAGCCCGAGGGGCGGGAGCTGCCCGACGGGGTCCACGCGTTCCGCACGATGGACGACTGCCTGGCGCTCTCGGCCGCCGTACGCCCCGGCGTGCGGGCGGTGGTGATCGGCGGGGGCCTGCTGGGCGTCTCGGCGGCCCGGGCCCTGGCCGCGCGGGGGGCGCAGGTGGTCCTGGCGCAGCAGGCGGCGCGGCTGATGGAACGCCAGCTGGACGCCGGGGCCTCCGCGTTGCTGCACGCCCACCTGACCGCGCTCGGGGTGGAGATCCACACGGAATGCCGGGTCCGCGGCCTGACCACGGCTCCCACGGCGGCCGCGCGCGGCACTCAGGGCCACCGCAGGGTCACCGGGGCCGAGCTCGCCGACGGCTACCGGCTCGACGCCGACATCGTCGTGCTCGCCTGCGGCGTACGGCCCCGCACCGGGCTCGCCCAGGCCGCCGGACTCGAGGTGCGCAAGGGCATCGTGGTCGACGACCGGCTGCGCACCAGCGACCCCCGGATCCACGCCATCGGCGACTGCGCCGAGCACGCCGGCCAGGTCTACGGCCTGGCCGGCCCCGCGCTGGAGCAGGCCGACGTCCTCGCCGGAGTCCTGACCGGCACCGAGGCCTCGTACGCCGGCACCCGCGCCCTCACCCGCCTGACCCTCACCACCGCCGGCGCCGGCGGCCCCTTCGACCTCGCCTGCTTCGGCGAGACGACCCCCCGCCCCGGCGACGACGTGGTCCGCTTCGCCGACGCCACCCGGCGGACCTACCGGACGGTCGTCGTGCGCGACGACCGCCTCGTCGGCGGGGTCCTGCTCGGCGAGCTCTCCACCGTGGGCGCCGTCGCCCGCACCTGGGAGGGCGAGGAGGCACCCCTCGACCTGTTCCACCTGCTCACCGACGACGGAGGCCACTGACATGACCGAGCCCCTGCCCGCGATCGTGCTCATCGGGCACGGCATGGTCGGCCAGCGCTACCTGGAGGCGCTCGCCGAGCGCGGCGCGACCCGGACCCACCGGATCACCGTGCTCTGCGAGGAGCCCCGGCCCGCCTACGACCGCGTCCACCTGACCTCGTACTTCTCCGGCAGCACCGCCGAGGACCTGTCCATGACGCCCCCCGGGTTCATGGCGGAGCACGGCATCGAGCTCCACCTCGACGACCCCGCCGAGCACATCGACCGGGCCGCCCGCAGCGTCACCTCCCGATCCGGGCAGGTGTTCCCGTACGACGTCCTGGTGCTGGCCACCGGCAGCTTCCCCTTCGTGCCGCCCGTCCCCGGGAAGGACGCCCCCGGCTGCTTCGTCTACCGCACGATCGAGGACCTCCTCGCCATCGAGGAGTACGCGAAGGGCCGCACCACCGGCGCGGTCGTCGGCGGCGGCCTGCTCGGGCTCGAAGCGGCCGGCGCCCTCCAGGGGCTCGGACTCGCCACCCGCGTGGTGGAGTTCGCCCCCCGCCTGATGCCCGTCCAGGTCGACGAGGGCGGCGGCGCCGCCCTGCTGCGCACCATCGAGTCGATGGGCCTGGCCGTCCACACGGGTGTCGGCACCCAGGAGGTGCTGACCGGCGAGGACGGCCACGTCAGCGGCATGCTGCTGTCCGACGGGTCCGCCGTCGACACCGACCTCGTCGTCTTCTCCGCCGGCGTCCGCCCCCGCGACCAGCTGGCCCGCGCCGCGGGCCTTGACGTCGGCGAGCGCGGCGGCATCGCGGTGGACTCCCGCTGCCGCACCTCCGACCCGCACGTCTACGCCATCGGCGAGTGCGCCCTGGCCTGCGACGGCCGCGTCTACGGCCTGGTCGCCCCCGGCTACGAGATGGCGGAGACCGCCGCCGAGGACCTGCTGGGCCGGGAGAAGGAGTTCACCGGCGCCGACCTGTCCACCAAGCTCAAGCTGCTCGGCGTGGACGTGGCCTCCTTCGGCGACGCCCACGGCAGCGCCCCGGGCAGCCTCGACGTGGTCTGGTCCGACTCCCGCTCCGGTGTCTACAAGAAGCTGGTGGTCTCCCCGGACGGGGTCCTGCTCGGCGGGGTCCTGGTCGGCGACGCGGACTCGTACGGCCTGCTGCGCCCCCTCACCGGCAGCGTGCCGCCCGTCGCCCCCGAGCAGCTGGTCCTGCCGGCCGGTCTCGGCGCGCCCGTCGCGCTCGGCCCGTCCTCGCTTCCGGACCACGCGGTGATCTGCTCCTGCCACAACGTCACCAAGAAGGCCATCACCGCCTGCGCCACCCTGTCCGAGGTGAAGAAGTGCACCAAGGCGGGCACCGGCTGCGGCAGCTGCGTCAAGGTGATCGGGCAGCTGCTGCCCGCCGCCGCCGACAAGGGGCTGTGCGGCTGCTTCCCCTTCACCCGCGCCGAGCTGTACGAGATCGTCCGCACCCGCCGGCTGGCCTCCTACCGGGAGCTCCTCGACGGCCACGGCCGCCCGGAGGCCCGCGGCGGCGACGGCTGCGAGGTGTGCAAGCCCACCGTCGGCTCGATCATCGCCTCGCTCGCCCCGGCCGTCGGCGCCAGCGGCTACGTCCTGGAGGGCGAGCAGGCCGCCCTCCAGGACACCAACGACCACTTCCTCGCCAACCTGCAGCGCAACGGCTCGTACTCGGTGGTCCCGCGCATCCCCGGCGGTGAGATCACCCCGGACAAGCTGATCGTGATCGGCGAGGTGGCCCGCGACTTCGGCCTCTACACGAAGATCACCGGCGGGCAGCGGATCGACCTCTTCGGGGCGAGCGTGGACCAGCTCCCGCGGATCTGGGCCCGGCTCGTCGACGCCGGATTCGAGTCCGGGCACGCGTACGGGAAGGCCCTGCGGACGGTGAAGTCCTGCGTCGGGCAGACCTGGTGCCGCTACGGGGTGCAGGACAGCGTACGGATGGCCATCGATCTGGAGCTGCGCTACCGGGGGCTGCGCGCCCCGCACAAGCTCAAGTCGGCGGTCTCCGGCTGCGCCCGCGAGTGCGCGGAGGCCCAGAGCAAGGACTTCGGGGTCATCGCGACGGCGAGCGGCTGGAACCTCTACGTGGGCGGCAACGGCGGGGCCACCCCGCGCCACGCCGACCTCCTCGCCCAGGACCTGTCCGATGCGGAACTGGTCCGGCTGATCGACCGGTTCCTGATGTTCTACATCCGCACCGCGGACCGCCTGGAGCGGACCTCGACCTGGCTGGAGCGGCTGGAGGGCGGCCTGTCCCACCTGCGGGACGTGGTCGTGCACGACTCGCTGGGGCTGTGCGCGGAGCTGGAGTCGCTGATGGCCGACCACGTGGCGCACTACCGCGACGAATGGGCCGAGACCCTTGAGGACCCGGAGCGGCTGCGCCGGTTCGTGTCCTTCGTGAACGCGCCCGGCGCCCCCGACCCGACCGTGAAGTTCGTCCCCGAGCGCGACCAGGTCAAGCCCGACCTGGCCGTCCTGACCATAGGAGGAGCCGTCCGATGACCGTCGAACTGAGGGTGGCCGAAGGCTGGCTGACGGTGTGCGAGCTGTCCGCGCTCGTCCCCGGGCGCGGGGTCGCGGCCCTGCTGCCCGACGGGAGCCAGGCCGCGGTGTTCGTCGACCGCGCGGGGCGCCCGTACGCCATCGGCAACCAGGACCCCTTCACGGGTGCGCACGTGCTGTCGCGGGGGCTGCTGGGGAGTGCGGCGGGCAGGCCCTTCGTGGCCTCGCCGCTGCTCAAGCAGCGCTTCGACCTGGAGTCGGGGCGCTGCCTGGACGACGAGGAGGTGGCGGTCCGGACCTACCCGGTGCGGACCGCCGCGACCTCGTAGCCGGCATCAGCCCTCGATGGCGGCCGGGTCCATCCAGACGTACTCCCACACGTGGTGGTCCAGGTCCTCGAAGGCGCGGCCGTACATGAAGCCCAGGTCCATGGGCGGCCGCGGCTCGGTGGCGCCCGCCGCGAGGGCGGCGTCGACGACCTCGTCGACCTTGGCGCGGCTGTCGGCGCTCAGGGCGACCATCACCTCGGTGGCCTTCGAGGCGTCGGCGACCGGCTTGGTGGCGAACCCCCGGAACTTCTCCTCGGTGAGCAGCATCGCGAAGATGGTGTCGCTGATCACCAGGGAGGCGGCGGTCTCGTCGGAGAACTGCGGGTTGAAGGAGTAGCCGAGCTTCTCCCAGAAGGCCCGGGCGGCGCCCAGGTCCTTGACCGGCAGGTTGACGAAGATCATCTGGGGCTGGGGCATCTCGGTCTCTCTTCTTCTCGGCGCGGTGGTCGCTGCTTTCGGGAGGTAGACCGGGGGCCGGGAGGAAACTCATCGCTGCCCGCGAGATTTTTCCGAGATTTCTTACCGGCCCTGTCCGGCCGCACCAACCGCAGGTCAGGCCGCCGAGCGGAGCTCCAGCGCGGCCAGCGGGACGAAGCCGAGGCCGTCCACGCCCTCCGTGGACGCCCCCTCGCCCGCGAGCCGCCGGTGCAGCGCCAGCGCGATCCGCTCGCCCTGCGCCTTGGCCCGCTCGGCGTTCGGCCCCCGGTGCAGTCCGTCGACGGTCGCGTGCCACAGCTGCACCCAGCGGCCGAAGTCGGCGGCGGTCATCGCCCGCACCGAGTGCAGGGCGGCGTGCGGGCCGAAGGCGTCGCGCCGGTACTCGGCGGTGCGGAACAGGGCCCGCTCCCAGAAGTCGGTGATCCGGGGCAGGTGGACCTCGAGGTCCGTGCCGGCGACCTCGGTGAAGAAGGGGCCGATCCCGGGATCGGCGAAGGCCGCCGTGTAGAAGCGGCGCAGCACGACGTCGAGGTCGGCGCGGCCCGAGATGTCGTCGGCGGCGGCGAAGTGGTTCATCGCTCCACCATCCTTCCCCACCGCGCGTTTCCCCAGGGGAGAAAGTCCCGCAGAACGGCCTCGTGGAAAGAGCCGACGGGCTCGTGGAAATCCCCGCCGGAGGATTGAACCTGACCGGTCGCTCGTGCGTAATGAGGAATTGGCGCCCCGGCAACTGGCGCCTCCTAGGTTCCTCGACGCGTGCGACCCCGCGTCCGACCGGCCGCGGGGCCTTCCTCCCACAGGAGTGACCGTGGAACGTCGTACCTTCCTGCGCGGCGCAGTGATCGGTTCGTCGGCTGCCGCCTTCGGCGGAACGTTGATGCACGGGGCCGCCTACGCGGCGCCCGCCCAGCCCGGCGCCGGACCGTACGGAGCACTCGGCGCGGCGGACGCGAACGGCATCCAGCTGCCGGCCGGCTTCAGCAGCCGGGTGATCGCCCGCTCCGGCCAGACCGTCAGCGGCACCTCGTACACCTGGCACAGCGCCCCGGACGGCGGCGCCTGTTTCGCGGACGGTACGGGCTGGATCTACGTGTCGAACTCGGAGATCAACCCCTCCGGCGGCGCGAGCGCGGTCCGGTTCAACTCCTCCGGCACCGTCACCGGCGCCTACCGGATCCTCTCCAACACCCGGCAGAACTGCGCGGGCGGCAAGACCCCCTGGAACACCTGGCTGTCCTGCGAGGAGGTCGACCGCGGCTACGTCTACGAGACCGACCCGTACGGCGTGAACGCCTCCGTGCAGCGGGCCGCGATGGGCCGCTTCAAGCACGAGGCGGCGGCGGCCGACCCGGTGCGCAAGGTGATCTACCTGACCGAGGACGAGAGCAGCGGCTGCTTCTACCGCTTCGTCCCGACCACCTGGGGCAACCTCTCCTCCGGCACCCTCCAGGTCCTCAAGGCCGGCACCGCCACCTCCGGCTCCTTCACCTGGGCCAACGTCCCGGACCCGGACGGCTCGCCGACCGCCACCCGCAGCCAGGTCTCCGGCTCGAAGAAGTTCAACGGCGGCGAGGGCTGCCACTACGCCAACGACACGGTCTGGTTCACCACCAAGGGCGACAACCGGGTCTGGCAGCTCAACCTCGCGAACAACACGTACGAGCTGGCCTACGACGACTCCCTCGTGCCGGGCGGCGCAGCCCCCCTGACGGGCGTGGACAACGTCACGGGGTCCTCGTACGGCGACCTGTACGTCGCCGAGGACGGCGGCAACATGGAGATCTGCGTGATCACTCCGGACGACGTGGTGGCGCCGTTCCTTCGGATCACCGGCCAGTCCTCCTCGGAGATCTGCGGGCCGGCCTTCTCCCCGGCCGGCAACCGGCTCTACTTCTCCAGCCAGCGCGGTACGAGCGGCAGCTCGTCGGCGGGCATCACCTACGAGGTGACGGGCCCGTTCCGCACCTGAGCACCCGCACCCCGCACCGTCGCGACCCCCGGCACCCGGCCGGGGGCCGCGGCGTTTCACGAGGCCACCGCGCCGCCCTTGAGCAGCGCGGCGCCCAGCGGGGTCACGGTGTGCAGCACCGCGTTGCCGTGCCGCAGCGTCGTCACCAGCCCCGCCTCGCGCATCACGCAGGCGTGCTGGCTCGCCGAGGCCAGCGAGACCCCGGCCCGGCGGGCCAGCTCGCTGGTGGTGGCGCCGTCGCCGATGGCCCGCAGCACCACCGAGCGGGTGTGGCCCACCAGTTTGCCCAGCGTGCGCTGGCGCTGCTCCTCGACGTGCACGGTGCGCGCCGCCTCGCCGCCCGCGGGGGCCGAGGCCAGGTGCGAGGCGGCCGGGTAGACCAGCACCGGCGGCAGCTCGGGGTCGTGCAGGGTCACCGCGGTCCGCCGGCAGAAGAAGGACGGCTGGAGCAGCAGCCCGCGCCCCCGCAGCCGTACGTCCCGGTCCACCGGGTAGTCGCACTCCAGCACCGGGGCCCGCCAGCGCAGCATCGGCGGCAGCGAGGCCAGCAGTTCGTCCGCGCCCCCGTCCAGCAGGGCCCGGCCGCGTGCGGCCCGCTCGGCCTCTATCTGCGCCTGTATGTGGGTCCAGTACGGCTCCACGGCCGCCCGGTGGTAGGCGCGCAGCTCGCCCAGGAGCCTGGGCAGGTGCTTGGTGCCGCCCTCCATGAACTCCCGTAGGCGAGGCGCCATCGATGCCCCGACACCGCCACCCGCTCCCGCTCCCGGACCCGCTCCCGCGCCGGGCCCGCCGGCGAGCAGCACGAGCTCGCGCCGCAGCCGCTCGGGACGGATCCCGCGCAGCGCGTCGAGCGCCACGTCCCACCCGTACTGCCCCTCCACGGGGGTCAGGAAATCGGGAAAATATCCGCGCGCCGGTATGAGCATGCCGAGCGTGCGTGTTTCACCATTCAACCTGCTCCGCGTTTCCGTACGCCATTCACCGAACAACCGGGCATCGCGCCGGTCCCTTAAGCGGTGAAAGCTGAGAATCGTTTCCCACAACGCATCGGGACGCCCTGCCATCCGTACGCGTGCCAGGTCCACTCCAGTGAAATGGATACGCAGCACCGAACCCCCACCTGTGCAACCGCAATCCCCCCGCCCCATGAGTATGCACGCCGTCACACGTGGTCACCACGCCCTTTCGGCCACAGTTGAAACCCCTTTCGGCAGGAGCGTGACAACCGAAATCCTGTACTCCGCCGGGCACACTCCGATGCGACCGAAACGCTCCGCGAAGGCCGTGGGGGGCTTTGCGGGGCCTGGCGGTCGGTCGCACCGGGAAGCGCCGACGTGCCCGGCAGAATGACAGCGGCGGTGGACGGGTGGGGATCCGTCCACCGCCTGCTGGCGTAAAGATTTGTTGAACAGAAAAAAATAGGCGCGCCCGCCCTCGGGCAGTCAGGGAACCCGGGGGCAGGCGCGGTCTATGGGGCCCCTCTCGGGGCCGGGGGTCAGCGGCTGTCGCTGCCCTTCGACTCGGCGGCGGCACGGCCGGCCTCCAGGCGCGCGACCGGAATCCGGAACGGCGAGCAGGAGACGTAGTCGAGGCCGACCTCGTGGAAGAAGTGGACGGACTCGGGGTCACCGCCGTGCTCGCCGCAGACGCCGAGCTTGAGGTCGGGGCGGGTGGCCCGGCCGGCCTGGACGGCGCTGCGGACCAGCGAGCCGACGCCGTCCTTGTCGATGGTCTCGAAGGGCGAGACCCCGAAGATGCCCTTCTCCAGGTACGCGGTGAAGAAGCTGGCCTCGACGTCGTCGCGGGAGAAGCCCCACACCGTCTGGGTCAGGTCGTTCGTGCCGAAGGAGAAGAACTGCGCGGCCTCGGCGATCTGCCCGGCCGTCAGGGCGGCGCGCGGCAGCTCGATCATGGTGCCGATGGTCAGCTTGAGGTTCGTGCCGGTGGCGGCCTCGACCTCGGCGATGACCTGGTCGGCCTCGTCGCGGACGATCTCCAGCTCCTGGACGGTGCCGACGAGCGGGACCATGATCTCGGCGCGCGGGTCGCCCTTGGCGTTCTTGCGCTCGGCCGCGGCCTCGGCGATCGCCCGGACCTGCATCTTGAACAGGCCGGGGATGACCAGGCCGAGGCGGACCCCGCGCAGACCCAGCATCGGGTTCTGCTCGTGCAGCTTGTGGACGGCCTGGAGCAGGCGCAGGTCGTTCTCGTTGTGGTCCTTGCGGGACTCGGCGAGGGCGACGCGCACCGACAGCTCGGTGATGTCCGGCAGGAACTCGTGCAGCGGCGGGTCCAGGAGGCGGACGGTGACGGGCAGGCCGTCCATCGCCTCGAACAGCTCGACGAAGTCCTTCTTCTGCAGCGGCAGGAGGGCACTGAGTGCCTCCTCGCGCTCCTCGTCGGTGTCCGCGAGGATCAGTCGCTCCACCAGTTCGCGGCGCTCGCCGAGGAACATGTGCTCGGTGCGGCACAGGCCGATGCCCTGGGCGCCGAAGCGGCGGGCGCGCAGCGCGTCCTCGGCGTTGTCGGCGTTGGCGCGCACCCGCAGGCGGCGGACCCGGTCCGCGTACGCCATGATCCGGTGCACGGCGGCGACCAGCTCGTCGGCGTCGTCGGCGCCGGCGTGCATGCGGCCCTCGAAGTACTCGACGACCGGGGAGGGTACGACGGGTACCTCGCCGAGGTAGACCTTGCCGGTGGAGCCGTCGATGGAGACGACGTCGCCCTCTTCGATGACCGTCTCGCCGACCGTCATGCGGCGGCGCTTGGTGTCGACGTCGAGCTCCTCGGCGCCGCAGACACAGGTCTTGCCCATGCCGCGGGCGACGACGGCGGCGTGCGAGGTCTTGCCGCCGCGCGAGGTCAGGATGCCCTCGGAGGCGATCATGCCGTCCAGGTCGTCCGGGTTGGTCTCGCGGCGGATCAGGATGACCTTCTCGCCGGAGCGGGACCACTTGACGGCCGTGTAGGAGTCGAAGACGGCCTTGCCGACGGCCGCGCCCGGGGAGGCGGCGATGCCGCGGCCGAGCAGCGTGGTCTTCGCGTCCTCGTCGAAGCGCGGGAACATCAGCTGCGCGAGCTGGTGGCCGGTGACGCGCTGGAGGGCCTCGGCCTCGTCGATCAGGCCCTGGTCGACGAGCTGGGTGGCGATGCGGAAGGCGGCGCCGGCGGTGCGCTTGCCGACACGGGTCTGGAGCATCCACAGCTGGCCGCGCTCGATCGTGAACTCGATGTCGCAGAGATCCTTGTAGTGGGTCTCCAGCGTCTCCATGATCGTCATGAGCTGGTCGTACGAGGCCTTGTCGATGGCCTCCAGGTCCGCGAGCGGCACGGTGTTGCGGATGCCCGCGACCACGTCCTCGCCCTGGGCGTTCTGGAGGTAGTCGCCGTAGACGCCCTGGTGGCCGCTGGCGGGGTCGCGGGTGAAGGCGACGCCGGTGCCGGAGTCGGGGCCCAGGTTGCCGAAGACCATGGAGCAGATGTTGACCGCGGTGCCCAGGTCGCTCGGGATGCGCTCCTGGCGGCGGTAGAGCTTGGCGCGGTCGGTGTTCCACGAGTTGAAGACGGCCTCGACGGCGAGGTCGAGCTGCTCGCGGGCGTCCTGCGGGAACTCGCGGCCGGCCTGCTTGGCGACGATCTTCTTGAAGCGGGTGACCAGCTTCTTCAGGTCGGCGGCGTCGAGGTCGGTGTCGACGGTGACCTTCTTGGCGGCCTTGGCCTCGTCGAGGGCGTCCTCGAAGAGCTCGCCGTCGACGTCCAGCACGGTCTTGCCGAACATCTGGATGAGGCGGCGGTACGAGTCCCACGCGAAGCGCTCGTTGCCGGCCTGGGCGGCGAGGCCGGTGACGGAGTCGTCCGAGAGGCCGATGTTGAGGACCGTGTCCATCATGCCCGGCATGGAGAACTTGGCGCCGGAGCGGACGGAGACCAGGAGCGGGTCGTCCGACTGGCCGAGCTTCTTGCCCATCTTCGTCTCGAGGGCGGCAAGGTGGGCGCTGACCTCGTCGCGCAGCTCGGCCGGGGCCGTGCCGCTCTCAAGGTAGACCTTGCAGGCCTCGGTGGTGATGGTGAAGCCGGGAGGGACCGGCAGACCCAGGTTGGTCATCTCGGCGAGGTTGGCACCCTTGCCGCCGAGAAGGTCCTTGAGGTCGCGGTTTCCCTCGGTGAAGTCGTAGACGAACTTCTGATCTTTGTTTTCCGACACGGGTCTCGACTCCTCGAGGCTCGGTGGCTGCCCTGACGGCCAGGAACATACCCAGATCGAAGGCTTCTGGGTACGTCCACTTGGTCGTCATACGGCTGTAACCACCCGTGCGCCAGCAGATCGAAAGTAACTCATGGGTAATCAGAAGGTACGAAGAGCCTTCACCTCCCGAAGGGAGTGGGGGCTTTTGAGGCCTTCTGACGCTCGGATGAGCGATCATCGATACATTTGCGTTCAACTCTTGAACGAACAAAGGGTGGCACCCAGTGCCACCCTTTGAAAGTCTTACCCGTGACTTCAGTGCTCATCTGAGCGAAACCCCTCCCATGCGTGGCGTATATCACGCGACACGGAGGGCGATTTGTCAGCCTCCGGAGGTGTCCAGTTCCGCTTCCTCGCTGATGCCCGCGCAGTCGTACGGGTCCTTCAGCCAGCCCTCCGGCAGGACAACCCGGTTGTTTCCGGACGTCCGGCCCCGAGGCCCGTCCGCGCTCTCCGGCCACGCCTGGGCCAGGTCGAGCTCGCTCAGATGAGCGTCCAGTTCGGCCAGGGAAGAGGTCACCGCCAGCTTCTTGCGCATCTCGGAGCCCACCGAGAAGCCCTTGAGGTACCAGGCCACGTGCTTACGGAAGTCGATCACCCCGCGCACCTCGTCGCCGATCCACTCCCCCAGCAGCTGGGCGTGGCGGTGCATGGTGCCCGCGACCTCGCGCAGCGTGGGCTTGTGGAAGTCCTCCGGGCGCCCCTCGAAGGCCGCCACCAGGTCGTTGAACAGCCACGGCCGCCCCAGGCAGCCCCGGCCCACCACCACGCCGTCGCAGCCGGTCTCGCGGACCATCCGCAGCGCGTCCTCGGCACACCAGATGTCGCCGTTGCCGAGGACCGGGATCTCCGGCACGTGCTCCTTGAGCCGCGCGATGGCCTCCCAGTCGGCGGTCCCGCCGTAGTGCTGGGCCGTGGTGCGCCCGTGCAGGGCTATCGCGGTGACGCCCTCCTCGACGGCGATCCGGCCGGCGTCGAGGTAGGTGAGGTGGTCGTCGTCGATGCCCTTGCGCATCTTCATGGTCACCGGGAGGTCGCCCGCGCCGGCGACGGCCTCGCGCAGGATCGCGCGCAGCAGGTTCCGCTTGTACGGGAGCGCGGAGCCGCCGCCCTTGCGGGTCACCTTGGGGACCGGGCAGCCGAAGTTCAGGTCGATGTGGTCGGCGCGGTCCTCCTCGACGATCATGCGGACCGCCTTGCCGACCGTGACCGGGTCCACTCCGTACAGCTGGATCGAGCGGGGCTTCTCGGTCTCGTCGAAGTGGATCAGCTGCATGGTCTTCTCGTTGCGCTCGACCAGGGCGCGGGTCGTGATCATCTCGCTCACGAACAGCCCCTTGCCGCCCGAGAACTCCCGGCAGAGGGTACGGAACGGGGCATTGGTGATCCCGGCCATCGGCGCGAGCACCACCGGGGGCTGCACGGTGTGCGGGCCGATCGCGAGGGGCGGGGGGAGCGTGGTCATCCGCCCATTGTCCCGCATGCCGAGGGGGTGCGGCAGACGTACGATCGGCGGCATGATCGAGCCGAGTCAGCCGAGCCGCCGGCAGCGCATGCTCGTCCTGTCGATCTGCTGCATCAGCCTGCTGATCGTGAGCCTCGACAACACGGTGCTCAACGTCGCGCTGCCGTCGATGCGCCGCGAGCTCGACGCCTCGGTCGCGGGCCTGCAGTGGACCATCGACGCGTACACCCTCGTCCTGGCCTCGCTCCTGATGCTCGCGGGCTCCACGGCCGACCGGATCGGGCGCCGCAAGGTGTTCGTCGCCGGTCTGCTGGCGTTCACCGCGGGCTCCCTGCTGTGCTCCCTCGGCCCCAGCCTCGACTGGCTCATCGTCTTCCGCATGGTCCAGGCGATCGGCGGGGCGATGCTGAACCCGGTGGCGATGTCGATCATCACCAACACCTTCACCGATCCGGCCGAGCGGGCCCGGGCCATCGGGGTGTGGGGCGCGGTCGGGGGCATCTCCATGGCCGCGGGTCCCCTGATCGGCGGGGTGCTGGTGGACTCCGTGGGCTGGCGCTCGATCTTCCTGATCAACCTGCCGATCGGCCTGGCGGCGCTCGCCCTGACCCTGCGCCACATCCCCGAGTCCCGGGCGGCCCGGCCGCGCCGCCCCGACCCGGTGGGTCAGGTGCTGGTCATCGCGCTGCTCGGCAGTCTGACGTACGGGATCATCGAGGCGCCCGCCGCCGGCTGGCGCTCGCCGCTGATCCTCGGGTGCGCGGTGGTGGCCGTCGCCTCGTTCGTGGGACTGCTGGTCTACGAGCCCCGGCGCGAGGAGCCGCTGATCGATCTCCGGTTCTTCCGGAGCGCCCCCTTCAGCGGGTCGACCGTGATCGCGATCAGCGCCTTCGCCGGACTGGCCGGCTTCCTCTTCCTGAACACGCTCTACCTCCAGGACGTGCGGGGGCTCAACGCCCTGCACGCCGGGCTGTACATGCTCCCGATGGCGGCCCTGACCGTCCTCTTCGCACCGCTCGCGGGCCGGCTGGTGGGCACCCGGGGGCCCCGGATCTGCCTGCTGATCGCCGGTGTGGCGATGGCGGCGAGCGGGCTGCTCTTCGCGCTGTTCGAGGCCGAGACGTCCAACCCGCTCCTGTTCACCGGGTACGTGCTGTTCGGGCTCGGCTTCGGCATGGTGAACGCGCCGATCACCAACACGGCTGTGTCCGGGATGCCGCGCTCCCAGGCGGGCGTCGCGGCCGCCATCGCCTCCACCAGCCGCCAGACGGGCGGCACGCTGGGGGTGGCGGTCATCGGCTCGGTGCTGGCGGCGGGGCTGGCGAACGGCTCCGACTTCTCCGCGGCCGCCCAGCCCGCCTGGTGGATCATCACGCTGTGCGGACTGGCGGTGCTGGTGGTGGGCGCGGTGACGAGCGGCAGCTGGGCCCGGGCGACGGCGGAGCGCACGGCCCGCAGCCTGGAGGACCCCGTCAGCACCTCGGCGGCGACGGGTTCGCCGCGCGCCTGACCCCGAGGTCCCCTGCCCGAGCCGCCTGCCCGTCCCCCGGGCAGGGCGGCGGTCTGCCCGTGCCCCGGGCCCGGCAGCCGGCTCCGCATTCCAACCGCACGCCATCCGCACGGCCACCCTTACCTGACGAGTGACAGATATTGAAATCTGTCACTCGTCATGTCATTCTCGTTCCATGACGAAGAACGAGAGCACCTTCGAGACCTCTGTCCACCGCCGGCTCGGCACCACCGGGCCGTCCGTCTTCCCGCTGGGCCTCGGCTGCATGGGCATGTCCGCCCTGTACGGGGAGGCCGACCGCGCCGAGTCCATCGCCACCCTCCACGCCGCCCTGGACGCGGGCGTCACGCTGCTCGACACCGGCGACTTCTACGGCATGGGCCACAACGAGCTGCTGATCAACGAGGCCCTGCGCACCGCACCCGCCGCGGCGCGCGAGCGGGCGCTGACCAGCGTCAAGTTCGGCGCCCTGCGCACGGTCGAGGGCGGCTTCACCGGATACGACGGGCGACCCGAGGCCGTCAGGAACTTCCTGGCCTACTCGCTCCAGCGGCTCGGCCGGGACCACATCGACGTCTACCGCATCGCCCGGGTGGACCCGGACGTCCCGATCGAGGAGACCGTCGGGGCCATCGCCGAAGCCGTCAAGGCCGGGCACGTGCGCCACATCGGCCTCTCCGAGGTCGGCGCGGACACCCTGCGCCGGGCCGCCGCGGTGGCCCCGATCTCCGACCTCCAGATCGAGTACTCGCTGATATCGCGGGGCATCGAGGAGGAGATCCTGCCGACCGCCCGCGAGCTCGGCATCGGCATCACGGCGTACGGGGTGCTGTCCCGCGGCCTGATCAGCGGCCACTTCACCCGCGACCGGGCGCTGGCCCCGGGCGACTTCCGCGGGATGAGCCCGCGCTTCCAGGGGGACAACCTCGACCGCAACCTCGATCTGGTCGAGGCGCTGCGCAAGGTGGCGCAGGGCAAGGGCGTGAGCGTCGCCCAGATAGCCATCGCGTGGGTGCTCTCACGGGGTCCGCGGCTCGGGGCCGACATCGTGCCGCTGGTGGGCGCCCGGCGCCGGGACCGGCTCGCCGAGGCGCTGGGAGCCCTGGAGGTCACGTTGGACGCCGCCGACCTGGCCGCCGTCGAGGAGGCCGTGCCCGCGGGCGCCGCGGCCGGCGAGCGGTATCCGGCGGCGCAGATGGCCCACCTGGACAGCGAGCACTGAGCGGGCGGTACGGTCGTACACATGCCTCCCGCCGCTGCCGAACCCCTGACTCCCGAGCGCATTCTCGAAACGACCGAGGAGGTGCTGCGGCGCTTCGGTCCCACCAAGGCGACCGTCGTGGACGTGGCCCGCGCCCTGGGCGTCAGCCACGGCAGCGTGTACCGGCACTTCCCGTCGAAGTCGGCGCTGCGCGAGGCCGTCACCGACCGCTGGCTCGCCAAGAGCGTCGTCCTGCTGGAGGAGATCGCCTCGGCCCCCGCCGGCAGCGCGCCCTCGAAGCTGGAGGCGTGGCTGGAGGCGCTCTTCGAGGCCAAGCGGCGCAAGGCCGGCGCCGATCCCGAGCTGTTCGCCACCTACACCGTGCTGCTGGCCGAGAACAGCGGTGTGGTCGACGCCCACCTGAGCGAGCTGATCTCCCAGCTGGCCCGGATCATCGCGGAGGGTGTCGCGGACGGCTCGCTCGCGGCCGACGACGTGCCGGCGGCCGCCCGCGCGGTCTTCGACGCCACGGGCCGCTTCCACGATCCGCAGTACGCGGCCGACTGGGTCTCCCCCACGATCGTCGCCGAGTTCGAGGCGGTCACCGCGCTGGTCGTCCGGGGTCTGCGGGCCTGACCCCGGAGGTCTGCCCCGACCTGAAAAGGCCGGTGGCCCGGTGCGCCGTGCGCACCGGGCCACCGGCCTTCTGCCGACGCGGACCTAGCAGCCGAGCAGGCGGCTGCCGAGGTAGCTCTGGATCTGGTCCAGGGAGACGCGCTCCTGCTTCATGGTGTCGCGCTCGCGCACGGTCACCGCGTTGTCGTCCAGGGTGTCGAAGTCGACGGTGACGCAGAACGGCGTACCGATCTCGTCCTGGCGGCGGTAGCGGCGGCCGATGGCGCCGGCGTCGTCGAACTCGATGTTCCAGAACTTGCGCAGGTCGGCGGCGAGGCCCTTGGCCTTCGGCGACAGCTGCGCGTTGCGGGACAGCGGCAGGACGGCGACCTTGATCGGGGCCAGGCGCGGGTCGAGGCGCATCACGGCGCGCTTCTCCATGACGCCCTTGGCGTTCGGGGCCTCGTCCTCGTTGTACGCGTCGAGCATGAAGGCGAGCATGGCGCGGTTGACACCGGCCGCCGGCTCGATGACGTACGGGGTGTAGCGCTCCTTCGACTCCTGGTCGAAGTACACGAGGTCCTGGCCGGAGGCGGCCGAGTGCGCCTTGAGGTCGAAGTCGGTGCGGTTGGCGATGCCTTCGAGCTCGGAGAACTCGTTGCCGCCGAAGTTGAAGCGGTACTCGATGTCGGCGGTGCGCTTCGAGTAGTGGGAGAGCTTCTCCTTCGGGTGGTCGAACCAGCGGATGTTCTCCTCGCGGATGCCGAGGTCGCGGTACCAGTTCCAGCGCTCCGCCATCCAGTACTCCTGCCACTGCTCGTCCTCGCCCGGCTTGACGAAGAACTCCATCTCCATCTGCTCGAACTCGCGCGTGCGGAAGATGAAGTTGCCCGGCGTGATCTCGTTGCGGAAGGACTTGCCCATCTGCGCGATGCCGAAGGGGGGCTTCTTGCGCGAGGTGGTCTGCACCTGGGCGAAGTTGGTGAAGATGCCCTGGGCGGTCTCGGGGCGCAGGTACGCCTTGGAACCGGTGTCCTGGGTCGGGCCGAGGTGGGTCTCCAGCATGCCGGAGAACTGCTTGGGCTCGGTGAACTGGCCCTTCACACCGCAGTTGGGGCAGTTGACGTCGGCGAGGCCGTTGGCGGGCACGCGGCCGTGCTTGGCCTCGTACGCCTCCTCCAGGTGGTCCGCGCGGTGGCGCTTGTGACAGGAGGTGCACTCGGTCAGCGGGTCGGAGAAGGTCGCGACGTGGCCGGAGGCCACCCAGACCTCGGGGGCCAGGATCACGGACGAGTCGATACCGACGATGTCCTCACGCCCGGTGACCATCGCCTTCCACCACTGGCGCTTGATGTTCTCCTTGAGCTCGACACCGAGCGGGCCGTAATCCCAGGCAGCCCTGGAGCCGCCGTAGATCTCACTGCACGGGAAAACGAAGCCACGGCGCTTGCTCAGGCTGACGATGGTGTCGATCTTGTCGGCGGCCACGGTGCTCTCTTCATTACGAGGACGAACGGCGAATGCCTCAGGTTACCGGCGCCCGCACCCCCCCTTTCAAATCGGATCCCCCTCCCCGGGCCCGCCCACACCTCTCCCACCAGGGTTTTTGACAACCGTTTCCATTTTTGATGAAAATGGATGTCATGAACGTACGACGCCTCATACCCGCCGCCGCCCTCGCAGGAGCCGTCGCCCTCGGCGCCACGGCCCTCACCGCCTGCTCCGGAGCCGGTGCCGCCGAGTCCGGCGGCAAGGACGGCACGCTCGACGTGACGGCGTCGTTCTACCCGATGCAGTTCCTCGCCGAGCAGATCGGCAAGGACCACGTGAAGGTCGACACCCTGACCAAGCCGGGAGTCGAGCCGCACGACCTGGAGATCACTCCGAAGCAGACCGGGCAGCTCGCCGATGCCGATGTGATCCTCTACCTCAAGAGCCTGCAGCCCGCCGTCGACAAGGCCGTCGCCCAGTCCGGCGTGAAGAACGTCGTCGACGCGGCCACCCTCACCAAGCTCGAGGCCCACGCCGCCTCCGGCCACGACCACGGCCCCGAGGGCGAGGGCGAGGAGGGCCACGACTACGCCCACGGCGAGGCCGGCGAGGACCCCCACGTCTGGCTCGACCCCGCCAAGTACGCGGAGATCGCCAAGGGCGTCGGCGCGGCCCTGGAGAAGGCCGACCCCGGCCACGCGGCGGACTACAAGAAGAACACCGACGACCTCGTCGCCAAGCTGACCGCCCTGGACACCGAGTTCAAGGACGGCCTGGCCAACACGGCCGGCAGGACCTTCATCACCACGCACTCCGCCTTCGGCTACCTCGCCGAGCGCTACGGCCTGGACCAGGAGGGCATCTCCGGCGTCGACCCCGAGTCCGAGCCCAGCCCGGCCCGGATGAAGGAACTCCAGGAGATCGCGAAGAAGGAGAATGTCTCCACGGTGTTCTTCGAGACCCTGGCCAGCGACAAGACGGCGAAGAGCCTCGCCGGGGACACCGGTCTGAAGACCGACGTCCTCGACCCGCTCGAGGGAATCACCGACAAGTCCCAGGGCGCTGACTACTTCGAGGTCATGCGCTCCAACCTGAAGAACCTCCAGAAGGCGCTCGGAGCCAAGTAGATGACAGCAGCAGTTACGGAGGCGCGAGCCATGCAGACCCCGCCCGGGCAGGCCGCTGACCACCCCGTCATATCCCTGCGCGGGGCCACGGCCTCGCTCGGCTCGCGCCCCGTGCTGCGCGGGATCGACCTCGCCGTCCGCCGCGGCGAGGTCGTCGCGCTGCTCGGCGCCAACGGCTCCGGCAAGTCCACCGCCGTCCGCGCGATCGTCGGCCAGGTCCCCCTCACCGACGGCTCCCTCTCGCTCTTCGGCACGGACTTCAAGCGCTTCCGCGACTGGGCGCGCATCGGGTACGTCCCGCAGCGCACCACGGCCGCCAGCGGCGTCCCGGCCACCGTCCGCGAGGTCGTATCCTCCGGCCGGCTCGCCCGCACCCGCTTCGGCCTGCTGCGCAAGGCCGACAAGGCGGCCGTCGAGCGCTCCCTGGCCCTCGTGGACATGGACGGGTACGCCGACGTCTCCGTGGGCGCCCTCTCCGGCGGCCAGCACCAGCGCGTGCTCATAGCCCGGGCGCTCGCCGGCGAGCCGGAGCTGCTGCTCATGGACGAGCCCATGGCCGGTGTCGACCTCGCCAACCAGGAGGTCCTGGCGAACGCCCTGCGCGAGCAGGTCGCCGTCGGCAGCACCGTCCTGCTCGTCCTGCACGAGCTGGGCCCGCTGGAGCCGCTGATCGACCGGGCCGTCGTCCTGCGGGACGGCTGCGTCGTGCACGACGGCCCGCCCCCGGAGGCCGTGGGCCAGCACGCCCTGCCCGGCCACGACCACGTACACCCCCACGCGGCGCACGACGCCGAGCTTCTGCGGACGGGACTGCTGAGCTGATGGACCTCCTCGACCACGCCTTCATGCAGCGGGCGCTGATCGCCGCCGCCCTGGTGGGCATCACGGCGCCCGCCATCGGCACGTACCTGGTCCAGCGCCGCCAGGCGGTCATGGGCGACGGCCTCGGCCACGTCGCCATGACCGGTGTCGCCCTCGGCTTCGTGCTCCACACCAGCCCCGTGTGGATGGCCACCCTGGTCGCCGTCGTCGGCGCCGTCGGCATGGAGCTGATCCGCTCCCGCGGCAAGACCAGCGGGGACGTGGCCCTCGCGATGCTCTTCTACGGCGGCCTCGCCGGCGGTGTGATGATCATCAACGTGGGCGGCGGCTCCACGACCAACCTGCTCAGCGCCATGTTCGGCTCGATCACCACCGTCGCCGCCGAGGACGTCACCGCGATGGCGATCCTCGCCGCCTTCGTCCTCGCCGTCACCATCGGCCTGCGCCGGCAGCTCTTCGCCGTCTGCCAGGACGAGGAGTTCGCCAAGGTCACGGGCCTTCCGGTGCGCGCGCTGAACCTGCTGATCGCCGTCACCGCCGCCGTCACCGTGACCGTCGCGATGCGCATCGTCGGCCTGCTGCTGGTCAGCGCCATGATGGTGATCCCGGTCGCCGCCGCCCAGCGCCTGACCCGCGGGTTCGCTGCCACCCTGGGCGTGGCCGTCGCCATCAGCCTGGCCGTCTCCCTGACCGGAACCGCCACCACGTATTACGTCAACGCCCCCTCGGGTGCCATGATCGTGCTGCTCGCGATCGCCGTGTTCATGGCGCTGACCGCGCTGTCCGCTCCTCTGGCCCGGCGCCGGGCCAGAGCCGCCGTCGCGGCGCAGGAGGTCTGCACGCGGGACGATGTGAAGGTCTAGCGGGCTGGCACAATGGCCGCAGGCCGATACGAGGAGGAACCGGTGGCGACTGCGCCTGGCGAGACGAATGCCGCGCCAGTACGAGGACGATCCACCCGGCAGCGGGCCGCCGTGGCGGCCGCGCTGGACCAGGTGGACGAGTTCCGCAGTGCCCAGGAACTCCACGACATGCTCAAGCACCGCGGCGACTCCGTGGGGCTGACCACGGTGTACCGCACCCTCCAGTCCCTCGCGGACGCCGGCGAGGTCGACGTCCTGCGCACCAGCGACGGCGAGTCCGTGTACCGGCGCTGCTCCACCGGGGACCACCACCACCACCTGGTCTGCCGCAAGTGCGGCAAGGCGGTGGAGGTGGAGGGCCCGGCCGTGGAGAAGTGGGCCGAGTCCATCGCGGCCGAGCACGGCTTCGTGAACGTGGCCCACACCGTGGAGATCTTCGGCACCTGCGCCGACTGCGCCGCGGCCGGCTAGACCCGCGTCCGGTCGCGGTCCAGGATCGCCCGACAGCGGATCCCCGCCCGTGGTGTCCATGGACGGGGATCTGGGGCGGCGGATCTCAGCCGGCCGCGCCCGGGCCCTCGGGCTGGTTGGGGACGGCGCCGCCGAAGCGGCGGTCGCGCTGGGCGTACTCGAGGCAGGCCTGCCAGAGGTTGCGCCGGTCGAAGTCCGGCCACAGCACGTCCTGGAAGACCATCTCGGCGTACGCGCTCTGCCAGAGCAGGTAGTTGGACGTGCGCTGCTCGCCGCTCGGGCGCAGGAACAGGTCCACGTCCGGCATGTCCGGGTAGTACATGTACTTGGCGAAGGTCTTCTCGTTGACCTTCGACGGGTCCAGCCGGCCGGCCGCCACATCGCGGGCGATGGCCTGCGCCGCGTCCGCGATCTCCGCGCGGCCGCCGTAGTTCACGCAGAAGTACAGGGTCATCGCGTCGTTGTCGACGGTCTGCTCCTGAGCCACCTGGAGCTCCTGGACGACCGACTTCCACATCTTCGGCATGCGCCCGACCCAGCGGATCCGGATGCCCAGCTCGTTCATCTCGTCGCGGCGGCGCCGGATGACATCGCGGTTGAAGTTCATCAGGAAGCGGACCTCGTCGGGCGAGCGCTTCCAGTTCTCCGTCGAGAAGGCGTACAGGGAGAGGTTCTTGACGCCCATCTCCAGGCAGCCCTTCAGCACGTCGAGCACGACGCCCTCGCCCACCTTGTGGCCCTCGGTCCGCGGCAGGCCGCGCTCCTTGGCCCAGCGCCCGTTGCCGTCCATGACGACCGCGACGTGGTTCGGGACCAGCTCACCGGGGATCTTCGGCGGGCGCTCACCGGACGGGTGCGGCTCGGGAACCTTGTACTCGCGGCGAGAGCGTCCCAGAATCCCGCGTCGTGCCATGTGCCCAGCTCCTATTTCTCGACGTATCGCAGGGAGCGTAGCCCGCGCTCCAGATGCCAGTGCAAATAGGCGGAGACCAGCCCGCTGCCCTCCCGCACGTGACGCGCCTCGCACGCGTCGGCATGGTTCCAATCGCCCGTCAGCAGGGCGCTGAGCAGGGCGATGGCCTCCGACGAGGGTACGACGCTGCCG
Organism: Streptomyces sp. NPDC048270; assembly: GCF_040652335.1. NCBI lineage: Bacteria > Bacillati > Actinomycetota > Actinomycetes > Kitasatosporales > Streptomycetaceae > Streptomyces > Streptomyces sp. NPDC048270. Next base: position 111,824 of record NZ_JBEZLV010000022.1, read on the forward strand.
GGCACCCGGCAGTCCCCGCATATCACCCCGCCCGCGGCGACGGAGAAGTGCCGGTTGGGGCCGTGGATCCCGCACTTCGCGCAGTCGTCGAAGCTCGGCGCGTAGCCGTTGACGGCCAGCGAGCGCAGCAGGAAGGCGTCGAGGATGAGGTGGGGTTCGTGTTCGCCGCGCGAGAGCGTGCGCAGGGCGCCGACGAGCAGCAGGTACTGCTGCACGGCGGGCTCGCCCTCGTTCTCGGCGAAGCGCTCGGCGGTCTCCAGCATGGCGGTGCCGGCGGTGTAGCGGGCGTAGTCGGTGACGATGCCGTTGCCGTAGGGGGCGATGATCTCGGTCTGGGTGCAGAGCGGCAGGCTGCGCCCGACCAGCTCGTTGCCGCGGGAGAAGAACTGCACGTCGGCGTGGGAGAAAGGTTCCAGCCGGGCGCCGAACTTGGACTTCGTGCGCCGCACGCCGCGGGCGACCGCCCGTACCCTGCCGTGGCCGCGGGTCAGCAGCGTGATGATGCGGTCCGCCTCACCCAGCTTCTGGGTGCGCAGCACGATGCCGTCGTCGCGGAACAGACTCATGCGCCCATTGTCACCCGCACCGGGGACAGCGACGGCCCCCCGCCCGGACTCGGGCCACCGTGAGCGGTGGCCGGGAGAGTCCGGACGGGGGGCCGGCACCCCTTGGGAGGATCAGGAGGAGGCCGGGGCCTGCGCCCCGTCCGCCGTCACGGCCTTCTCGGCCTTCTCGCCCTTCTCGGTCTGGGCGCGGTCGGCCTCGCCGGCCCCGTCCGCTTCGTCGGCTTCTCCGGCTTCTCCGGCCTCGTCGGCCCCATCGGCCGGATCCGCCTTCTCGGCGCCCGCCGGGGCCGCCGCCGGCTGGGCGGGCAGTGCGACCACGGGGACCACCGGCACCTCGTCCTTGGCCAGACCGTTGAAGATCAGGTTGAGGACGATGGCGGACGTGGCACCGAGGGTGACACCGCTGTTGAGGAGCGAGGACAGGTCCGCGTCCATGTGCTTGGTGAAGAAGACCGGGACGGTCGCGGGGAGCAGGGCGAAGGCCAGCGAGACGCCCACGATCAGGGCGTTCTTCTCCTCCTTCAGGTCCACCTTGGCCAGGGTCTGGATACCGGCGAGGGCGACCATGGCGAACATGACGGTCGCGGCGCCGCCGAGCACCCCGTGCGGGACGGCGGCGACGATCGCGGCGGCCTTGGGCAGCAGACCCAGGATGATCATGAACACACCGGCGGCCACCACCACGAACCGGCTCTTGACCTTGGTCATCCGCACCAGGCCGACGTTCTCGGCGAAGGCGACGTAGGGGAAGGAGTTGAGGACACCGCCGAGGGCGGTCGCGGCGCCGTCGGCACGCAGGGCGCGGGCCACGGTCTCGCTGTCGACGTCCTTGCCGACGATGTCGCCGACCGCGTAGGTGTCACCGGTCGTCTCGACCATGGTGATCAGCATGACGATCAGCATCAGCACGATCGGGAACCACTCGAACTTCGGGACGCCGAAGTGGAAGGGGGTGGTGACGCCGATCCAGTCGGAGTTGCCGACGTCGCCGAACTTCGCGTCCCCGAGGAGGAACGCGACCGCGGTGCCGCCGACCAGGCCGAGGAGGATGGAGATGCTGGAGACGAACGGCCGGCCGAGCTTCATCAGGACGAGGATGAAGAGCATCGTGCCGCCGGCGTACGCGAAGTGCTTCGGCTCGCCGAAGTCGGGGCTGCCGAGGCCGCCCGCCGCGTCGTTGAGGCCGACCGGGATCAGGACGATGCCCAGGACGGTGATCACGGTGCCGGTGACGACGGGCGGGAAGAGCCGCATGACCGTACGGAACGCCTTCGCGGGCAGCCAGGCGAACGCGAAGGTCGCGATGCCGGCGGTGATGACCGCGCCGTAGATGACCAGCAGCGCGGCGGTTCCGCCGCCCGCACCGAGGCCGATGGCGATCATCGGCGAGACGGCGGTGAAGGTCACGCCCTGGATCAGCGGCAGGCGCGCGCCGATCCGGCCGATGCCCCAGGCCTGGATGATCGAGGCGATGCCGCAGGTGAAGAGGTCCGCGTTGATCAGGTAGACCAGCTGCTCAGGGCTCAGCTTCAGCGCGTTGCCGACGATGATCGGGACGATCACCGCACCGGCGTAGAACGCGAGTACGTGCTGGAAGCCGTACAGCGCGAGCTTGGGGAGGGGGAGCACCTCGTCGACCGGGTGCGTGCTCTGCTGTCCGTCGTCGGAAAGCCGGGCGGCGACACGTGCCATCTCTGCCTTGCCCTTCAAGAGGTGAGGTAAGTGAGAGGAGATCTGGTGATCCCTGGTCGAAGTGGGTCGCTAACCCGTTGGTCCGCCAGGGTTGTCAGTACGTCACGTGAATCGAAGCCCCGGTGTGTTAACGGCGGCTTCTTGTCGTGTGACCGGAATTGAACGCCTGTGAAGGGCCTCACAGATATCGTCGACTTCTACAAACTGTTGACGTCACCGGCGCCCAGATCTGTAGGTTTCTCCAGTGGTGGACTGTGGGGCGGAGGCGTAGGGGAAGAGCCGCACGGAGGCAGCCGTTCCCGCCCCGCGACCATGCAGCCCCTCTGGCCTGACCTGCGAATACGCCCCTCACCTGGGCGCGGGCGGGCCAACTCGAAGGGCCCGCTCCGGCAGTCCAAGGGGTGGATGGTCCGGGCACGGAGGAATCGCCTCCGCGGTTCGACGGACCCGTGAAACTCTCAGGAATCGGCCCCGTGTGGCCGGATCGTTACGCGTGCGGCGCCCGTTTCGGACCGGCTACGGCGCGCGAACCGCCGACAGGAGCCGGGCCACCTCGTCCGCGTCGATGCGCAGCGCCGCCCCGACGGTGGAGAGCACCTCGCGCTCGGCCGGGAGGTACGGGCCGTCCGCGAGCGCGATCCGGGCCCCCTGGAGCAGGATCGACTCGCGGCCGGGGCCCGCCAGGTGCGGGGCCAGCGGCTCCAGCGCCTCGTGGAGTTCGATCGACAGCGCGGCCCCGCAGCACTCCGGGACGCCGTACAGCCCGAGCCGCCCCTCGTCGGTGGACAGCGCCTCCACGAGGGACTCCAGCTGCTCCTCCGTGCACTCCTGGAAGCCCGCGCCCCGTACGGCGCTCACGGCGGCCTCCAGCGCGCTGCGCGAGCCGGTCCCGCCCGCGGCGAGCACGGCCAGCGCGACGGTGTGCACGGCGTCGCGCAGCATGGCGGTGAAGCGGGTGGTGGTGAGGTGGTCCAGGACCTCGGTGGCGAAGCGCTCCCGGCAGCCCTGGCACTCGACGACCGGTCCGGCACTGCCGCGCGGCAGCAGCGGCACGCCGAGGACGGTGAAGCGGCGGCGCCCGGTCCGCCTGCGGTAGTTGCGGTCCCCACCGCAGGCCGGGCAGAAGAACTCCCCGTCGCCCACGGTGCTCCAGGTGGTACGGATGCCCCAGACCGTCAGCTTCCGGCCGTCCCCACCCCGAACTGGCAGCACGTCGCACCTCCGTCACCATCCGGCAGCATCGCCGGTTGGCGTGATGTTAGCCACATCGGTGAGGATGCGTCAGTCGTGTGACAGGACAACATGTCGCGGGGCGCGGACTTGGCCGATCTGCGCCCCCGCGGTCTGCCCGCCGCCTCCCGGTTTTCCCCACCTTCTGGCGCCTGCACGAGAAGTCGTGTCCGGTGACCGGCGCCGCGAGCGGCAGCGGCCGCGCCACCGCCCTGCTGCCGGCCCGCTCCGGGAGCCGGGTGACCGCGTCCGACGTCAACGCCCCCGGCCTGGCGGCCCTTCGTACGAGATTGGCCGAAGAGGACCGGGCACCTCGCGGTGGAGGGGGCCGCGGGCGGGATCCGGGTCAACGCGGTGGGCTCCGGCACCATCCGTACGGAGCGGGTCCTCGCGCTGGGGGACGAGCCCGCCGGGGCGGGGGCGGGAACGACGGAACCCCGCCCCTCCGGCGGGGAGGGACGGGGTTCGCGTACGAGGGATCAGCGGCCCGCGCGGTTGACGGCGGAGATGACCGCCTTCAGGGAGGCGCGGGTGGTGTTGGCGTCGATGCCGATGCCCCACAGGACCCGGCCGTCGATCGCGCACTCGATGTACGAGGCGGCGACCGCGGAGGCGCCCTCGCTCATGGTGTGCTCGGTGTAGTCCAGCAGGCGGGCGTCGACGCCGATGCCGGCCAGCGCGTCGAAGAAGGCCGAGATGGGACCGTTGCCGGTGCCGTTCAGGACCGTCTCCGCGCCGTCCACGACCGCCTCGACGGTCAGCGTGTCCGTGCCGTCCTTGTCGGTGGCCGTCGAGCCGGAGCGCAGCTGGATGCGGCCCCACGGGTTCTCGGGGTTGGGCAGGTACTCGTCGGAGAAGACGTCCCAGATCGCCTTCGGCGTGACCTCGCCGCCCTCGGCGTCGGTCTTGGCCTGGATGATCCGCGAGAACTCGATCTGCATGCGGCGCGGCAGGTCCAGCTTGTGGTCGTTCTTCAGGACGTACGCGATACCGCCCTTGCCGGACTGCGAGTTGACCCGGATGACGGCCTCGTAGGAGCGGCCGACGTCCTTCGGGTCGATGGGCAGGTACGGCACGGCCCACTCGATGTCGTCCACGGTCTTGCCGGCGGCGGCCGCGTCGGCCTCCCTCGCGTCGAAGCCCTTCTTGATGGCGTCCTGGTGGGAGCCGGAGAAGGCGGTGTAGACCAGGTCGCCCGCGTAGGGGTGGCGCGGGTGGACCTCCATCTGGTTGCAGTACTCGCTGGTGCGGCGGATCTCGTCGATCTGCGAGAAGTCGATCTGCGGGTCGATGCCCTGGGAGAACAGGTTCATGCCCAGGGTGATCAGGTCGACGTTGCCGGTGCGCTCGCCCTGGCCGAACAGGCAGCCCTCGATGCGGTCGGCTCCGGCCATCAGGGCCAGCTCGGCGGCGGCGACGGCGGTGCCCCGGTCGTTGTGCGGGTGCACGGAGATGCAGATGTGCTCGCGGCGGGTCAGGTTGCGGGCCATCCACTCGAAGCGGTCCGCGTGGGTGGAGGGCGTGGAGCGCTCCACGGTGGCGGGCAGGTTCAGGATGATCTCGCGGCCCGCGGCCGGCTGCCAGACGTCGCAGACGGCCTCGCAGACCTCCAGGGCGAAGTCCAGCTCGGTGTCGGTGAAGATCTCCGGGCTGTACTGGTAGCCGAAGGTGGTCTCCGGGCCCAGCAGCTTCTCGGCGTACTCCATGACCAGGCGGGTGCCGTCGACGGCGATCTGCTTGATCTGCTCCTTGGAGCCGCGGAAGACGACCCGGCGGAAGGTGGGGGCGGTCGCGTTGTACAGGTGCACGGTGGCGCGCTTGGCGCCGACCAGCGACTCCACGGTCCGCTCGATCAGGTCCTCGCGGGCCTGGGTCAGTACGGAGATGGTGACGTCGTCCGGGATCGCGCCCTCTTCGATGATGGAGCGCACGAAGGCGAAGTCGGTCTCGCCGGAGGACGGGAAGCCGACCTCGATCTCCTTGTAGCCCATGCGCACCAGCAGGTCGAACATCTCGCGCTTGCGGGCGGGGGTCATCGGGTCGATCAGCGACTGGTTGCCGTCCCGCAGGTCGGTGGACAGCCAGCGGGGAGCCTTGGTGACGCGGGCTTCGGGCCAGGTGCGGTCCGGGATGTCCACCTGCTCGTACGAGCCGTACTTGTGGATCGGCATCCCGGAGGGCTTCTGGGAGTGGGTCGCGTTCGTGATGGGCGTGGGGCGACCGATGAAAGGCTGCTGGCTCATGGCGTGGGGCTCCTCGCGTGTCCGCGGTAGTTCGCTGGGACGGCCGACGGCGGTCGCAAAAACCGCAACACCAAACTCCGCGGGGAGGGGGCCGGCCTACGACTACAGACCCTCGCCGCGGCAGCTAAGGAGAAGCAGCCCGATACGCATGATGGGCCGAGCCTAGCCGAGCCGCGCCGTAACGCGAGGACCTGTTTCAGTATGCAAGACCCGGGCGTCCGATTTGCACCTTATGTGAGCCAAAACTCTTTCGTTACGTAAAGTCGGTTCGATCCGTCAACTCGCCGCCGCCCCTTTCAGACAAGTGAATGAATCATGGTCGCGGCTAGTGACAGGCCCGTGACCCACTGCCACATTGCCGGGCATGAATGCCTCCCGTACCCCCCGCCACCCCGTCTTCTGCACCGTCGTGCCCCCGCACCTCCTCGACAGGATCGCCCGCTCCGAGGACCCCCGGCGCGCCCGTGCCGCCCTGAGCACCCTCGAGCGCGACTCCCTCCTGCGCACCCGGCGCCGGGTCACCACCGTCCAGGGGGTCGCCTCCGCCCTCGGCGCACCCCTCTCGGACGACCCGAACCGCACGGTCTACGACGCGCAGCACCGCACCCGGCTGCCCGGTACGAAGGTGCGCGGCGAGGGCGACCCCGCGGGCGGGGACGTCACCGTGAACCGGGCGTACGCCGGGCTGGGCGCGACGTTCGAGCTCTTCCTGAAGGGGTTCGGGAGGCGCTCGATCGACGATGCCGGGCTGGCCCTGGACGCGACCGTCCACTACGGCGAGGACTACAACAACGCCTTCTGGGACGGGCAGCAGATGGTCTTCGGCGACGGGGACGGGGACCTCTTCCTCGACTTCACCGTGTCGCTGGACGTCATCGGCCACGAACTGACCCACGGAGTCACCCAGTACACGGCGAACCTCGAGTACTACGGGCAGTCCGGAGCGCTCAACGAGTCGATGTCCGACGTCTTCGGCTCGCTGATCAAGCAGTACTCGCTGGACCAGACGGCGCAGGAGGCGGACTGGCTGATCGGGGCCGGGCTGCTGGGTCCCGCCGTCGACAGCGGGCAGGCCCTGCGGTCGATGAAGGCGCCGGGGACCGCCTACGAGGACGACGAGCTGGGCAAGGACCCGCAGCCCGCGACGATGGACGACTACGTGCGGACCTCCCGGGACAACGGCGGCGTGCACATCAACTCCGGCATCCCCAACCACGCCTTCTACCTGGCGGCGACCGAGCTGGGCGGCAAGGCCTGGGAGCGGGCCGGACAGATCTGGTACGACACCCTGACCGGCGGGGAGCTGGCCGTGGACGCGGACTTCGCGGACTTCGCCCGGCTGTCGGCGGCGGCGGCCGTGCGCCGGTTCGGGGACGGGGGCGCCGAGCACCGGGCCCTCCAGAAGGCGTGGTCGGCGGTGGGCGTCCCGCTGGGCGGGTAGAGGGCTCCCATGCGGATCGAAGTGATCAGGACGGGCGGTTTCGCGGGCATCGAGCGCCGGGCCGAGGTGGACACCTCGGGCCGGCCGGACGAGGCCGAGTGGCGGGCCCTGGCCCTGCTGGCCCTGCGGCCCGCCGCACCCGGCGGCGGGGGCGGACCGGTGCGGGACGGCTTCTCCTACCGGATCACGGTGGACGGACGGACGGTGGCCTGCCAGGAGCCGGACCTGTCGCAGGCGCAGCGGGCGCTGGTCTCGCGGGTCCTGAAGGAGGGCGCCTGAGCGGGCGGGCCACAACCCGGATGCCCGGGCCCCGCCCCTTTGCTTGGATGTCCGGATGACCGACCACATGATCGATCCGATGCTGTCCGAGCTGGAGCGCTACTACGACGCGGTGCCGCGGGTGGGCGGGGCGCGGGCCGAGGACTTCGGGCCGCTGACCCTGTTCGTCCAGGAGGGCGCGGGCTGGCAGTACTACGCGCGGCCCGCGCTCGGCGGCGCGGCCGCGGCCGGCGCCGCCGACGTGCAGCGGGTGCTGGCCCGGCAGCGGGAGCTGAAGGTCCCCGAGTCCTTCGAGTGGGTGGCCGAGACCACTCCCTCGCTGCGGGGCGCCGTGGAGGCGGCGGGACTGCACGTCCACGCACATCCGCTGATGGTCCTGGACCCGGCCGCGGTACCGGCCCCCGCGCATCCGGAGGTGCGGCTGCTCGGCGCGGACGACCCGCTGCTCACGGCGGCGGTGACGGTCCCGGCGCTGGCCTTCGGGGCTCCCGGGACGGCGGTGGGCGAGGCGGGGCCGGCGGAGCTGGCGGCGGCCGCGGCCGCTCCGGAGGCGGCGGAGCGCCGGGCCCGGGTGTCCGGAATGATCGCTTCGGGCCGTACCGCCATGGCGGCGGCCGTGCGGGACGGCGTGGTGCTGTGCGCGGGGCAGTACAACCCGGTGGGGGACGTGGCCGAGGTGGTCGGCGTCGGCACGTTGCCGGCGGCCCGCCGCCAGGGCCTGGCCCTCGGGGTCACCGCGGCCCTGGTGGCGCGGGCGCGCGAGCGCGGTGCCCGTACGGTCTTCCTCTCCGCGGGGGACGAGGACGTGGCCCGCGTCTACGCACGGGCCGGCTTCCGGCGGGTGGCCACGGCATTGATCGCGGAGCCGTCCGCCTGACGGCCCGGCGGGGTTGCCGGAACGGCAAGGATATTTGCCCGTCCGGATGGTATCGGCGCAGCATCGGCCGTATCGGCAGACCCTCCCCCAGCCACCGCCGGGGGACTCCCATGGAAGAGGCCACCATGTCCGACCACCACCACTCCCACCAGCAGCAGGAACCCGCCGCGGGCGAGGAGTTCTGGGACGCCCGCTACAGCGAGAGCGACCGCATCTGGAGCGGCAGGCCCAATGAGGTCCTGGTCCGCGAGGCGGCGGGCCTCACCCCCGGCCGCGCCCTCGACATCGGCTGCGGCGAAGGGGCCGACGCGGTGTGGCTGGCCCGGCAGGGCTGGCACGTCACCGGCACCGACATCTCCGGGGTGGCCCTGGAGCGGGCGGCTCGGCACGCCGAGGAGGCGGAGCTCGCCGGCCGCATCGAGTGGCAGCGGCACGACCTCGCGGAGTCCTTCCCCGCCGGGGAGTTCGACCTGGTCTCCGCATGCTTCCTGCACTCCTACGGGGACTTCCCGCGCGAGCGGATCCTGCGCACAGCCGCCGCGGCCGTGGCCCCCGGCGGGGTCCTGCTGATCGCGGGCCACGCGGGCGGGCCCTCGTGGGACCCGGACAAGCACGCGGAGATCCACTTCCCGACCCCGGACGAGGTCCTGGCACAGCTGGAACTGCCCGGGGGGAGCTGGGAGGTCCTGCTGGCCGAGGCGTACGACCAGACCATGACCGGCCCCGACGGCCGGCCCGCCACCCGTCCCGACAACGCGCTGAAGGTCCGCCGGCTGCGCTAGGCCGTCTCTTTCGGATCCTGCCGGCCGTCTCCGGCCGGCGCCCCGGCGGCTGGGGTCAAAAGCCCAGCCGCCCCGGCGGCCGGGGTCAGAAGCCCAGCTTGCGCAGCTGCTTGGGATCCCGCTGCCAGTCCTTGGCGACCTTCACGTGGAGGTCCAGGAAGACCGGGGTCCCGAGCAGCGCCTCGATGTGCTTGCGCGACTTCATCCCGACCTCCTTCAGGCGGGCGCCCTTCGGGCCGATGATGATGCCCTTCTGGCTCGGCCGCTCGATGTAGACGTTGGCGTGGATGTCGAGCAGCGGCCGGTCCGCCGGACGGTTCTCCCGCGGGATCATCTCCTCGACGACCACGGCGATGGAGTGCGGGAGCTCGTCGCGTACGCCTTCGAGCGCGGCCTCGCGGATCAGCTCGGCGACCATGACCATCTCGGGCTCGTCGGTGAGGTCGCCCTCGGGGTACAGCGGCGGGCTCTCCGGCAGCAGCGGCGCGATCAGGTCGGCCAGCAGCTGGACCTGGCTGTCGCCGACGGCGGAGACGGGCACGATCTCGGCCCACTCGAAGCCCAGCTCCTCGGCGAGCTGGTGGACGGCGATGAGCTGCTCGCCCACCACCTTGGACTCGACCAGGTCGGTCTTGGTGATGATGGCGATCTTGGGGGTCTTCTTGATCCCCGCGAGCTCCTTGGCGATGAACTTGTCGCCGGGGCCGAGCTTCTGGTCGGCGGGCAGGCAGAAGCCGATGACGTCGACCTCGGCCCAGGTGGTGCGCACGATGTCGTTGAGGCGCTCGCCGAGCAGCGTGCGCGGCTTGTGCAGGCCGGGCGTGTCGACGAGGACGAGCTGGGCGTCGGGGCGGTGCACGATGCCGCGGACGGTGTGGCGGGTGGTCTGCGGCCGGTTGGAGGTGATCGCGACCTTGGTGCCCACGAGTGCGTTGGTGAGGGTCGACTTGCCCGCATTGGGGCGGCCGACGAAGCAGGCGAAGCCCGCACGGTGCGGGCTGGTGGACTCGGGGGAACGATCGCTCATACGGGCCATTCTCCCCGATGCGGCCCCCAGCGCCGACCAGCCCGCGGCCGCGAGGAGGCTCCCGGCCGCGAGGAGGGTGCCGAGGAAGGGGTGCGCGGCGTAGGCGGCACGGCCCTGAGCTGTGGTTCCGCCATCCGCGGCGCGCACCGTCACCTCCGCGTGTTCCGCTGCGGGCGGGTCCTCCCAGCGGGCGTGGAGCCGGACTTCCTGACCGGGCAGGAGTTCGGCGGGCAGGCCGGTGAGGGCCGGTCCGGCCAGCGGCCTTCCGAGGGCCCCGGAGGCGGTGGCGGCGGCGCGCGGGCGGAGGGTGACGTTGCCGATGTTGTGGAGCGTGTACGCGACCCGCGCGCCGGAGCCCTGCCGGTGGACGGAGACGTCCCGGACGACGAGGGCGGGGGCGGTCGGGCCGGTCACCCGCAGGTACACGCGGGCGGCGACGGCCTGCTGGACTCCGATGCCCTGGGCCGTGGCGGCGGGCCGGTCCTCCAGGGCCACGACGGCTCCCGGGTGGTCCCCGGGTTCCGCCCGGTCGGGGACGGTCAGGGTGAAGGCGACGCTGACCGAGCCGCGGGCCGGCACGGTGACCCGCTCCCGCTCGAGCTCCGCCCACGCGGCGGCGGCCAGCCGCGGCTCTTCGGGGCCGCGGACCGCGAAGCCGCCGTCCCGGGGGGTGTTGTAGGCATCGGCGGCGTAGAGCCGGAAGGTGCGGGGGCGGTCGGTGCGGTTGGCGACGGTCACGGAGTCGGTGACGGACTGGCCGGGGGCGGCGGCGAGGTAGAAGTAGGGCCGCTGGCCGACGGTGTTGGCGGCGGGGAGCACGGACCACTGGCCGTTGTCCGCGGCCTGCGCCGTCCCGGCGGGGGCGAGGAGCACGGCGGCGAGCGCGGCCGCGGCCGCCGCCGCGCGGGGCCACGTCCCGCCCCGGCGCTTCACGACAGGGTCAGGGTCAGGACCGCCGCGTACGCGCCCGGCGGGGTGTAGCGCGGGACCTGCAGGGTGACCGCGGCGTCGACGGTGAAGGTGCCGCCGGCCCGCTCCGCGTCGGGTGTGGAGGCCAGCACCGCGCCTTCGGGGCCGACCGCGCCCGCGCTGCCCGCCGCACAGGGGCTCGGGCTGCCCGCCTCGGCGGTGCAGGAGGGGGTCCAGGAAAGGGAGGCGCCGGGGATGCGGACCCCGCCCGGTCCGGTGAAGTCGGTGACCTTGCCGGTCAGGGTCCAGCCGACCGGGCCGCCGCGGGCGTCCTTGACGGTGACGGTCCCGATCCGGCCGGGCGCGGCCCCGCCGTCTCCGTACGGGACGGCGCCCAGGGTGATCTCCTGGCCGGCCTGGGTCATGCCGAGGGCGCCCGGCTCGACGGTGGCGGTGAGCTTCTGGGTACCGGGGGCCGGCGGGGCGGCGTCGAGGACCGTGTAGGCGGCCGGGCCCGCGCCCCGTCCGGAGGTCCAGGCCGGGCCCTCGTAGGCGACGACCGCGGTGGTGGCCGGGTCGGTGACCGGCAGCTCCGCCCGGACCGTGCCGAGTTCGTCCGCGGTGGCGGCCACCCGGTCGGCGGTCTCGGCGGCGCCGGCCCGGCCGGCCAGTGTGACGGCCGCGCCCGGGGTGAAGCCGGCCCCGGTGACTTCGACCTTGCCACCGGGCTTCCCGTGCGCGGCGGCGAGCAGGACGTGGCGGAGGTTGGCCGTCGGCAGGGGGGTCGCGGTGAGGCGCTCGGAGACGGGGGCCGGGGCCGCGGCGGTGCACGCGGTGTCGAGGTCCAGCGGGTGGCCGGTGTGCAGGGTGTACGCACCGGGGGCCAGGGTGATCTCACCGGGCGCGGTGACGGTGAAGGTGCCCGTCATGGTGACGGCGGGCAGTGCGGCCCCGGCTGCCACGGGGCTGTTGCGCCGGGCTCCGACCACGGTGACCTCGCCGCTCTGGGCGCCCGCGAGCAGGACCCGCCCGGTCGGGGTCAGCGCGTCCGCCGGCAGTTCCCCGCCGGCCGGGTTGACTGCGGGGGTGGCGGCCACCCGGTAGGTCACGGTGACGGTGTCGCCGACCTGCGGGGCGGTGTCGTCGACGCTGATCCGGGCGCTGGTCGGCCCCTCGGCGGGCGGCAGTCCGGCCTCCTGCGGCGGCAGGCAGTGGGTCGGGAACTCCACCTGCCCGGGGAGTCCCACGGCCGCCGGTGCGTCCTCGGCGGCGGCCGGTGCGCTCAGCGCGCCCCCGGCCGCGGCCGCGAGTGCGGCGATGCCCACGGCCGCCGACCATCTGCTGCTGCGCGCCCCTGTCCGCACTGCCCGCCCCCTGCGCTCCGTCGCCCCGACCGGGGGCCATTGACGAGCGGGCGGCGGAAGAAGTCAAGGCGCGGGTCCGGCACCGTCTGATGGCCCATCAGGAGATGTCAGGGAGGGGAGGGCGCAGGGAGGGCGCGGCGGCCGCCTCCCGGAACGTGCGCCGGTAGGCCGTGGGGCTCACCCCCAGCGCCGCCTGCACGTGCTTGCGCAGCGACTGCGCGGTTCCGAAGCCCGCCTCCCGCGCCACCCGCTCCATCGGCAGTTCCGTCCGCTCGAGCAGCCTCCGGGCCCGCTCCATCCGCTGGCCGAGGATCCACTGGCCGGGACTGACCCCCGACTCCTCCCGGAACCGGCGCGTGAAGGTCCGTACGGACACGGCCTCCTGGCGGGCCAGGTCGGTCAGCCGCAGCGGTTCGTGCAGCCGGTCCAGCACCCAGGCGCGGACCGCCGCGGTGCTGGCGAGCTGCGGCTCCGGCATCGGCCGCTCGATGAACTGCGCCTGCCCGCCGTCCCGGTGCGGCGGTACGACGGTCCGCCGGGCCACTTCGTTCGCGACGGCCGCGCCGTGGTCGCGGCGCACGATGTGCAGGCACAGGTCGATTCCGGCGGCGACTCCGGCGGAGGTGAGCACGTCCCCGTCGTCGGTGTAGAGCACGTCCGGGTCGACCCGGACGGCCGGGAACATCTCCTGGAAGTGTGCGGCGGAGGCCCAGTGGGTGGTGGCGCGGCGGCCGTCGAGGTACCCCGCGGCGGCGAGCACGTAGCCGCCGGTGCAGATGGAGACGAGCCGGGTGCCGGGCCGGATGTGGGCGAGGGCTCCGGCGAGCTCCTCGGTCAGCCGGCCGTGCTCGTGGACCGGCCCGAGCTCGTACGAGGCGGGCACGACCACGGTGTCCGCGGTGGCCAACAGCTCCGGGCCGTGCTCGACGTGGACCGCGAAGTCGGCGTCGGTCGGCACCGGGCCGGGGGCGAGTGCGCAGGTCAGGATCGCGTACAGGGGTCGCCCGGCCGGATCCTTGGCGCGGCCGAAGATCCGGTGGGGGATGCCGAGCTCGAAGGGGAGCAGCCCGGCGAGGGCGAGGACGACGATGCGGTGGGGCTGGGCTGGCGGCTCCATGGCCCGATCATATCGAAGCGTGACAGTCAGGCCACTGTCGTGCGCGAGCCCGTGCACCGGAAGCTGGCCGGGTGACACAGACAGCCTCCGCCCCCACGGCGGGCCCGCGCACTCCCCGGCGAACCGGGCGCGTCCACCGCGCCTGGTTCGTCGCGGCCGTCGCCTTCGTGACGATCATCGGCTCCGCCGCCTTCGCCTCCCTGCCCGGGCTGCTCATCGAGCCGCTGCACGAGGAGTTCGACTGGTCGCGCGGCACGATCGGCTTCGCGGTCTCCGTCAACCTCGCGCTGTACGGGCTCACCGCCCCGTTCGCGGCCGCCCTGATGGACCGTTTCGGCATCCGCCGGATCGTGGCCCTGGCCCTGCTGGTCATCGCCGGCGGCTCGGTCGCCACGGTCTGGATGACCGCGGCGTGGCAGCTGGTGCTGTTCTGGGGCGTCCTGGTGGGCCTGGGCAGCGGCTCGATGGCCCTGGCCTTCGCGGCGACGGTGACCAACCGGTGGTTCACCGCCCGGCGCGGCCTGGTCACCGGCATCCTGACCGCGGCCGGGGCCTCCGGCCAGCTGGTCTTCCTGCCGCTGCTGTCCTGGCTGGTGGAGGACCACGGCTGGCGCCCGGCGGCGGTCACGGTCTCGCTCACCGCGCTCGCGGTGGTCCCCTTCGTGTGGCTGCTGCTGCGCGACCACCCGGCGGACGTGGGCCTGGCGCCGTACGGGGGCACCTACGCGCCGAAGCCCGCGCCGGTGCAGGGTGCCGCCCGCAGGGCGGTCGCCGTCCTGTTCAAGGCGGCCCGGACCGGCCCCTTCTGGCTGCTGGCGGGCACCTTCGCGATCTGCGGGGCCTCCACGAACGGCCTGGTCAAGACGCACTTCGTACCGGCGGCCCACGACCACGGCATGCCGGTGACGGCGGCGGCCGGGCTGCTGGCGGTGATCGGCGTCTTCGACGTGGTCGGGACCGTGGCGTCGGGCTGGTTCACCGACCGCTTCGAGGCGCGGCGGCTGCTGGCGGTCTACTACGCGCTGCGCGGGGTCTCGCTGCTCTTCCTGCCGATGCTGCTGGCGCCGGCCGTGCACCCGCCGATGATCTTCTTCATCGTCTTCTACGGCCTGGACTGGGTGGCGACCGTCCCGCCGACCATCGCCCTGTGCCGCGAGCACTACGGGGAGGACGGGGCGATCCTCTTCGGCTGGGTGCTGGCCTCGCACCAGGTGGGTGCGGCGGCCGTGGCCTTCATGGGCGGTCTGGCCCGGGACGTCTTCGGCTCGTACGACGTCGTCTGGTACGCCTCGGGCGCGCTGTGCGCCATGGCGGCGCTGATGTCGATGGTCATCCGGCGCCGCCCGGCTCCGGCCGCGACGGGTGTCCCGGCCGGAGCGTAGGACGCCGGGCGTCAGCCCGCGGGGGTGGTGGACTTCAGGCTGCCGTCCGGCCCCGCCAGGAGCACCGGGGTGTCCGGGCCGCCCAGGTCGCGGACGGCGGCGCGGTCCGCGTCGGCCGGGGTGTCGGCGGAGCTGACCACGGCGGCGGCCTCGAGCGACCGGGCCCCGCTGGCCACGGCCATCGCGACGGCGGTCTGCAGCGCGCTCAGCTTCAGGGAGTCCAGCTCCACCGTGCCGGCGACGTAGGTGCGGCCCGTCTCGTCGCGCACCGCCGCGCCCTCCGGCACTCCGTTGCGGGCCCGGGCGCTGCGCGCCAGCGTGATGATCTTGCTGTCCTCGGGGTCGATCCCGGTGGTGTCGGTCATGGGCGAAGCATAGGGAGCGCCTGGGCGGGGGCGTACGACGGCCCCGCCCAGGCGCCCTCCCCTCCGCTCCCCCGGTCCCCCCGGACTCAGGGACAAACCTAGGTGCGGAATGGGGGGTTCCTATGATCCGAAGGTCCCGAGAGCCCGTGACCTTCGTCCTTGATCGATCAACCCCGGCCGGGCCATGTCACGGCCGGTCGAGCCGCAGCCGCTCCGCCTTGGGCAGGCCCGCCACGACCAGGTCGTAGGAGTCCTCCACGAGCTCGCGGACCAGCGCGTCCGGCAGGCCGCCGGGCCCGCCCGCGGTCACCGTGTTCCAGTGCCGCTTGTTCATGTGGTAGCCCGGCACGACCGCCTCGTGCTCCGCACGCAGCCGCACCGCCGACTCCGGCTCGCACTTGAGGTTGACCTTCAGCGGCTCCGCGTCCAGCGCCGAGAGCGCGAACACCTTGCCCAGCACCTTGAAGACCGAGGTCTCCGGGGTGAACGGGAACTCCTCCACCGCCGCGTTGAAGCCCAGGCAGAACTCCCGCAGCTGCGCCGGGGTCACTCCCCCTCCTCCCCCGCGGCTTCCACCGCGGCCACCACCGGCTCCACCAGCACCGTCACGATCTTGTTCCGCCGCCCGGCCGGGGACTCGGCCGTCAGCCGCAGCGGACGCCCGTCCGGCAGCTCCACCAGCGCCGAGGCACCCGCGATGGGCACCCGGCCCAGCGCCTTCGCCAGCAGGCCGCCGACCGTCTCCACGTCCTCGTCGTCGAAGGCCTCGACCTTGAACAGCTCGCCGAGGTCGGTGATGTCGAGGCGCGCCGTGACCCGGTAGCGGTCCTCGCCCAGGTCCTCGACGGGCGGCAGCTCCCGGTCGTACTCGTCGGTGATCTCCCCGACGATCTCCTCCAGGATGTCCTCGATCGTGACGATCCCGGCCGTGCCGCCGTACTCGTCGATGACGACCGCCACGTGGTTGCGCACCTGCTGCATCTCGCGCAGCAGGTCTCCCGCGTTCTTGGTGTCCGGCACGAAGACCGCCGGCCGCATCACCGTGGAGACCAGGTCGGACTCCGCCTCCCGGCTGATGTGGGTCTTGCGGACCAGGTCCTTCAGATAGACGATGCCGACGATGTCGTCCTCGTTCTCCCCGGTCACCGGGATGCGCGAGAAGCCGGAGCGCAGCGCGAGCGTGGTCGCCTGACGGACCGTCTTGTACCGCTCGATGCACACCAGGTCGGTGCGCGGCACCATCACCTCGCGCACCAGGGTGTCGCCGAGCTCGAAGACCTGGTGCACCATCCGGCGCTCGTCGTCCTCGATCAGCGATTCCCGTTCCGCGAGGTCCACCATCGCGCGCAGTTCGGCCTCGGAGGCGAACGGCCCCTTGCGGAAGCCCTTCCCGGGCGTGAGCGCGTTGCCGATGAGGATCAGCAGCTGCGGGATCGGCCCCATCACCCGCGCGAGCGGTACGAGGACGTACGCGGCCGCCGTCGCGGTGTTCAGCGGGTGCTGGCGGCCGATCGTGCGCGGGGACACGCCCACGGCGACGAAGGAGACCAGCACCATCACCGCGATGGCCACGAGCAGCGCGGTCCAGGTCTCCCCGAACTCGCCGAGGCAGACGTAGGTGACGAGGACGCCGGCCGCCATCTCGCAGGTGACCCGGACCAGCAGCGCCACGTTGAGGTAGCGGGTGGGGTCGCCGGCCACCTGCGCCAGCTTCTCGCTGCCGCGCCGGCCCTCCCGTACGGCCTGCTCGGCGCGGAAGCTCGAGATGCGGGCGATGCCGGACTCGGCGCAGGCCGCGAACCAGGCCACGACCACCAGCAGGACCGCGCCGGTGATCAGTTGCGGGGCGTTCACGAGACGGTGGGTGCCGGGGACGGACCGGTCATGCCGCGGTCGGCCCGCCAGCCGTCGACGATCGCCGCCTGCAGGCCGAACATCTCGGCCTTCTCGTCGGGCTCCTCGTGGTCGTACCCGAGCAGGTGCAGCACCCCGTGGACGGTCAGGAGCTGGAGCTCCTCGTCCATGGAGTGCTGCGTCGGGGCGTCCTCGCCCTGCTTCTTGGCGACCTCGGGGCAGAGCACGATGTCACCGAGGAGCCCCTGCGGGGGCTCCTCGTCGTCCTTCGCCGGCGGACGGAGCTCGTCCATCGGAAAGGACATGACGTCGGTGGGTCCGGGCAGGTCCATCCACTGGATGTGGAGCTGCTCCATGGCGTCCTCGTCGATGACGATGACGGAGAGCTCCGAGAGCGGGTGGATCCGCATCCGGGTGAGCGCGTAGCGGGCGATGTCGAGGATCGCCTGCTCGTCGACCTCGGTTCCGGACTCGTTGTTGACGTCGATCGACATGGTGCGCTGGGTTCTACTTCCGCTGGTGGCCGTTCGCGGCCTGCTGGCTGTCGTCGTACTTCTCGTACGCGTCGACGATACGGCCGACCAGCTTGTGGCGGACGACATCCTCGGACGTGAGCCGCGAGAAGTGGATGTCCGGAACCCCTTCGAGGATCGACTGGACCTGGCGCAGGCCGCTCTTGGTGCCGCCCGGGAGGTCGACCTGCGTGATGTCACCGGTGATGACGATCTTCGAATCGAACCCGAGCCGGGTCAGGAACATCTTCATCTGCTCCGGGCTCGTGTTCTGCGCCTCGTCGAGGACGACGAACGCCTCGTTGAGGGTGCGGCCGCGCATGTACGCCAGCGGGGCCACCTCGATGGTCCCGGCGGCCATCAGCCGCGGGATCGAGTCCGGGTCCAGCATGTCGTGCAGCGCGTCGTAGAGCGGGCGCAGGTACGGGTCGATCTTGTCGAAGAGGGTGCCCGGCAGGAAGCCGAGCCGCTCTCCCGCCTCGACCGCGGGCCGGGTCAGGATGATCCGGCTGACCTGCTTGGACTGCAGGGCCTGGACCGCCTTGGCCATGGCGAGGTAGGTCTTGCCCGTACCGGCGGGGCCGATGCCGAACACGATCGTGTTCTTGTCGATGGCGTCGACGTACCGCTTCTGGTTGAGGGTCTTGGGCCGGATCGTGCGGCCCCGGCTGGAGAGGATGTTCTGGGTGAGCACCTCGGCCGGAGTCTCCTCCGGGCCGCCCTCCTGGCCGTTGCCGCTCGCCTTCAGCATGGCGATCGAGCGTTCCACTGCGTCCTCCGTCATCGGCTGCCCGGTGCGGAGCACCAGCATCATCTCGTCGAACAGGCGCTGGATCAGGGCGACTTCCGCCGCTGCCCCGATCGCGCTGACCTGGTTGCCCCGAACATGGATGTCGGCCTTCGGAAAGGCCTTCTCGATCACGCGCAACAGGGCGTCACCGGAACCGAGCACCGTCACCATCGGGTGCGTGGCCGGAACGGTGAAGTGGGCTCGCGCCTGGCCCGGCGCTGGGATGTGGGCTGTCGGTGTCTGAGTCATGGGCCGGCACTGTGGCCTGCGCATACCTCCCGCTGAGGGGCCGCGCCGATCGACGACCTCCGGAATACCAAGCGTACGTCGCCGCCGGGGCATCCCCGAGGGGTTTTCCACCGGCATTCGACCGGCGGGGCCCCGGGGGCGGGCCGGCGGCCTAGTGCTGTGACCGCAAAGGTTCACCGGGTCGCGACGCCCGGCAGCACTAGGCGGAGTGCCGGAAGCCGATGGTGGGCACCGCGCGGCGCCGGGCCGCCGGGGTCGCCGCGGGCGGGATCAGGTCGTCCAGGAAGGCGTAGCGGCCGCGCAGCCCGGCCGGGGCCGAGCGCCACCAGTGGGCCACCTCCGGCCAGCCGGGGGCCGAGAGGGAGCCGCCGAACTCCTGCACCGACAGGGCCGCCGTCAGCCCCGCGAAGGCGAGGCGGTCCGCCAGCGGCCAGCCCGCCAGGGTGCCGGTGAGGAAGCCCGCCACGTAGACGTCGCCCGCGCCGGTCGGGTCCAGCTCGTCCACCGTGATCCCCGGGACGTGGGCCGTCTCGCCCGTCCGCCCGTCCACGGCGTACGAGCCCTCCGGGCCCATCGTCACCACCGCGATCGGCACCCGCTCGGCCAGCGCCCGGGCGGCCGCGCGCGGACACTCGGTCCGGGTGTAGCGCATGGCCTCGCCCGCGTTCGGCAGGAAGGCCTCGCAGTGCTCCAGGTCGGCCAGGGCCCCCAGGTCCCACTGGCCGCTCTCGTCCCAGCCCACGTCCGCGAAGACCCGCGCGCCGCGGCGGGCCGCCTCCGCGATCCACGGCTCGCCCCGGCCGGGGCCGAGCGCGGCCACGGCGGCCCGGGCCCGCGGCGGGCACTGCGGGAAGGGGGCGGGTCCGGCCGGCGGGGGCGCCTCGTGGCCGTGCGAGACCATCGTGCGCTCGCCCTCGTAGGCCATCGAGACGGTGACGGGGCTGTGCCAGCCGGGGATCGTCCGCGACATGGACAGGTCGATGCCCTCGCCCTGTTCGAGGGCGTCCCAGCAGTACTCCCCGTAGTGGTCGTCGCCGAACGCCGCGGCGAGCGAGGTGCGCAGGCCGAGCCGGGCCAGGGCGGTGGCCATGTTGGCGACGCCGCCGGGGCTGGAGCCCATGCCCCGGGCCCAGGACTCGGTACCGCGCACCGGGGCCGAGTCGAGGCCGGTGAAGATGATGTCGAGGAAGACCGTGCCGGTCAGGAAGACGTCGCAGGCGGGCTCCTGGGGGTTGCGCAGCGGACCGAGCGGGTCCACCGCTGCCGCACTGCTGTCGACGTTGTCCCGACTGGTCACGGTGTACTCCCCGTTGGCTTGAAGGGTCGTTTCTTCCAGAGGGTTTTCGGTGCGATGGTTTGCGGTGGAAAGATGCCAGCCATGCCCAGCCGGCACGAGCCCAAACACAGTGTGTCGCAGATCACTACAGGAATGCTCTTTTCCTGCTCTCGGGCCGCTTGATAAACAGGGGCCCCGCTCACTCCGCGGCGACGCCCCGCATCACCCGCACCACCTGGAACGCACGTGCCCGACCGCACCCCCGCGCCGCTCTCCGAGCCGCCCGCGGCGCTGCCCGCCGCCTGGCCCCTGGTGGCCCTCTTCACGGCCGGCTACCTCGCCCCGTACCTCCTGCCGACGGTAGTGGGACGGCTCGACGCCCATCTGCCGCTCAGCCCCGCACAGGCCGGCCTGATCGGCACCGCCCTGCTGCTCGGCTCCGCCGCGGCCGGCTTCACCCTGGCCTCCCGCATCGGCCGGTACGGGCCCCGGCCCCTGGCCCGGCTCGGGCTGCTGCTGGCCGTCGCCGGATACGGCACGGCCGCCGCCGCCCCGCTGCTGCCGCTGGTCGTCGCCGGCGCGGTGGTCGGCGGCTTCGGCTCCGGAACCGCCACCGCCGTGGCCGCCGCCGGCATCGCCGGGCAGCGCGATCCGCACCGGGCCTCCGCGCTCGGGCTGCTGTCGGTGTCGGCGACCGCCGGGGCGCTCTACCTGACGCTGCCGCGGCTCGGGGGCGGCCACGGGCTGCCGTTCGCCGCGATCGCGCTGGTCGCGGCGCTGGTCTGGCCCGCCACCGGCCGGCTGGGCGGCTCCTCGGCTCCCGCGGTGACCGGGGTCGTCCCGGGCCGCCTTCCGTACCCGCGCGCCGGGGTGGTCCTGGCGGGCTCGCTGATGCTGTGGTCCCTCGCGCAGAACGCCCTGTGGGGGGTCAGCGGCCGGATCGGCACCCAGCAGGCGGGCCTCTCGGAGGTCACCCTCGGCGTGGTCTTCGCCGCGGCGCTCGGCGCGGGCCTGCTCGGGGTCACGGCCGCCTCCGCGCTCGGCTCGCGGCTGGGCCGGGCGGTCCCGATCGGGGTGGGGACGGCGGTGATCGCCTGCTGCGTGGCGGTGTCCTCCTCCGCCCGGAGCCTCGGAGGCTTCGCCGCAGGGGAGATCCTGTGGAACGCGCTCTACCCGGTGGTGCTCTCGTACGCGATCGGCCTCGCCGCGGCCCTGGACCCGCGCGGCCGCTGGGCGGTGCTGGCCGGGTCGGCGTCCTCCCTGGGCGTGGCCTGCGGGCCGGTCACCGGCAGCCTCCTCGCGGAGGCGGCGGGCTTCCCCGGCATGGGCCTGGCGCTGGGTGCGCTGCTGCTGGCCGTGGCCGGGCCGATGGCCGCGGTGGCGCTGCACGCGGGCGGCCGGCCGCTGACCGCCGGGTCGGTCCGGCGCCGCGGTGGCGCTCCGGCGGCCGTCCTCGCCGCCGGGGCGGGTGCGCCCTCCGGCACGATTCCGCGCGTCGGAGCCGAGGAACTCGCGGTCACCGAGATCCCGCTCCGCCGCCGGCCGCGCCGCATCCTGCTCCCGTCCCCGGCCTCCCGCCGCCGCTCCCGCACCCGCGTGTAGCCGCCGCGGCTCAAAGACCTGGGGCTCCGCCCCAGACCCCGCGCCTCAAACGCCGGCGGGGCTGGATCTGCCGGCCACTCCAGCCCCGCC